>JACFNV010000098.1:938-7224 GCA_019454675.1 Gammaproteobacteria bacterium | reverse complement strand
GTTCGAGGTCGGCGTTCTCGCGCGCCTGCGCCTCGACCCGGGCACGCAAGTCCTTGACCTCGCGCACGCCACCGCTGCCGAGCCAGTACTTCAACTGGAGCAACACGATCAGGACCAGCAGCACGAGGGCGAGAAGGCGAACCATTTGCGCGAATCAGCGTCGCCCCAGGCTGATGAAGGCATCACGACCGACATAGCGTGCTTCCGCACCCAGCGCTTCCTCGATCCGCAGCAACTGGTTGTACTTGGCGACGCGGTCGGAACGACAAAGCGAGCCGGTCTTGATCTGCGTCGCCGTGGTCGCCACCGCGATGTCGGCGATGGTGGTGTCGCAGGTCTCGCCCGAACGGTGCGAGACGATCGCGGCATAGCGGCTCGCGTCGGCCATCGCGATGGCCTCCAGCGTCTCGGTGAGGGTGCCGATCTGGTTGACCTTGATGAGGATGGCGTTGCCGATGCCCTTGTCGATGCCCTCGCGGAAGATCTTCGGGTTGGTGACGAAGAGATCGTCGCCCACCAGCTGCACGCTGCCGCCCAGGCGCTCGGTCAGGAGCTTCCAGCCGTCCCAGTCGTTCTCGGCCATGCCGTCCTCGATGGTGACGATCGGGTACTGGCGCGCCCAGTCGGCAAGGAAATCGACGAATTGCTCGGAGGAAAGGCGCTTGCCTTCGCCGGTCAGGATGTACTTGCCCGCATCGAAGAACTCCGAGCTGGCGACATCCAGCCCCAGCAGCACGTCGTCGCCGGCGCGGAAGCCGGCCTCGCCGACGGCTTCGAGAATGACCTCGATCGCCTCGACGTTGGACACCAGGTCCGGCGCGAAGCCGCCCTCGTCGCCCACCGCGGTGGACAGTCCGCGACCCTTGAGCACGGATTTGAGCTCGTGGAATATCTCGGTGCCGGCGCGCAGCGCCTCGGAGAAGGAGTCGAAACCCACCGGCAGGATCATGAACTCCTGCATGTCGACGTTGTTGTCGGCATGGGCACCGCCGTTGATGATGTTCATCATCGGCACCGGCATGACGTAGGGGCTGTCGCCCAGCGTGCGGAACAGCGGCCGGCCCTGCTCGCGGGCGGCTGCCTGCGCGCTGGCCAGCGACACCGCCAGCAGGGCGTTGGCGCCCAGCCTGGACTTGTTGTCGGTGCCGTCCAGTTCGCGCAGCCTGGCATCCACGGCGGTCTGGTCACCGGCATCCATGCCGCTCACGGCGGCGCGGATCTCGCCGTTGACGTTGGCCACCGCGCGCAGCACGCCGCGGCCGAGGTAGCGCTGTGCATCGCCATCACGCAGCTCGACCGCCTCGCGGCTGCCGGTGGAGGCGCCCGAGGGCACCGCGGCGCGGCCCACGGCCCCGCTGGCAAGCTCGACATCCGCCTCGACCGTGGGGTTGCCGCGCGAATCGATGATCTCGCGGCCGATGACATTGCTGATCCTGCTCATGAGCTCCTACCCAGCCAGTTGCATGATGCCCCGCGTTCAGTCGCGGGGCAGTGATTCCTCGGCGAAGGGCCTGCGCTTGACCGCCTGGTCGATCTCCACCAGGGTCGCCAGCAGCTCGGCCATGCGATCCAGCGGCCAGGCATTGGGGCCGTCCGACAGCGCCTCCTCGGGCCGCGGATGCGTCTCCATGAACAGGCCGGCGACGCCGGCAGCCACCGCTGCCCTGGCCAGCGGCGCCACGAACTCGCGCTGGCCGCCGGAGGCCTGCCCGCGGGCACCGGGCAGCTGCACCGCATGGGTGGCATCGAACACCACCGGGCAGCCGGTGTCGCGCATGGCCACCAGCGAGCGCATGTCGACCACCAGGTTGTTGTAGCCGAAGCTGAAGCCGCGCTCGCAGACCAGCAGCCGCTGGTTGCCGGTGGCCCGCGCCTTTTCCACCACGTTGCCCATCTCCCAGGGAGAGAGGAACTGGCCCTTCTTGATGTTGACCGGCTTGCCGCTGGCCGCCACCCGGTGGATGAAGTTGGTCTGCCGGCAGAGGAAGGCCGGGGTCTGCAGCACGTCGACCACCTCCGCCACCTCGTCGACCGGCGTGTCCTCGTGGACATCGGTCAGCACCGGCACGCCCAGCTGCCGGCGCACCTCGGCCAGGATATGCAGCCCGGCTTCCAGCCCGGGCCCGCGGAAGCTGCTGCCGGAGGAGCGGTTGGCCTTGTCGAAGGAGGCCTTGAAGATGAAACCCATGCCCAGCCGCGTGGTGATCTCGTGGAGCACGGCGGCGGTGTCGAGCACCAGCTCCCGGCTCTCGATGACGCAGGGGCCGGCAATGAGGAACAGCGGCTGCGCGTGGCCGGCCTGGAAGTCCGGCAGTCTCATGCGCGGGCCACGGCCGGCAGCACCCCCGCCGCCACCCCGCGCGCCGCGCGCACGAAGCCCTCGAACAGCGGGTGGCCATCGCGCGGGCTGGACCTGAACTCGGGGTGGAACTGGCAGGCGATGAACCAGGGGTGCTCCGGCAGCTCGACCAGCTCGACCAGGCCATCCACCGAGAAGCCGGAGAACACCATGCCGGCGGCCTGCAGGCGCTCGAGGTAGCGGTTGTTGAACTCGTAGCGGTGGCGGTGGCGCTCGCGGATGAGGTCGCGGCCATAGACGCTGCGTGCCAGGGTGCCCGCCTGCAGCCGGCAATCCTGGCCGCCGAGGCGCATGGTGCCGCCGGCCTGCGAATGCGCCGAGCGCGCCTGGGTGCTGCCATCGCGGTCCTGCCACTCGGTGATCAGGGCGATGACCGGGTCGGGGGTGGCGGCGTCGAATTCCGTGCTGTTGGCGCCCGGCAGGCCGGCCACGTTGCGCGCGTACTCGATGACCGCCACCTGCAGGCCCAGACAGATGCCGAGAAAAGGGATGCGCCGCTCGCGGGCAAAGCGCACCGCCTCGATCTTGCCCTGCACGCCGCGATCGCCAAAGCCGCCCGGCACCAGCACTGCATCGACACCCTCGAGGCAGCCGGCATCCGCGCTTTCCAGCTTGCGGGCCTCGATGTAGCGGATCTCGACGCGGGTACGCGTCCTGATCCCGGCGTGCTGGAGGGCCTCGGCCAGCGAAATGTAGGAATCGCGGAAATCCACGTACTTGCCGACCATGGCAACCGTGATGGAGGCCTCCGGCTGCTTCCTCGCCGCCACCACCGCCTGCCACTCGCCGAGATCGGCCGATGGCAGGTCCATGCCGAAGCGCTCGACGATGATCTGGTCGAGGCCCTGCTCCTGCAGCACCATCGGCAGGCGGTAGATGTCGTCGACATCCACCGCCGAGATCACGGCGCGCTCCTGCACGTTGGTGAACAGCGCGATCTTGCGCCGCTGCTCGGCCGGCAGCGCCTGCTCGGAACGGCAGACGAGGATGTCGGGCTGGATGCCGATCGAGCGCAGCTCCTTGACCGAGTGCTGGGTGGGCTTGGTCTTGATCTCCGCCGAGGTGGCGATGTAGGGCACCAGCGTCAGGTGCATGTAGGCCACCTGGCCGAAGCCGAGGTCGACCCCCATCTGGCGGATCGCCTCGAGGAAGGGCAGCGATTCGATGTCGCCGACGGTGCCGCCGATCTCCACCAGGCAGACATCGGAATCCCCGGCGCCCAGCGCGATGCTGCGCTTGATCTCGTCGGTGATGTGCGGGATGACCTGGACCGTTGCGCCCAGGTAGTCGCCGCGGCGCTCCTTGGCGATGACACTGCCGTAGATGCGCCCGGTGGTGAAGTTGCTGTGCCGCCCGGTGGTGGTGCGCACGAAGCGCTCGTAGTGGCCGAGGTCGAGGTCGGTCTCGGCGCCGTCTTCGGTGACGAAGACCTCGCCATGCTGGAAGGGGCTCATGGTGCCGGGATCCACGTTGAGGTAGGGATCCAGCTTGATCATGCTGACCTTGAGGCCGCGCGCCTCGAGGATGGCACCGAGCGAGGCAGAGGTGATCCCCTTGCCCAGTGAAGAAACTACACCACCGGTTACGAACACATAGCGCGGCATCAGGGACCCACCCGGAAAACACTGGCCCGACCCGGAACCCGCCCGGTCCGGACCGCTGCAACATGGCCGTCAGATGGGAAAGGGACGTTACCAGATAGCCCCGGTGGTCACAATCGCGACCGGTGGCCGGCGGCTCAGCGACAGGGCGGATGCCGGTCCCAGCGCAGGCGCAGGCCGGCGGCACCGGGAGCTGCCGCCGCCTCGTGCGCAATCCACAGGTCTGCCACCGCCACCAGCCGTTCGCCGGCATAGAGCAAGGGGATGTGCGCGCGCATCCACGGCACGATGCCCGCCTCCTGCAGCAGCTTCTTCAGCGCCCGGTGCCCGCTGCCGCCCGCTGGCCGCAGGCACTCCCCGCCCTGCCGGTAGCGCAGCGTCAGCACCGCGCCCAGCCGCCCCGGATCAAGCCCGCCGGAGCGGCTGCGATACAGGCTGATGCGCCCGCCCGGTCCCTCGCTGTCGAGGCTGGCGCCGGCGCGCACCGCCAGGCTGGCAGCGCCTGCCACAGGTGCCGACAGCGGCTTTTGCACGTACAGGTGGCCACGGAAGCGGCGGATTTCCCCCCCCTCCCAGGCAAGCAACGGCTGCCGGTCGGGACCGGCCTCGAGCAGCTGCGCCAGGCCGGCGCGCAGGCGTCGCTCGGGCGGCGCACTGGCGGTCCGGAGCCGGGCCAGGCGGCGCAACAGGTTGCGCTGGCGCGGCTCGGTGAGTCGCGTGAAGGGTTCGAGCACGACACGTCCGGCGCGCACCACGCGGCGCGCATCGGCGTCCGCCAGTTCATCGAGCAGCGCGGCTGCCTCGGCGCACAATCCGGCGCTGCGCGCCAGGGCCCCGCCGCTGGCCGGCCAGCGGCTTGCCAGCAGCGGCAGCAGTTGGTGGCGCAGGAAGTTGCGATCGAAGCGCGGGTCTGCGTTGGCCGGGTCTTCGATCCACTCGAGCCCGGCGGCCAGTGCGTAGCCAAGCAGCTCCCCGCGCGGCAGCGCCAGCAGCGGACGCAGCAGGCGCGGATGCTGTCCGCTGCCGGCGGCGGCGATGCCGGCAAGCCCCGCGGGCCCCGAGCCGCGCATCAGGTTGAGCAGCAGCGTTTCCGCCTGGTCGTCGCGATGATGCGCGGTGAGCAGCAACTCATCGTGCGCCAGGCCGGCGAACAGCGCGGCATAGCGGGCCTCGCGGGCCGCCGCCTCGAGCCCCTCGCCGGCGGCCGCCACCTGCACGTGGCAGCAGGCATAGGGCACGCCAAGCGTCGCGCAAAGCTGTGCACAATGCCGTTCCCAGTCCGAGGCATCGGCATGCAGCCCGTGGTGCACGTGGACCGCCCGCAGCCTTTCGCCCGGCACCATGCCGGCCAGCGCATGCAGCATCACCGAGGAATCCAGGCCGCCGCTGAACGCCACGCACAGGCGTGCATCGGCTGCCTGCGGCACCGCCGCCAGCGCTTCATGGATGGCCCCGATGACGGGACGGGTGCCCGCCTGGCCCGGCCCGGGGTGCATCAGCTCTCGCGGAAGCGCCCGAAGGATTGCAGCCGGGCCTGGCGGCGCTTGAGCAGCTCGGCGGCGTCCAGCAGCTCGAGGTCGCGCAGGTTGAGCAGCAGCGCGGCCTGCAGGCTCTCGGCCATGCGCTGCGGCGCGCGATGGGCACCGCCCAGCGGCTCGCGGATCACTTCATCGACCAGGCCCAGCGACAACAGCCGGTCGGCGGTGATGCCCATGGCATCCGCCGCCAGCTCGGCCTTCTCCGCGCTCTTCCACAGGATGCTGGCGCAGCCCTCCGGCGAGATGACCGAATAGACCGCGTACTCGAGCATGATCACCCGGTCGGCGACGCCGATCGCCAGCGCACCACCCGAGCCGCCCTCGCCGATCACCACGCTGATGATGGGCGTCTTCAGGCCTGCCATCTCGAACAGGTTGCGGGCGATGGCCTCGCTTTGGCCACGCTCCTCGGCATCCAGCCCGGGGTAGGCTCCCGGCGTGTCGATCAGGGTGACGACCGGCAGGCGGAAGCGCTCGGCGAGGCGCATCAGGCGCAGCGCCTTGCGATAGCCCTCGGGCCTGGGCATGCCGTAGTTGCGCCGCACCCTGGCCTTGGTGTCGCGGCCCTTCTGGTGGCCGATGTACATCACCGGCTTGCCCTCGAGGCGGCCGAGCCCGCCGACGATGGCCGGATCATCGGCGAACATGCGCTCGCCGTGCAGCTCCTGGAAGCCGGGGCTGATGACCTCGAGGTAATCCAGCGTGTAGGGGCGCAGCGGATGGCGCGCCAGCTGCGCGATCTGCCAGGGGCTCAGGCTGGAGAAGATGCTGCGCGTGAGCGCCTCGCT
>JACFNV010000098.1:0-928 GCA_019454675.1 Gammaproteobacteria bacterium | reverse complement strand
TTGACGGGCTGGTCGAGATGATCGAAGAAGCGCCGCTGGATCTCGTCGCTGATGTTGATCTCGGAGTCATCGCCGACGAAGCGCAGTTCCTCGATCTTGGCCTCGAGCTCGGCGATCGGCTGTTCGAAATCGAGGAATTTGAGATCCATCTGTGGCTGGTCCGGGGCTGTCCGCGCTGACACTATAGCCGTGCGGCGCCGCTGCACAAGCGTCGCATCAGCGGCCGGGCTCCCCGCCGCCGTAGACGAAACGGAAGCCATCCATGCCCACCAGCGCCAGCAGGCGCTCGCGCAGTTCGCGGCTCGGGCGCACCGCCCATTCCTCGCCGAGGTCCAGCCGCGCCCTGGCATCCGCCCGCGCATAGCACACCTGGATGCTGCACCTCCCGGGCCTGGATGGCTCCAGCACCTGGCGCAGGCGGCGCGCGTCCGGCACGGGTTGCCGCTCGCTGGTCCAGCGGATCAGCAGCTGCGTCGCCCGTGTCTCGATCACCCGCTCGATATCGAGCATCTCGCGTGCCGCCAGGCGCCAGCCGTCCATGTAGGCATCCCAGCGCAGCTGGCCGGTGACGATGATCAGCGAGCCGGGTACCAGCAGCTCCTGGCATCGCTCGTAGGTTTCGGGAAAGACGCTCATCTCGATGACGCCGGTGCCGTCATCGAGCTCGACGATGATGCGCCCGGTGCGCCGGCGCAGGCCGGCAACCACCCCGGCGATGGTGGCATCGCGCGCCGACTGGTATTCCGTCCCCGGCGCGGGTGCCGGCGCACCCGCCAGCGCCGCCAGCGGCCCCGAGGACAGGCCGGCGGCATCCGCCCGGTACGGGTCGAAGGGATGGCCGCTGAGGTACAGCCCGAGGCTCTCGTGCTCGGCCTCGAGCTGCTGCGTGAAGCCCCAGTCATCCACCGTGGCCAGCGCCTCGAGCGCA
>JACFNV010000097.1 GCA_019454675.1 Gammaproteobacteria bacterium | reverse complement strand
TCATGCAGGGAGGACATGGGCTGCCTCCATGAGTTCGTCGGCAAGCCGCGCCTCGTGCAGCAGCTCCGCCAGCGGTGGCAGCCGCGCATCGCGTTCGAGCAGCACCGGGCGACGCCCGATGCGCGAGAGCGCGGCCCGCAGCAGTTCCCAGACTGCCGGCGTCACCGTTGCATCATGCGTATCCACCAGCAGGCGCTCGCCGGCTGCCTCCACCACGCTGTGCCCGGCGATGTGGTACTCGGCCACCAGCCCGGCCGGCATGGCATCGAGGTAGTGCAGCGGGTCGAAGCCGTGGTTGGTGGCGTTGACGTAGATGTTGTTCACGTCCACCAGCAGCAGGCAGCCGGCGCGGCGCGCCAGCTCGGCGACGAACTCCCATTCGGGCATCTCGTCGGCGGCGAAGCCGAGGTAGCTCGAGGCATTCTCGACGAGGATCTGCCGGCGCAGCCGGTCCTGCACCATGCCGATGCGCGCGGCCAGGTGGGCCAGTGCCTCGCGGGTGCAGGGCATGGGCAGCAGGTCGTTGAGGCAGGTGTCATCGACGCCGCCCCAGGCGATGTGCTCGGAGACCAGCGCCGGCTCGGTGCGCTCGACCAGCCGCTGCAGGCGGCGCAGGTGTTCCTCGTCGAGCGGGTCGATGGAACCCAGCGAAAGGCCGACGCCGTGCAGGCTCAGCCCGTAGTCGTGGCGCAGCGCATCGAGCACCGCCAGCTGGCGCCCGCCATCGGCGAAGAAGTTCTCGCTGTGCACCTCCACCCAGGGGATCGCCGGGCGGCTGGCGAGGAATGCGGCATGGTGGGCGGCGCGCAGACCGATCCCCGCCGCGGCGGGAATCGGCACCGACACCGGCCCGGCGTCCGTCGCGATGCTCAGGAGGGCTCGACTGGCTGGCCGGGCGTGGTGCTGCCGCCCAGCTGCTCGCACTCGTCCTTGCTGACGAACTTCCACTCCGCCGGGTCATTGTCGGACTTGGCGCGGCTCGCGCAGCCGTGGGCCTTCGACGCGCAGTCGTTCTGGCCGGCCTTGGCCACGCCGTAGCACTTGATCCTGGGGCTGTCGCCCGCCGCCAGGGCGCTGCTGCCGACGGCCAGCGTGCCGAGGGCGAGGAGGCTGCCGACGGCAGCGGAAAGGGTCACGGTCTTGCGGGTCATGGCGATCCTCGTCGGTGGCCTTTGCTTTGAATGCAGGCGGACCCTAACATCGCCCGCGCAAGCCTTGCAATGCCCGCGCCGGCGGGCAGGATCGCCGCCCCGCATGCCGCAACCAGCCGCCACATCATGCCCCGCAGAGCCGGCCGACAAGGGCCTGCTGTGGGCCATGCTGCTCGACGGCGAGGGTGGCGGCAGCAGCGTCGGCTGGCCCGGCCTCGCCGCCTGGCAACCCGGTGGCGGATTGCTCTGGGCCCACTTCGACATCAGCAGCGACGATTCGGGCCACTGGCTCGAGGAGGACAGCGGCCTCGAGCCGCCGATCGCCGCCGCCCTGCTGGCGGAGGACACCCGCCCGCGCAGCGCACCGTCGCGCAACGGGCTGCTGGTCATCCTGCGCGGCGTCAACCTCAACCCCGGTGCCGAGCCCGACGACATGGTGTCGGTGCGGGTGTGGCTCGAGCGCGAGCGCATCTTCAGCGTGCGGCGGCGCCCGCTGCGTGTCAGCGGCGAGATCAGGTCCGCGGTGGAGGCGGGGCAGGGGCCGCGCAGCGCGGGGGATTTCCTCTGCTGGCTGGTCGAGCAGCTGGCCGACCGCATCGGCGAGTCGGTCGAGGAGCTCGACGAGCACATCGATGCGCTCGAGGAGGCCGATGGCAACGAGAACATCATGGAAGTGCGGGCGCAGCTCTCCGACCTGCGCCGGCAGACCGCGCAGCTGCGCCGCTTCCTTGCCCCGCAGCGCGATGCGCTCGAGCGCCTGGTGCGCCAGCCCGATGCGATCCTCGCCGAGGCGGACAACCTGGCGCTGCGCGAGCAGGCCGATCGCATGCTGCGTTTCATCGAAGATCTCGACCTGATCCGCGAGCGCGGCATGGTGGCCCAGGAAGAATTCCTCAGCCGCATGGCCTACCAGCAGAACGAGCGCATCTACGTGCTGTCGGTGGTGGCGGCCATCTTCCTGCCGCTGACCTTCCTGACCGGGCTGATGGGCATGAACGTCGGCGGCATGCCGGGTGCCAACAGCCGCCTCGGCTTTGCCGTGACGACGCTGCTGATGACCGGGCTGGCGCTGGCGGTGGCGTGGTACTTCAAGCGTCGCCGCTGGCTGTAGGCACGCGGCCGTCCTCCCGGTGGTCTGCGGCGCCCGGGGCCGGTTGCCGCGCGCGGGCGCATGCCATAATCATCCGATCGAACGCTGGACCATTTGAGTAGGAGAAGGACATGAGTGCAGCCCATCCCTGGCTGGAGCCCGAGAACTGGCCTAAGACCCCGATGCCGCGCGAGGAACTCGAGGGGCGGATCGAGCGGGTCCTGACGCTGACCAACATCGCCTACCTGGGCACGCTCGGCAAGAACGGGCCGATCGTCAGCCCGCTCGAGTTCTATGCCGATGGCCTGGATGTCTACGTTTTCCCGCAGCCCAACAGCCCCAAGCTGAAGGCCATGCAGCGCGACCCGCGCATCGCGCTGGCGGTGGCCAACCCGATGGCTGGCTGGGCCTGCTCCATGGGCTGCCAGCTGTTCGGCAATGCCGAGCTGCTCGAGCCGGGCAGCGCGGACTGGCAGCGCGGCATGCAGATCTTCAAGTGGCCGGCTTCCTCGTGGGAAGTGGGCCGCGTGTCGCCCGAGCCGCCGCATGGCCACCTCATGCGCCTGCGCGCGGAGCGCATCGTCTACACCGAGCATTTCCTGCGCCGCAGTGGCTATGCCCCGCGCCAGGTCTGGCTGCGCCATCCCTGATCGGCCGTGCCGGGGCGGTATTCCGCCCCGGCCATGTCCCCGCGACACTTGTGCCGCCGGCCCCCGGGCCGGCGGCATTCGTTCCGGCCCGCTCGATCGCACCGCGAGCGTGGCTAGGCCCCGGCCCAGGCGCTGATTTCGCGGCGGAACATGAAGAAGGCAGCCCCGCACAGGCACAGGCCGGCCCAGAGGTAGTCGAGCGTCAGGCGCTCGCGCAGGTAGAAGATCGAGAAGGGCACGAACACGCCGAGCGTGATGATCTCCTGGAGGATCTTCAGCTGGCCGACCGCCATCACCTGGTGGCCGATGCGGTTGGCGGGCACCTGCAGCAGGTACTCGAACAGGGCGATGCCCCAGCTTGCCAGCGCGGCCACGTACCAGGCGCGGCCGGCCATGTTGCGCAGGTGGCCATACCAGGCAAAGGTCATGAACAGGTTGCTGAGGCAGAGCATCAGGGCGGAAAGCGCGTAGATGTTCATGGAGCGGGGTGTCCGTGGTGCAGGCCCGGGATCCGGGCGGCGCCAGCGTAGCAGCGCGCTGCGGCCGGTGGGATCATGGCGCGATGGTGCCGTGGCGGGCCGGGTGTCGGGAGAGACATGAGCATCGGTGTTTTCGATTCCGGGGTGGGCGGGCTGACCGTGCTGCGCGCCCTGCGTCGCAGGCTGCCCGCGCGGGACTTCGTCTACCTGGGCGATACCGCGCGCCTGCCCTATGGCACCAAGAGCGCCGCCTCGGTGGTGCGCTATGCGGACCAGGCCGCCGCCGCGCTGGTGGGCCACGGCCTGGAATGCCTGGTCATCGCCTGCAACACCGCCTCGGCGGTGGCCCTGCCGGTGCTGCGCCAGCGCCATGCGCCGCTGCCCGTGGTGGGGGTGGTCGGGCCGGGCGCGGAAGCGGCGGCAGCCGCCAGCCGCAGCGGGCGCATCGCGGTGATCGCCACCGAGGGCACCGTGCGCTCGGGTGCCTATGAAGCGGCCATCCGCCGCCTGCGCCCCGATGCCACGGTCAGCTCGGTGGCCTGCCCGCTGTTCGTGGCGCTGGCCGAGGAGGGCTGGATCGAGGGCGAGGTGGTGGAGCTGGCCATCCGCCGCTATCTCGGCCCGCTGCTCGACCAGGCGCTGCCGCCGGATGTGCTGCTGCTCGGCTGCACGCATTTCCCGGTGCTGGCGGCGTCCATCCGCCGGGTGGTGGGGACGGCGCTGGCGATCGTCGACTCGGCCGACACCACCGCGGCGGCGGTGGCCAGGGTCCTGGATGGGGCGGGGGAGGTGGCAGGTGCCACCGGCGGCCTGCGCCTGCTGGCCACCGATGATGGCCCGCGCTTCGCGCGGGTCGGCAGCAGTTTCCTCGGCGAGCCGATCACGCCCGCGGCGGTGGAGATCGTCGACCTGGGCTGAGCGGCCCCGCGCTGCGGGACCGGCCGGGTTCAGCCGTCGCTACCCAGCGCTTCGAGCAGGGCGGGCAGCCAGCGGGCCTCGCCGGCTGGCAGTTGCCGGGCAACGGATCCGTCGTGGCAGCTGGCGGCATCGCGGCTTGCCGCCAGCCATGGCCCATCGGCCGCGGCACCGATGGCCAGCGGCAGGCTGGTGGCGGCCAGCGCACCGGCTGCCGGATAGTCGAGGGCGGCAGCCAGCAGGTTGCGCCAGGCCTGCGGTGCCCGCAGCAGGTCGAGCAGTTCCTCCTGCAGCCGCCACTCGTCGAGATCGGGCTCGACGCGGCGCGCATGGTCGGCACGGCGCTCGAACCAGGGGAAGAACAGCCGCCCGTCGCGCAGCATGTGCCAGGCCTCGAGCAGGTGGCCGCCGTGCCACTGCGGCTCGATGGCCGGCAGGCCGTGGGCGCGCAACCTGGCGCTGGCATCCTCGTCGAGGAAGGGCGGGTCGAGCAGCGCCAGCGCGTGGATGCGGCTGCTGCGGTCGCGGCTTGCCTCCAGCGCCACCCAGGCCCCTGCGCCCTGGCCCGCCACCACGCAGGCGTCGAGGCCGGCCTCGCCGATCGCCTGGCGAAGCAGCTCGGCGCACTCGGCCAGGCGCGGCCCGCCATCCCCGGCCGGGTCCGACTCGCCGTGCCCGGGGAGGTCGATGAGCAGCAGCGATCGCGAGCCGGCCAGGCCGTGGACCAGGCGCTCCGCGGTGTCAGCCGATTTCCCGGCATCGTGGACCACGACCAGCGGCCTGCCATGGCCCTCGGTCTGCATGCGCACGCGCAGCTGCCCGGCCGGGAGGTGGAGCATCCGGTTCCACGGCCTGCCCGCGATGGGGCGGGTGGCCACCGGCGCGGGGCAGGGATCCGCGCGCCGTGCCAGCAGGTGCGAGAGGCACTGCGCCAGCGCCTCCTCGCGGCTGCCCGCGGCAACTGTCCCGGCATCGGCGGGCAAGGCCTGCAGGCGCGGGAAATGGGCCTGCAGCGGATCGCCGGCAGCCGCGGTGACCAGCAGCGGCACGCGCAGCCGGCCCAGCACCGCGTCGGGCCGTGCCTGCATGGCTGCCGCATAGGCGCTGGCGTAGTGCCGGCCGGCGCGCAGGAATTCCATGAACGCGGCCTGCAGCGCCGCGGCGGGGGGCATGTCGAAGGGCAGCCGCGTCGCGGCGCTGCGCTCATGCCAGGGAAAGAACAGCGCCTGCTCGCGCATGCGCGCCCACATCCAGGCCAGGTGGCTGCCATCCCAGGCCGGAATCACCGGCGGCAGGTACTTCTCCAGCATGAGCCGGCATTCGCCCTCGCTGAACTGGGCGAGGCCATTGGCCGCCAGCGCGCTGACCCGTTCGGGATGTGCCACGGCATACCACAGGCCGATGCTGGCCCCGGTGTGGTAGCCATAGATGCCGAAGCGATGCAGGCCGATGGCGTCGACGAACTCGGCCAGCGCGCCTGCCAGCATGTCGATGTCCGGTGCCTGCGTGGCCAGCGGATCCGACTGGCCGTAGCCCGGTGTATCGGGGGCGATGACCGTGAAGTGCACCGCCCAGCGCTGCATCAGCGCGCAGAACTCCCGCGAGGATTGCGGCGACTGGTGGAGCATGAGCACGGCCGGGCCGGTGCCGGCGCGGCGGTAATGCACCTGGCGGGTGCCCCAGCGACCCTCGATGGTGACGAAGTGGCGGCTGATCGGGTGGCTCATGGAAAAAGTCTAGCGCGCCGCTGCCATGCTGTCCCGCGCATGGCCTTTGCCCCTAGAATCCATGCCATGTCAGCCCTCCCCGAGGCCGGTGCAACCCCGGTGGCCTTCGATCCCGTCGCGGATGCCTTCATCGCCCAGGGCGAGCGGCCTGCCGGGTTGCTGCCGGTCGATGTGTCCGCGCTTTCGCCCTACCAGCGCAGCCTGCTGGTGATCGATGGCACGGTCACCCGCTTCATCGAGGCCTACTGGCTCGAGGCGGTGCGCGTGCGGCGCATCGCGCAGGAGGAGCTCCGCCTCGCGGCCGATGAGCGCTGGCTGGGGCTGGTGGCCGGCACGCCGGTCATCCGCCGCCAGGTGCTGCTGCTGGGCCGTGACAGCGGCAGGCTCTTCGCCTGGGCGGATACGCTGCTGGCGGTGGCGCGCCTGCAGGGCGGGTTGCGCCAGGGGCTCGAGCGCGCTGACGGCGGCCTTGGCCGCATCCTCATCGATACCGGCGCGGAAACCCGCCGCGAGGGCCTGTGGTGCGGTTGCGAGCAGCCCCGCGAGCTGCCGGCGGCGGTGGCCGGGCTGCATGCCGGGCGCTGGCTGGTGCGCAGCTACCGCGTGATCGCGCAGGGGCAGGCGCTGATGCGCATTACCGAGCGCTTCCCGCTCGGCTGAGCCCGCTACTGCCTGCGGGCACCTGCCAAAGCTGGGATCTGGCACACGGCAGGGACCGTCCGGACGGTCTAGCCTGCCCGCAGCCTGTTGCGGCACATCGCGCGATATTATGTCGGATATGGAAAACATCCTGCTGCTCGTTGCCGCCATCGGCGTGCTTGGCGGTTGGCTGGCCGGTCGCACGGTGGCGTGGATCGGCAACCGGCGCAGTACGCGGGCCGGGCGGGCCGCCCACCGCACCCGTGCACTGGAGGCCGAGCTGCGGGTCAGCCAGCGCAAGGCGGAGGAGGCCGAGCTGGCCCTCGAGCTCCACCGCGAGGAGTACGAGGCGCTCAAGCGCAAGATGGCCGGGCATGCCGCCGAACGCGATGCCCGCGACGCGCAGCTCGCACGGCTGCAGAAGGACCTCGCCGAGGAATGCGCGAAGACCCAGGCGCTGCGCAACGAGCTGCTGGCGCGGGTCGAGGAGTCGGTGCGCGCCAGCGTCAGGGCCAAGGATGCCGAAACCGAGCTTTCGGTGGCCCGCGCCGGCGCCGACGCGGTGGTCGAGCAGGTCCACCAGCTGGCCGCCGAGCGCGAGCGGCTGAGCCAGGAGCTCGAGTCGCTGGAGATGCAGCTGAGCGGGCGCTACCCGAAGGTGACGCGCCTGCCGACACGCGATCCCGGCAACCGCTAGTACGGCCCGTGCCCTGCGGTGTGGGCAAAGCACCCGCCTGTTCGCTAAGCTGGCTGCAAATCACAGCGGAC
>JACFNV010000096.1:2292-7531 GCA_019454675.1 Gammaproteobacteria bacterium | reverse complement strand
TGGAAAGAGCTTCCACTGAAAAGCCGGTGACGAAGCGGCGCAGCCAGTTCAGGGTCAACAGCAAGGATATCCCGATGTTGTATACATCGAGTCGCGTCGTGGATGCGTGTCTGGAGGCGGGTTCTCGTTAGCGACTATCCAGGCGTTGACCGGATGTATCAGTACGCCAGGCATCAAATGCACTGCCTCTTTTGGCCTGAAACGTGATTCGCGGTTTTCTTCGGGCAGCAAGGTGTCCTGGGGGCAATCTGTCGCTTCAACTGACCGGAACACCATCGTTCAGATCGAGGTGCTGACGGTAATTGCGATGCCTTTTCCGGGTTGATCCAAGTCCGTATCGATCTATCGATGCTGGGAGATCAATCTGCCGATCCCCGTCGGATATTGAGCTGTTGGTCCCGAGTGCGGATGGAGACCGAGGAATTATCTATTCGGTCCAGGTTTCCTGCTGCCGCTAATCATTCAGGGGACGCGGATTATCTCGCCGCCATGATCTTTCGCAGTTTCTTGCTCGAATAACATATAAAAACAATATGGAACAGAATGTTATGACTTTATTCAGGAATACGTCTGAGTGTATCCGGCTGGGACCGATTTCACATCACAGAATAAATCACTTGATAAAGACAGTAATGCTGTCTATAAAGTGATCCATGAGCCAGGACACCCCACAGCCCCGCCGCTTCAGCCTCGATGAGCTCTGCGCCCTGGTGGAGCTGCCGCGCCGCACGGTGCGCTACTACATCCAGCTGGGGCTGGTGGACCGGCCGACCGGGGAGACGAGGGCGGCGTACTACACCAGCCGGCAGCTGGAGCAACTGCTCGGCATCCGCAAGTGGACCGAGGCGGGGCTTTCGCTGGAGCGGGTGCGCGAGCTGCTGGAGGGGGCGGAGGCACAGGTACCGCCACCGCCGGCGCGCAGGCCGGGGTCGGTGGAGGTCATGAGCCATCTCGTCGTTGCCGACGGGGTGGAGCTGGTCATCGAGCCTGGCCGCGCCGGCCTCAAGCCGGAGCAGGTGCGTGCGCTCTTCAGGGCGGTGCTCGCCGCCTGGTCCGACATTACCCATCAGGAGAAGCAGGAATGAACAGCCAGCAAGCAGCAGTGCTCGTCTCCGCACGGGGCGAGGAGATCCCGCTCCGCGGCGTCAGAGCAAGGGGCAGGCTGTGCGGCCTGCTTTTCGAGCTCGAGGTGGAGCAGGCCTACGAGAACACCAGCAAGGAAAACATCGAGGCCAGCTTCACCTTCCCGGTTCCGCACCGTGCCGTGCTGCTCGGGCTCGAGCTGCAGATCGGCGAGCGGGCGCTGCAGGCGGTGGCGGTGCGCCACCAGGCTGCCCGCGAGCGCTACGAGGAGGCGATCGACGAAGGCGACTCGGCCGCGCTGCTCGAGCAGGCTGGCGATGGGCTCTGGTCGCTCAGCCTCGGCAACCTGATGGCGGGCGAGCGCGCGCTGATCCGCTATCGCTATGCCGAATTGCTGGACCGCAAGGGGGATGAGGTGCGCCTTGCGGTGCCCACCTGCATCGCGCCACGCTATGGCGACCCGGCCGCGCACGGGCTGGAGCCGCACCAGGTGCCGGCTGCCAGCCTGCTGGCCGAGTATCCCTTCACGCTTGCCATCGACATCGGCGGGAGCATGGCAGCCGCCACGCTCGATTCACCGAGCCACCGCATCGAAGTGGTGGAAGCGGAGGATGGCAAGCGCGTGACGCTGGCCGCCGGTGCCTTCCTCGACCGCGACTTCATCCTGGTGCTCGGCGGCCCGGCCACGGCGGGCGCTGGGCTGGTGGCACCGGATGGGGAGGGGCACGTGGCCCTGGCGAGCCTCGACCCGGCGCTCCCCACCGCCGTCGCCCGTGCCCCGCTGGCGCTCAAGCTGCTGGTGGACTGCTCGGGCTCGATGGCAGGCAGCAGCATGGATTGCGCGCGACATGCGCTGCTCGACATCCTCGACCGGCTCGGACCCGAGGGCCAGATCAGCCTGACACGCTTTGGCTCGCGCGTGGAACACGTGGTGCCCCCCGAGCCTGCGCCGCGCGGGGTGTTGCGGGGCAGATGGCGCCGCAGGCGAGTCGCTCACGATGCACGGCCTGCAGCGGGTGGCAGGCTCGTCGCTGCCACCCCCGAGCTGCTCGACTGGCTGCGCGGCGAGGTGGCTGGCATGCAGGCGGACCTCGGCGGTACCAATCTCGATGACGGGTTGAGTGCCGCCTTCGCCATCCCGGTGCCCGAGGGAGCGGGGCGCGAGTTGCTGCTCATCACCGATGCCGAGGTGTGGTCGGTGGCGAAGATGATCGAGCTGGCGGAGCAGTCGGGCCACCGCCTCTTCGTGGTGGCGGTAGGCGCGGCCCCGGCCGAGGCGCTGGCACGCATGCTTGGGGAGCGCACCGGCGGCGCCTGCGAGTTCGTGGCGCCCGGCGAGGATGCCGAGGCCGCCATCCTGCGCATGTTCAAGCGCATGCGCGAGCCGTCGCGGCAGGTGGTGCGCGTGGAGTGGCCCGCCGAGCCGCTGTGGCAGGCACCGCTGCCGCCGGCCGTGTTCCCGGGCGATACGTTGCACCTCCTGGCAGGCTTCGCGACCGCGCCGGCAGGCCCGGTGCGGGTGGTGATCGCGGATGCACAAGGGCGTGAACAGCGGCACGAGCTCGCGCTGCCGGTGCCGGCTCCCCATGTAGTGCTGCCGCGGCTGGCTGCGGTCAGGCGCCTGCCGTCCCTCGGGGAGGAGGAGGCAGCGGCGCTGGCCGAGCGCTACCAGCTCGCTTCGCGCCACACCAGCTTCGTGGTGGTCCAGCAGCGTGCCGCGGACGAGAAGGCGGACGGGCTGCCGAGCCTGCGTGCGGTGCCGCAGATGCTGGCGGCGGGCTGGGGAGCATCCGCTGACCTCGATGGCCCGTGCTTTTCGATCAATGCGCTGGAGGTAGCAAGCGGTGGCATGCCGAGCTTCGAGATGTCGGAGCGTGCCGTGATGCGATCGGCGCAGACGGTCTTCCGCTATCGTGCGGACATGCCGGTCTCGGGTTTTTCGTTCGCCGAAAGGGAAGCGAGCCCGGCGGAGGTCCTGGAGGCGCTGGATATACGCCAGGCCGCGGAGGCGAACTTGCCGACGACATGGACCGAGCTCGCCGAGCTGGGGGTTCCCCGCGAGGTGATCGAGTGGCTGATGCAGGTGGTGGCTGGCATGGCGGTGCAGCCCGGCGAGGACGAGGCCGTGGCGTTGTTCATCGCGCTGCTGGCGCGCTCGCCGGCCGGCGATGTGCTGTCTGCCGACGAGCGGGCAGGGCTGCAGGGCACGGTGCTGGGCAACCGCCACCTGCGCGAGTTGCGGGCCGCGCTGTCCCCGGCCCTCGACGGGCTCGAGATGGATTCCTGGCAGGCGGTGCTGGCGGCCACTTCGGCCTAGGCCCGCATCGGCGGCTTGGCCCGCCTGTTCAGCCGGTCACGTAGCTGTGCAGCTCGCGGATGGTGAACTCGTGGTCTTCGATGGTGGCCTTGACGAGGTCGCCGATCGAGATCATACCGGTCAGGCGCTTGTCCTCGAGCACCGGCAGGTGGCGCAGCCGGTGCTCGGTCATCAGCGCCATGCAGTCGTCCACGAACTGCGCGGGCGTCACGTAGATCACCTTGTGCACCATGATGTCTTGCACCGCGAGGTCGCGTGAGGCACGGCCGATGAGTACCACCTTGCGGGCGTAGTCGCGCTCGGTGAAGATGCCGACGAGCTTCTCGCCGTCGACCACCGCCACCGCACCGATGTCGTGCTCGGCCATCACGCGCAGCGCGTCGAGCACGGTGTCGGTGGGTTTCACCGACCATACGGTACGGCCCTTGCCGTCCAGGATGTCAGCGACGGTTTGCATGAGTCTGCCTCCTTCTTCGCCTCGGGTCCCCTGTAGCCCGATCTTCGGCCATGGCCGCGATTCGGGCAAGCCGGCTCCACGGAATGCCGATGAATCTGGACGCAGTCCAGAGATAATGGCCCTGCAGCCCGGGGGGCGATGGCATGGAGCATCGGGGAGGGACGCGTGCATTTATTGAGAAAGCCAGGGGCCGCATGAGATGAGATCGGGATCAACGGTCACCCTCCTTGCCACCGTGGTGCTGGCGGCCTGCGGCTGGCTGGCCCCGCAGCCGGGGCTGCTGGCGGCAGGTGGCGGCGGAGCGGGGCTGGTCCTCGATGGCCGGGTCACGCGTGTCCTCGATGGCGACACGCTGGAGGTGATGCTCGACAGCGGTCCCGAGCGCATCCGGCTCTATGGCATCGATGCCCCCGAGGCGCGTGCTCCGGGCGGGCGTGCCGCCACGCAGGCGCTCGTGGAGCTGCTGGACCGGGCCGTCGTCGAGGTCGAGCCGGTCAGCGATGATCCCTACGATGCCTACGACCGCCTGATCGCGTTGGTCCATGTCGATGGCGTCAACGCCAGCGAGTACCTCGTCGCCGCGGGCCATGCCTGGGCCTTCCGCCGCTATCTCGGCCAGCTCGATGGCGACACACACTACTGCGAGCTGGAGGCCGAGGCACGCGCCGCCCGCCGCGGCCTGTGGTCCATGCCGCAAGAGCGTTGGGTACCACCCTGGATCTGGCGCCAGCGTCGGCGGACGTCGCCGGGAACCGCCGTGCCTGCGCCCGACTATGCGCAGGAGAGCGCCGCAGCCTGCGTCGCTGCGATCGGCAAGCCCTATTCATGGCGTGCCGCCGCGCCCGCACCGACCGGGAGCCGGGCACCCGCGACAAGCGCGGGCCGGTCCGTGGGGAGGGCAGGCAGCGCGGAGCATCCGCCCGGCTGCGACATCAAGGGCAACATCAACCGCAAGGGGCAGCGCATCTACCACCTGCCCGGCAGCCGCTTCTACGAGCAGACGCAGATCAATACCGCCAACGGCGAGCGCTGGTTCTGCAACGAGGAAGAGGCACGTGCCGCCGGCTGGCGCGCCCCGCGCTGATTGCGGGTGCGGGCTACGCGCGGGCCTTCAGGAGGCGCGTGCGGAACGGGCGGGTGGTCGCTGGGCTTCGTGGCGCTGCTGCAGGGACTCGGCTTCCTGCTCGTAGGCATGGGCCATCTCGTCGATGACGACGGCCGGCAGCGGGGCATCGTTTTCCTGCTGCACGAGGATGGCGTAGGTTTCCTCGTAGAGGTCCCAGTACTTGAGCTTGTTGGCGCCGGCGAGCAGCGAGGGGCGACGCAGCCCGTGGTCGAAGCGCTTGCGCAGCTCCTCCGGGTCGAGCCGCTCGGCGAAGTCG
>JACFNV010000096.1:0-2282 GCA_019454675.1 Gammaproteobacteria bacterium | reverse complement strand
TGTAGCGTCTGAACGACCACCCCTCGCTCCGCGAGCCGCTCGGCGAAGTCGTTCACCGCATGGATCATCGCCTTGAACAGCGCCTGCTGGTGGTGCTTCACGTCGAGGAAGGCAGCCTGCACGGCGCGGTCGGGCGGCAGGTAGGAGTCGCCGGGCTCGCCCAGCAGGTAGCGCAGTGCATCGCCCACCTCGGGCGAGAACTTGAGCGGGTTGTTGTGCATGGACTGGATGATGGTCTGCGGCAGGCGCAGCGCATCCTTCACCCGCGAGCGGTTGTGCAGCAGGTCGGCGAGCCCCGTCAGCAGCTCGCGCATCAGCAGGCCGGCGGTCTCGAGGGTTTCCGCCGGGTTGGAACCGTGCAGGTCGGCGGGCTGCAGGCCGGCAGCCTTGCAGAAGATGGCCAGCGCCTCGGCGTTGGCCTCGGCGGCGGGCGGTGCCGCCTGTTTCATCACGGCCGCGGCAACCGGGGCCACCGGGGCCACGGGTGCCGGCGGCTTGCGTACCGCGCTGGAGGCATCGCCCGATGGTTTCAGGTGGCGCTCGAGCGCATCGTATTCGAAGGCGCGCAGCTTGCTTTCATCGACCAGCTGCAGCTCCATCGACTCGTCCACCGGCACCATCTGTGCCTGGACCAGGGAGTCGCGCATGCCATCGTCGGCGAAAGACTCGTCGGCAACCAGCTCGACCTCGACCTCGTACTCGCCCAGGCGCAGGCGGTCGCCGTTGAACAGCCGCTGCGGGTGGCCGCGGCCCACCGCGGCATCCGAGCCATTGATGTAGACGCCGTTGCGGCTGGTGTCCACCAGGTAGTAGGCGCCGCCCTGGAAGTCGATCAGTGCATGGCGGCTGGAGACGAAGCGCTTCTCGTCGGGAAGCACCCAGTCGTTGTCCCGGGCACGGCCGATGGTGCCGCCGCAGCCGGCGAATTCGCGCAGCGATGACTCGCCAAGCCGTTCCTGGTGTTGACTCGTGACGCGAAGGCGCAGTGCCATGTTCCGTACCTGCCGTTGGCAAACCGGTGTGTCGAACCCGCGTAGGGGGGCGGTGTTGTCCGGGGCCATTTCCGCAGCCAGATCATGCGACAGAAGACGCGGCGGCTGCCGCCGCGCAGTTCACAGTTTGGCGCGGGTGGCGGGGCCGCCGGGCGCGGGCCGGAGCCGGTGCTGGGCTATAATGCGCGGCCGGTTCGGGTGGCCTGGACCGGGCGCGGACCCTCACCGGATAGGGATGCACATGTCAGCCAGGCGACTTTACAGAATCTCCTTCGTCAACCAGGGTAAGGTCTACGAGATCTACGCCCGCTCGGTGGCCCAGGGCAGCCTCTTCGGCTTCATCGAGGTGGAAAAGCTGGTCTTCGGCACCCGCAGCACGGTGGTGCTCGATCCCGCCGAGGAGCGCATCAAGACCGAGTTCACCGGCGTGCGCCGCAGCTTCATCCCCATGCATGCCATCCTGCGCATCGACGAGGTGGAGAAGGAAGGCGTCAGCAAGATCAGCGCGGTGGAGGGTGGCAACGTGGCGCAGTTCCCGATGCCCATCTATACCCCCGGGCGCCCCGATGGCGGCGAATGAGCCGCCACCTCCCGCAGCTTTCCCGAACATGCCAGCGGTGATGCCATGCTTGAACTGAGCGGTCCCTGCGCGCTGCCGGAGTTCCGGCGTGCGCGCCTGCTTGCCGCGCTCCGCGAACGGGTGCCCGCCATCGACCGGCTGGAGGCCCGCTTCATCCACTATGTGGACCTGGCCCGTGCGCTCGACGAGCGCGAGGAGCGCCAGCTGCGCGAGTTGCTGGACTACGGCCTCCGCCGGCAGGCCACGGAGGAGGGGGCGCCGCTGCTCTGGGTGGTGCCGCGGCTGGGCACCATCTCGCCCTGGTCGAGCAAGGCCACCGAGATCGCCCGCAGCTGCGGGCTGGATGCGGTGCGGCGCATCGAGCGCGGCGTGGCGTGGAGCGTGCGGGCCGCGACAGCGCTGGACGCGGCTGCCATCGGTGCCATCGCACCGCTGCTCCATGACCGCATGACCGAGTCGCTGCTCGACCGCCCCGTGCTGGCGGCGGAGCTCTTCGGCAGCGAGGCGCCGCGCCCGCTGGCCAGCGTGCCGGTGCTGGCGGGAGGGCGGGCAGCGCTCGAGGAGGCCAACCACGCGCTGGGGCTCGCGCTGTCGGCCGATGAGATCGAATACCTGCTGGCGCACTTCACGGCCGCGGGCCGCGACCCCACCGATGCCGAGCTGATGATGTTCGCGCAGGCCAACTCCGAGCACTGCCGGCACAAGATCTT
>JACFNV010000095.1 GCA_019454675.1 Gammaproteobacteria bacterium | reverse complement strand
AGCGTATTCGCGTTGACGGCGCCGTGATCATGACCGGTAGTTCAGAGGTTCCCTAGACAACAAGGATGTTGTTCCGAGGAAGGTGCCGCCAGGCTTGCCTTCCCCCACCCGTCACACCCAGGAGTGCAGCCATGGAAACGACTGCAGCGTATCGGGCGCGGTCACGCAGGGAGATGATTTCCGAGAGCTACTCGGGCCGCCGCCACGCCATCTTGAACTTTCTGCCCATGATCGTCGTCGCGGGAATCGCCCTGTACCGGATGGACGGCTTCACGCCGGTCGTGCTGCTCATGATCCCGTTGCTGCTGTTCCTGGGCAACCTGGTGATCTACCTGGTGCATCGCTTCCCGTACCACCGCGAGGAGCTGAGCAAGGAAGCCCATGCGGCGCATACCATCCTGCACCACGGTTACTACACCGACGAGCACGCCACCTTCGATAGCCACAGGGACTTCTTCGCCATCTTGCTGCCGAGCTGGGTGCACTACCTGGTGGCGATCGCGGTGCTCCTGCCGCTGAGCTGGCTGCTGCCCGCGGTCATGCCCAACGCCTATGCGCAGGCCATCGTCTTCAGTGGTGCGCTCTATCTCTTCCTGTACGAGGCGGTGCACCTGAGCGCGCACCTGCCGAAGGGCCACCCCCTGCTGCGGCTGCCCTGGCTGGGCTACATGCGCGACTTCCACGTCACCCACCACGACCCGAAGCTGATGGCCGAGTACAACTTCGGCATCGTGTTTCCGTTCTGGGACTGGATCCTCGGCACCCACTACCGCGGCAATGGCGAGCCGGTCAGCCTGGCAAGCGGCGGATGAGGCCCATGCCCGCACGCACCACAGGCCAGCCCTGGCTGCCCGCGGCCGCATCGAAGCCCGCTAGCTTCCCCCCGCGGGCCCCGGCGGGAGACGGCCCTGTGCGGCCTGCTGGCGCAGGTCCTCGAGCTCGATCCAGCGGCTGGTGGCTGCTTCATGCTCGCGCTGCCTTTCTTCGAGGCGCGCGAGCGCCGGAGCGCTCGCTTCCCACGGCTGTGCGTAGAAGCCGGGGCTAGCCACCTCCGCCTCGAGCGCGGCGATCTCGGCCTCCAGCGCCTCGATGCGCGGCATCAGCGCTTCGAGTTCGCGCTGGTCCTTGTAGCTGAGCTTGGTGCGCGGGGCCTGGCGCCGCCTGGGCGCGGCGGCCTGCGGTGCTGCTGGCGGAGCGGCGCTGGCGGCTTCCGGCGGGGCATCGGCCACGGCGAGCTCGCCCCCCTGGCGCAGCCAGTCCGAATAGCCGCCGGGGTAGCGGCGCACCACGCCGCCGGCCTCGAAGGCCAGCGTGCTGGTGGCGACGTTGTCCATGAACATGCGGTCATGGCTGACGATGATGAGCGTGCCCTCGTAGGCCGCCAGCTGCTCCTCGAGCACCTCGAGGGTCTCGACGTCGAGGTCGTTGGTCGGCTCGTCGAGCACCAGCAGGTTGCTCGGCAGGCTGAACAGCCGGGCCAGCACCACGCGGTTGCGCTCGCCGCCCGACAGCGCCTTCACCGGCGTCATGGCGCGGCGCGCGCTGAACAGGAAGCCCTGCAGGTAGCCGATGACGTGCACCTTGTTGCCGTTCAGCACCACGTGGTCGTAGCCGTCGCCGACCACCTGCATCACCGTCTTCTCGGGATCGAGCTCCTCGCGCAGCTGGCCGAAGTAACCGATCTCGATGCCGGTGCCGAGCTTCACCGAGCCCTGCTGCGGGCTGATCTCGCCGAGCAGGATGCGCAGCAGCGTGGTCTTGCCGACGCCGTTGTTGCCGATGAGGCCGATGCGCTCGCCGCGCATGATCTTCAGCGAGAGATCGCGGAACAGCAGGCGGCCGCCATAGCCGTGGCCGAGGCCGCGGGCCTCGATCACCTTGCGCCCGGAGGCGGTGGTGCCCTCGATGCCCATGCGCGGCTTGCGCTGGGGGGCGAGGCGGGCGGCGCGCTCCTCGCGCAGCTTGAGCAGGGCGCGCACCCGGCCCTCGTTGCGGGTGCGCCGCGCCTTGATGCCCTGGCGGATCCAGGTTTCCTCGGCCGCCAGCTTCTTGTCGAACAGCGCGTTCTGCGCCTGCTCGTCGGCGGCCAGCTGTTCGCGCCGCTCGAGAAAGCTCAGGTAGTCGCCGGGGAAGCTGATCAGCCGCCCGCGGTCGAGCTCGACGATGCGGCTGGCGATGCGGTCGAGGAAGGCGCGGTCATGGCTGATGAACAGCACCGCGCCCGGGAAGCGCTGGATCCGCGACTCCAGCCATTCGATGCTGTCGATGTCGAGGTGGTTGGTGGGCTCGTCGAGCAGCAGCAGGTCGGGGCGCGCGACCAGGGCACGTGCCAGCGCCACGCGGCGGCGCCAGCCGCCGGAGAGCTCGCCGAGCCTGCGCTCCGCGGGCAGCGCCAGCTCGCTGAGGATGGCGTCCACGCGCTGGCCGATGCGCCAGCCGTCCAGCAGGTCGATGCGCTGCTGCAGAGCCTCGGCCGCGGCGGCCTCGCTGGCGCCGGTACCGCGCGAGAGCAGCTCGAAGCGTTCCACCATCGCCTGCAGCGGGGCCAGCCCCTCGGCCACCAGCTCGCGCACGCTGCGCCCCTCATCCTGCGACAGCTCCTGTTCCAGCGTGCCGACGACGAGGTCCCGGCGCAGCGCCACCTCGCCGGCATCGGGCTGGATCGAGCCGCTGATCAGCCGCAGCAGGGTGGTCTTGCCGGTGCCGTTGCGCCCGATCAGGCAGACCCGCTCGCCGGCCTCGATGGCGAAGTCCACCTCGTGGAAGATGGGTATGTCGCCGAAGGCCAGCGAGACGCGGTTGAAGCGAAGCAGTGCCATGGCGGACCCGCCGCCGGCTCAGGCGGCGCGCCGTTGCCCGGCCAGCGCGCCGAAATGCTCGCGCGCCAGCTGCGACTGCACGGCGGTGTCCTCGGCCTGGTTGACGAGCTTGCGGAAGGCATCGGCACCGGGGTGGGGCTTGGCATACCAGGCGAGGTGCTTGCGCGCGATGCGCAGGCCCATGTACTCGCCGTAGAAACCGTAGAGCGCCTGCAGGTGGGCGTCGATGATGGTGGCCACCTCGGCGGGCGTCGGCGCCGGCGGCGCGACGCCGGTCTGCAGCTGCTGCGCCAGCTCGCGGAAGATCCACGGCCGGCCCTGCGCCGCGCGGCCGATCATCACCGCATCGGCACCGGTGGCGCGCAGCAGCCGTTGCGCCTGGGCGGCATCATCGATGTCGCCGTTGAGGATCACGGGGATGCCCACCGCCGCCTTCACCGCCGCCACGCTCTCGTACTCGGCGCTGCCGCTGAAGTGGTCCTCGCGGCTGCGCCCGTGCACGGTGATCGCGGCGATGCCGGCCGACTCGGCGATGCCCGCAATGGTGGTGGCATTGCGCTCGCGCCGCGAATAGCCGTTGCGGATCTTCAGCGTGACCGGCACCGGCACCGCGGCCACCACCGCCTCGAGGATGCGCCCCACCAGCGCCTCGTCGCGCAGCAGCGCGGAGCCCGCGGCGACATTGCAGACCTTCTTCGCCGGGCAGCCCATGTTGATGTCGATGATGTCGGCGCCGAGCGCCACGTTGTGGCGGGCGGCCTCGGCCAGCATGGCGGGGTCGTGGCCCGCGATCTGCACGCTGATCGGGCCGGGCTCGCCGGCGTGGTCCATGCGCCAGCGCGATTTGGGGGTGTGCCACAGCTGCGGGTCGGCGGTGGTCATTTCCGAAACGGCAAGGCCCGCGCCCATGCGCCGGCACAGCTGGCGGAACGGCTTGTCGGTGATGCCCGCCATGGGGGCGAGGATCAGCGGCGGCTGGATGTCGTGGGGGCCGATGTGCATGGGCCGTGGATTGTAGCCGCCGGCCGGCGGTGCCGGGTATCTTGGCGCGGGAGCCACACGTCATGAACCACCCCCTGCGCCGCATCATCCACCTCGACATGGATGCCTTCTACGCTTCCGTGGAGCAGCGCGATGATCCCGCGCTGCGCGGCCGGCCGGTGGTGGTGGGCGGCTCGCCGCGTTCGCGGGGCGTGGTGGCGGCCGCCAGCTACGAGGCCCGCGTCTTCGGCATCCATTCCGCCATGCCGATGGCCCGTGCGCTGCGCCTGTGCCCCGACCTGCTGGTGGTCCGCCCGGATTTCCCGCGCTACCGGCAGGCCTCGCAGCGGGTGATGGCCATCCTGCGTTCGGCGACGCCGCTGGTGGAGCCGCTGTCGCTGGACGAGGCCTACCTCGATGTCACCGAGAACCTGTGGGGCGAGCCGCTGGCCACCACCGTGGCGCGCGGGCTCAAGCAGCGCATCCGCGAGGAGCTTTCGCTCACCGCCTCGGCCGGGGTGGCGCCCAACAAGTTCCTCGCCAAGATCGCCTCGGGCTGGCGCAAGCCCGATGGCCTGACGGTGATCGCGCCGGCGAGGGTGGAGGCCTTCCTGCAGCAGCTGCCGGTGGATGCGCTGTGGGGGGTGGGGCCGGTGACTTCGCGCAAGCTGCGTGCGATCGGCGTCGAGAAGCTGGTGGACGTGCGCAGCGCCGATCCGGCCGTGCTCGGCACCGCGGTGGGCAGCCTGGCGGCGCGACTGCAGCAACTCGCCCGCGGCGAAGATCATCGCCCGGTGCGCCCCGACCGGCCGTGGAAATCCATCTCCACCGAGACCACCTTCGCCACCGATGTTGCCGATCCCGCTGTGCAGGCCGGGGTGGTCCGCGAGCTGGCCGCGCGCGTGGTCGCCTCGCTGGCGAAGCGCCGGCTGCATGCCCGCACGGTGACCATCAAGGTGCGCTACGGCGATTTCACCACCGTGACCCGCAGCCACACGGATGCCATGCCGACCGCGGATGCCGGCGCCATCACGGCGCGGGCGCTGGCGCTGCTGGCGCGCACCGAGGCCGCCAGCCGCCCGGTGCGGCTGCTGGGGGTGGGCAGCCACGGGCTGGTGGGCGTGGATGAGGACAGCGCTTGTGCGCCGGGCCTGCCGTTTGCGGGAGGCGGCGATCCCTTATCGGACTGACGGCCCCCGGGGAGTGGCAGCCATGTGCTGCGTTCCGTCCTGGGACACTGCCGTGCCGGCATCCGCCGCGTCGAGGGCCATGCTCGCCTGCAGCCAGGCTTCCTCGGCTGCTTCGAGCTGCTGGCGCAGGGCCTTCTGCTCGCGGCCGAGCTCGGCCACGCGGCTGCCGTCCTGCGCCTGGTAGGTGGCCGGGTCGGCCAGTGCCTGCTCGATGTCGGCGAGGCGCGCATTGAGCCGCCGGATCCCGGCCTCGGCTTCCTCGACCGCATCGCGCAGGCCCTTCTGGCGCTTGCGCTGTTCGGCCGCGACGCGTCGCTGCTCCTTCGCCGACAGTCGCATGCCGTCGGCCGCTGCGGGGATTTCCGCCTCGTCTTCGCGCTCGCGCTGGGTGAGCCAGCGTGCGTAGTCGTCGAGGTCGCCGTCGAAGGGCTGCGCGCTGCCGCCGGCCACCCGCCACAGGCTGTCGCAGCTGCTTTCCAGCAGGTGGCGGTCATGCGATACCAGCACCAGCGCCCCGGCGTAGTCCTGCAGCGCGATCTCCAGCGCATGGCGCAGGTCGAGGTCGAGGTGGTTGGTGGGCTCGTCGAGCAGCAGCAGGTTCGGCCGGCCGTGCACGATCAGGGCAAGCGCGAGGCGCGCCTTCTCGCCGCCCGAGAACGGGCCTACCGGCTCGAACACCCGCTCGCCGCGGAAGTGGTAGGCGGCAAGGTATTCGCGGCAGGCCTTCTCGCCGAGGCCGGGCGCCAGCCTGCGCAGGTGCTCGAGCCGCGAGGCCGCGGCATCGAGCTGTTCGAGCTGGTGCTGGGCGAAGTAGCCCACCTTGAGCCAGGGGCTGCGCACCACGCTGCCTGCCTGCGGCTCCAGCACCCCGGCCAGCAGCCTGGTCAGCGTCGACTTGCCCGCGCCGTTGGGGCCGAGGATGCCGAGCCGGTCCCCCGGCGCGAGGCTCAGGCACAGGCCGGAGAGCACGCTGCGCCCGCCATAGCCGGCGGCGGCGTGGTCGAGCACCAGCAGCGGCTCGGGTAGCCGCTCCGGCGCGGGAATCGTGAAGTCGAACTCGGCATCGGCATGGGCGGGCGCCGCGAGCTGGATGCGCTCGATCATCTTCACCCGCGCCTGCGCCTGGCGGGCCTTGCTGGCCTTGGCCTTGAAGCGATCGACGAAGGATTGCAGGTGGGCGACCTGCCGCTGCTGGCGTACCCGCAGCGCGCCCTGCTGCGCCATGCGCTCGGCGCGCAGGCGCTCGAACTGCGAGTAGTTGCCGGTGTAGAGCGTGGCCGTGCCCTCGGCCAGGTGCAGGGTGTGGGTGGCCACCGCATCGAGGAAGTCGCGGTCATGCGAGATCACCAGCAGGGTGCCGGTGTAGGACTTCAGCCAGGACTGCAGCCAGAGCACCGCATCGAGGTCGAGGTGGTTGGTGGGCTCGTCGAGCAGCAGCAGGTCGGAGCGGCAGAGCAGGGCGCGCGCCAGGTTCAGGCGCATGCGCCAGCCGCCGGAAAACTCCGCCACCGCACGCGCCTGGTCGGGCCCCTCGAAGCCGAGGCCGTGCAGCAGCCTGGCGGCACGGGCCCGGGCGGCGTAGCCGTCGATGGCGTACAGGCGCTCGTGCAGGCGGGCGATGCCCCCGGCGTCGTGGGCGGCTTCCGCGGCGGCAAGTTCCGCCTCGATGGCGCGCAGTTCGTGGTCGCCGTCCAGCGCGTAGTCGAGCGTGCTGCGCGGGCTGGGCGGGGTTTCCTGGGCGACGCTGGCAAGCCTCAGGCTGCGCGACAGCGAGACGCTGCCGGCATCCGGCGCAATGTCCCCGGTGACGAGGCCGAAAAGGCTGGTCTTGCCGCTGCCGTTGCGCCCGACGATGCCGAGCCGCCAGCCGGCGTAGGCGGCAAAATGGACGCCGCTGAGCAGCGTGCGCGACCCGCGCGACAGGGTGACATCGGCAAAGCTCAGCATGGGCCGCGCAGTGTAGCCTGCCGCCTGTTGTCGCGCGATGTGGCGCGGGAGCGCGGCGGCGATCGCATCCCCTGGATGGCATTCTTATATACTGCGCGCCCCGTGATATCCGCCTGGGACGACCAGGCGCCTTCCATGCCCAACACCACGCCCCAGACCGAAATTGCCCGGCGCCGGACCTTTGCGATCATCTCGCACCCGGACGCCGGCAAGACCACGCTGACCGAGAAGCTGCTGCTGTTCGGCGGCGCCATCCGCATGGCGGGCTCGGTGAAGGCGCGCAAGGCGGCCACGCATGCCACCTCGGACTGGATGGCGCTGGAGAAGGAGCGCGGCATCTCGGTGACTTCCTCGGTGCTGCAGTTCCCCTACCGGGAACGCATCGTCAACCTGCTCGATACCCCCGGCCATGCGGATTTCTCCGAGGACACCTACCGGGTGCTGACTGCGGTGGACTCGGCGCTGATGGTGGTCGACAGCGGCAAGGGCGTGGAGGAGCGCACCATCAAGCTGATGGAGGTGTGCCGGCTGCGCGATACGCCGATCATGAGCTTCATCAACAAGCTCGACCGCGAGGGCCGCAGTCCCATCGAGCTGCTCGACGAGATCGAGCAGGTGCTGAAGATCCAGTGCGCCCCGGT
>JACFNV010000191.1 GCA_019454675.1 Gammaproteobacteria bacterium | reverse complement strand
CAGGCTCAACGACAGCGTGGCGATGATCACCATGCCGGTGGCGGCGCTCAGGCCGCCGAGGAAGGCCAGCAGGGCGAGCCCCCGCTCTCCCTGCGCCAGCGGCAGGGCCAGGACGTAGAGATCCGAGGGCACTCCCAGCGGTGCCAGCTGCGCCAGTCCGGCACGCGCCAGCGGCAGCAGCGGCAGCGCGATCAGCACCATGTAGAGGGGAAACATCCAGCGCGCGGTGCGCAGGTGGCTCTCGTCGCGGCACTCGACCACGCCGACGTGGAACTGGTGCGGCAGGGTGAACATCGCCAGCACGCCCAGGATGACCAGCGCCGGAAATCCATCGGCACCACCGGGCTGGGGCACCAGCGGCGGTGCCGGCCAGTCCGGACCCAGGATCACGAACAGCCCCAGCGCCAGCATCACGCCAAGCTTGAGCAGCGACTCCACCGCCACCGCCAGCACCAGGCCGCGGTTGTGTTCGACCGCCGCCACGCTGCGGGTGCCGAACAGCATCGCGAACAGCGCCATCGCCAGCGCCACCCAGAGCGCGCTGTCGTTCCATGGCATCACGGAAAGCTCGCTGCCGCGCGTGAGCATCCCGTAGCTCATCGCCACGGCCTTGAGCTGCAGGGCCACATAGGGAATCAACCCCAGCAGCGCGACGCCGGTGACCGCGGCTGCCAGCGAGGAACTGCGCCCCAGCCGCGTGGCGATCAGGTCGGCGATGGAGCTTGCGTTGTGCTCGCGCGCGAGGCGCACCACGCGGTACAGCAATCCGATCCCGAAGACGTACAGCAGGATGGTGCCGACGAAGGTGGGCGGCAGCGGCCAGCCCGAGCGCATCGCCTGGGTCACGGTGCCGTAGAACGTCCATGAGGTGCAGTACACCGCCAGCGACAGCGCGTAGACCGTGCCCCAATGGCGATCCAGCCTCCAGCCGCGCCGCTCGCCCCAGACCGCGGCGGCAAACAGCATGCCCAGCCAGAGCAGGCTTGCGAGAACAACGACGGTGTTGGTC
>JACFNV010000190.1 GCA_019454675.1 Gammaproteobacteria bacterium | reverse complement strand
CCGGTCTGCGCCGCCAGCGCCGGGCCGATGCGCTCGATGGCCATCATCACCATCAGCACCGGCAGCGCCGTGCACAACACCGCGTTGAGCACCGACAGCCAGATCACCGCCGGCGCCACCGTCAGGGCCGCGTCGAGGGGCCGCAGCAGCAGGAACTGCAGCACGCAGCACAGGCATGCGACGGTGGTTGCCAGCCCCACCAGCCGCAGCGACAGCGCGTAGGTGACGGTGCTCGCGAACACGAGGAAGGCGCCCCACGCCACCTGGCGGCCCTCGAAGCTCAGCTCGCGTCCGAGCACCAGCAGCACCCCGCAGTAGCTCACCGCCATGCCGACCGCATGCAGCGCCCGGATCCTGCGCCGATACAGAAGCCAGCCGAGCAGCACCACCATCGTCGGGTTCAGGTACAGGATCAGGCGCTCCAGCGACGCCGTCACGTACTGCAGCCCTGCGAAGTCCAGGAAGCTCGAGAGGTAGTAGCCGCTGAAGCCCAGTCCGGCGACGCCGAGCCAGTCGCGGCGCGTGAGCGGCGGCCGGCCGCGGCTCGCCCACCAGGCCATCGCCAGGAACAGCGGCAGCGCGAACAGCATGCGCAGCATCAGCAGCGTGACGGCGTCGACGCCCCAGCGGTACGCCAGCTTGACGATGATCGCCTTGCCGCTGAAGGCGATGGCGCCGAAGAAGGCCAGCGCGAGCCCGGTCGCCAGCGACGGGTCAGGCTGCTTGTTCAAGGTTCCCTGCCCTGGCCGCGCCACGCGGCATGCCCGGGCGCGCTCAAGCGGCGAAGACCTTGGAGTGCAGGCGGCGCAGCGACCACCAGACGGCCAGCGCCACCACCGGGATCGCCACGGCGGCGGTGCTCTCGCCGGAGAACGGCCAGCCGACGGCCTGCGCGCCCTTGGCCAGGTAGCTCACCAGCCCGACGATGTAATAGGTGATGGCGGCGACCGAGAGGCCTTCCACGGTGGCCTGCAGCCGCAGCTGCAGCTGCTGGCGCCGGTTCATCGCGC
>JACFNV010000189.1 GCA_019454675.1 Gammaproteobacteria bacterium | reverse complement strand
CCGCGGCACGTCCGGCATCGGGCGCTTCTTCGGTCCCGTGATGCTGCTGTGGTTCCTGGTGATCGCGCTGCTGGGGGCCTGGCAGGTGGCGCGCTACCCGGCCATCCTGGCCGCGCTCGGCCCGCAGCACGCGGTCGGCTTCATCGCGCGTCAGCCGGGCCTGGCCTTCATCATCCTGGGTGCCGTCGTGCTGTGCGTCACCGGCGCGGAAGCACTGTATGCCGACCTCGGCCACTTCGGTCGCCAGCCGATTCGGCGCACCTGGTTTGCCATCGTGATGCCCGCGCTCACGCTCAACTACTTCGGCCAGGGGGCGCTGCTGCTGGAGCATCCGCAAGCGGCCAGCAATCCGTTCTTCATGCTGGCGCCCGACTGGCTGTTGCTGCCCCTGGTCGCCCTGGCGACGCTGGCCGCGGTCATCGCCTCCCAGGCCCTGATCACCGGGGCCTTCAGCGTCACGCGCCAGGTGATCCAGCTCGGCTACCTGCCGCGCCTGAAGGTGCTGCACACCAGTGCGCGCGACACCGGCCAGATCTACCTGCCGCTGGTCAACTGGCTGCTGTTCGGCATGATTGTGCTGGCGGTGCTGGTGTTCAAGTCCTCGTCCAACCTGGCCGCCGCGTATGGCATCGCGGTGACGCTGGACATGACGATCACCACCATCCTGACCTTCTTCGTGGTGCGCTATGGCTGGGGCTATCCGCTCGCGCTGTGCGTGCTCGCCACCGGCTTCTTCCTGGCCATCGACCTCGCCTTCTTCGGCTCCAACCTGCTCAAGCTGGTGCAGGGGGGCTGGTTTCCGATCTTCATCGGTGGCACGGTGTTCGTGCTGATGACCACCTGGCGGGACGGCCGCGAGCTGCTCACCCAGGCGCTGCGCCAGCATTCGGTGGACCTGCCCGATTACCTCGAGTCGGTGTTCCGCGATCCGCCGGCGCGCGTGCCCGGCACGGCGGTGTTCCTGAGCGCCGAGCCGGGGGTCGTGCCCAACGCCCTGATGCACAACCTCAAGCACAACAA
>JACFNV010000188.1 GCA_019454675.1 Gammaproteobacteria bacterium | reverse complement strand
CGCGCTCGTAGCGGCTGGTTTCCTCGTAGACCGGGAAGTAGCGGGCGATCAGGCTATAGACCAGCACCAGCCCCGCCGCTACGCCCACCAGAATGGCGACTTCCATCCAGTGGGGGCTGTAGGTCTCGCCCGACACCGGCGCCATCGCGAACCAGGTCACGTCGAAGCGGTTGAGGATCACCCCGCCCATGATCAGGAACGCGCCGATCAACGAGAACAGGCGGCTGGTGCGCACCTGCCTGATGGCGAACAGCCCAATGGGCAGCACCGCGCCGACGATGAGTTCCGCCCAGAACAGGATGCTGTACGTCCCGCTGCTGAACAGCAGGTCAAGCTCGTTGGCGATGATCAGCTCGCCGAACTTGAGCACCAGATAGAAAGCGAGAATCCAGGGCAGGAACCAGGCGAGCCTGGCGATAACCTTGATCCTGAGGCTGCGCCCGAACAGGCGGTAGCTGATGGTCGCCCCGGCGATCACCAGCGAGATACCGGCGGCGAACGAGCTGACCAGGAAGAAGACCGGCAGCAGCATCGACGACCAGAGCGGGTGCAGGCGCGGCGACATGATGACGAACATCGTGCCCAGCGACGATTGATGCATGGTCGAGAGCGTGACACCGGCGATCACGATCGGCACAGTGAAGCGCTTGATCGTCGGCAGCAACCATTTGAAGCGCGATTTTTCCAGCAGCACCGGGCTGAGTTCGTACAGCAAAATCAGCGAATAGGCGGTGATGCACCAGCTCACTTCGAGCAGCGCCGAACTCACGTTGGGGTGCAGGAACACGTTGTAGAAGCGATCCCAGCGCCCCAGGTCGAACAGCAGGATGACCATGACGGCGCTGTAGCCGAGCAGCCCGGCGAGCACCGTCGGGCGGGTGGCGGCGTGCAGGTCGTGGAACTGGAACACATAGACCAGCGCCGCCAGCGTGAACGCCCCGCCCGACAGCGCGACCGTCGCCAGGTCGAAGCTGATCCAGATGCCCCAGGGGACATCTTTGCTCAGGTTGGTGGTGGTGC
>JACFNV010000187.1 GCA_019454675.1 Gammaproteobacteria bacterium | reverse complement strand
CTGATCGAAGCGGTGCAGGCCAGCGGCCTGCCATTGCTGCGCATCGAGGGGGTCGAGGCCGACGACGTCATCGGCACGCTGGCGAAGCGCGCGGCCGGGCAGGGCATCGACACGCTGATCTCCAGCGGTGACAAGGACATGGCGCAACTGGTCGGCCCGCAGGTCACCGTGGTCGACACCATGGCGGGCAAGACCTACGACCGCGATGCCGTCATCGCCAGGTTCGACGTGGCTCCGGAGCAGATCATCGACTACCTGGCGCTGGTAGGCGACAGCTCCGACAACATCCCCGGCGTACCCAAGGTCGGGCCGAAGACCGCGGCGCGCTGGCTGAAGGAGTACGGCACGCTCGACAACCTCAGGGCGAATGCCGACAGGATCCCGGGCAAGGTGGGCGAGAGCCTGCGGGAACACCTGGCGACGCTGGAGCTGTCGCGGCAGCTGGCCACGATCAACTGCAGCCTGGACCTCGGCCTGCAACCGCAGGACCTGCGGCCCCGCGAACCCGACAGCAGCGCGCTGCGCGCGCTCTACGAGCGCCTGGAGCTGCGCAGCCTGTTGAGGCAACTCGATGGCCAGCAGGCAGGGCCACCGGCCGCTGCCGCCGCCCCGGCCGCGCCCGTGACAGCGACCCCGCCCCGGGTGGCGGGCCAGTACGAAACCGTGCTGACACGCGAGCAGCTCGCGCGCTGGCTGGAGCGGATCGAAGCGGCCAGCCTCACTGCCTTCGATACCGAGACCACCAGCCTCGACTACATGCAGGCCGAGATCGTCGGCCTGTCGCTCTGCACCGACGCCGGCACCGCGGCCTATGTCCCGGTGGCACATCGCTGCCCGGGCTCACCGCCGCAGCTGTCACGCGAGGAGGTGCTCGGGATGCTCCGGGCCTGGCTGGAATCGCCCCGCCATGCGAAGGTCGGCCATCACCTGAAGTACGACGCCCACGTCCTCGCTAACCACGGCATCCGCTTCGAAGGCATGGTCTTCGACACCATGCTCGAGTCCTACGTGCTCAACAGCACGGCCATCCGCCATGA
>JACFNV010000094.1 GCA_019454675.1 Gammaproteobacteria bacterium | reverse complement strand
CTCGGTCCCGAGCACGCCCTTGGCTGCGTGGCCTACCCGGCGGCCCGCGTCGTCGAGCCGGGGGTGGTCGAGCATGTCTACGGCACGCGTTTCTCGCTGGGCGAGCCCGATGGCTCGCTGTCGGCGCGGGTGCAGCGTGTGGCCGCAATGCTGGTGGCCGCCGGCCTCGAGGCGCCGGTGCGCCAGAACATCCGCAGCGAGGTCTGGACCAAGCTGGCGCTCAACGCGGCCTGCAATCCCGTCAGCCTGCTCACCGGCGGCACGCTCGGCGAAATGATCGGCGATGCGCAGGTGGCGGCGGTGCTCGAGGCGCTGATGCACGAGACCCTCGGCGTGGCTGCCTCGCTCGGCGTGCGCGTGCCGCTGCAGCCGCGCCAGCTGCTCGATCTCACCCGGCCGCTCGGCATCCACAAAACCTCTTCATTGCAGGACCTGGAGGCGGGCCGCCCCGTCGAGCTCGAGCCGGTGGCCGGTGCCGTGATCGAGCTTGGCAAGCTGCGCAAGGTGCCGACGCCGACGCTTGCGGCGGTGCTCGCCCTGGCGCGCCTGCGCGTGCAGCTTGCCGCCGGCGGCGCGTCGTGATGGCCGGGCACATGCCGCTCCCGCGCCGGTCGGGCTCGGGCTGAGCCGTGGTGCGGGCCGCCCGCGCCGTGTTGCGGATGTGCCACGGTCGGCGGACAATCCATCCCGGGTTCCCACCGCGGGGTTGTTGCGTAGCAGGGTGACGCATGGCTGCCATGCGCCACCGCCACGACGGGTCCATGATGAAAAAAAGCCAGGCAAGACCCCTGACGGGTGATGACGGGTTCCGCGACGGGCCGCTCGATGCCGCCCAGCTGGCCAGCTTCCATGCTGCGAGCCATCTGGTCGTGCGCGGGCTTTTCGATGCCGACGAGGCGGCGGAAATCGCCCGCTGGGCCGATGAGGTGCAGGCCTGGCCCGAGCTGGCGGGCCGCTACATGATGTATTTCGAGCACACCGAAGGCGGTGGGCGCATCCTCAACCGCATGGAAAACCTGCTGCCCTGGCATGCGGGCTTCCGCCAGCTGGCCGGCGGCGCGCGGCTGCAGGGCGCCTGCGCGCAGCTGTTCGGCGAGCCGGCGGTGCTGTTCAAGGACAAGATCAATTTCAAGCTGCCGGGTGGTGGCGGCTTCGAGCCGCATCAGGACGCACAGGCGGGCTGGTTGCGCTATGCCGGCCTGCACATCACCGCGCTGGTGACCATCGATCCGGCCACCATCGCCAATGGCTGCCTGGAGATGGCCGACGGGTTTGCCGGCACGCAAGGGCTGATCGGCAGCGAATGGCAGCCGCTGGACGGCGGGCAGCTGGCGGGGTTGCGCTGGCAGCCGATCGAGGCGCAGCCCGGCGACGTGGTGTTCTTCGATTCCTTCATCCCGCACCGCTCCGCGCCCAACCGCACGGATGCGGCGCGGCGCGTGCTTTATTTCACCTACAACCGTGCATCCGAGGGCGATCACCTCGCACGCTACTATGCCGACAAGCGCCTGAGCTATCCGCCCGACATCGAGCGCGAAGCCGGCCGGGAGTATCGCTATCGTGTCTGATCCCAGCGCGCCGTCCGCGGCCGACCCCGCCGCCTTGCCCCTGCGGCGCACCACGCGCTTCCGCCAGCTGCTGCACAGCCGGGAGCTCGAGTTCCTGCTCGAGGCGCACAACGGCATCAGCGCGCGCATCGGCGAGGAGGCGGGCTTCAAGGGGCTGTGGGCCGGCGGCCTGTGCATGTCCGCGCAGTACGGCGTGCGCGACAGCAACGAGGCCTCGTGGACCCAGGTGCTGGAGATGCTGGAGTTCATGGTGGATGCCACCACCGTGCCCATCCTGCTCGATGGCGACACCGGCTACGGCAACTTCAACAACGTGCGCCGGCTGGTGCGCAAGCTCGAGCAGCGCGGCGTCGCCGCGGTGTGCATCGAGGACAAGGTCTACCCCAAGACCAACAGCTTCATCGACGGCGAGAAGCAGCAGCTGGCCGACATCGACGAGTTCTGCAGCCGCATCAAGGCCGGCAAGGACGCGCAGCGCGACGACGACTTCAGCATCATCACCCGCGTCGAGGCCTTCATCGCCGGCTGGGGGCTGGGCGAGGCTTTGCGCCGTGCCGAGGCCTACCACGCCGCCGGCTCCGACGGCATCCTCATCCACAGCGCGCTCGCCACGCCGAGGGAGGTGCTGGCCTTCAAGCGCGAGTGGGGCGATCGCAGCCCGGTGGTCATCGTGCCCACCAAGTACTACGCCACCCCTACCGAGGTATTCCGCGAGGCGGGCTTCTCCATCGCCATCTGGGCCAACCACCTGCTGCGCGCGGCGATCCCCGCCATGCAGGCTTGCGCCGCGACGCTGGCGCGCGAGCAGAACCTGCGCTCGGTCGAGGACGACGTGGCCCCGGTGCGCGAGATCTTCCGCCTGCAGGGCACCTCGGAGCTGCAGGAGGCCGAGGGCCGCTACCTGCCGCGCCAGGGCGGCGAGTCGCGGGTGGTGGTGCTGGCCGCCTCGCGTGGCTCAGCGCTCGGCGAGCTGACCGCGACACGGCCGAAGACGATGGTGCAGGTGCGCGGCCAGCCGCTGCTGGCGCACATCGTGGCCGCCTACAATGCCGCCGGCATCAAGCGCATCACGGTGGTGCGCGGCTACCAGCCCGGGGCCGTCGACCTGCCGGGCCTCGGCTACGTCGACAACCCCGAGCACGAGAGCACGGGCGAGCTGGTGTCGCTCGCCTGCGCGCTGGATGCCGACGCCGATGACGGCAGCGACCTCTACGTCTCCTACGGGGACGTGATCTTCAAGCGCTACATCATCGACAGCCTGGCCGAGCCCGCCGCGGACTTCAGCATCGTGGTGGACACCGACTGGCACGAGTCGGTCAACCGCGGGCGTGCCGCCGACTACGTCAGCTGCAGCGAGCCGCACTCGCGGCATGCCTTCTACCACGACGTCCAGCTGCGCCGCTGCGCCGAGGACATCCCCGAGGCGGAGCGCCACGGCGAATGGATGGGCTTCCTGCGGGTCGGCGCGGGCGCGCTGCCGCGCCTGCGCACGGTGGTGCGCGAGCTGCTGGCGCGGCCGGAGGGCCGCACCGCCAAGCTCCACCACCTGCTCAGCGAGCTGGTGGCCCGCGGCGAGCAGGTCAGGGTGGTCTACACCACCGGGCACTGGCTGGATGTCGACAGCGTGGCCGACCTGGTGGCGGCGGGGAGCTTTGCATGATCACGGCAGGGGAGTTCATCGAGGCGGCCAGGGCTTGTGGCTTCGGCCTGTACACGGGCGTGCCCTGTTCCTACCTCACGCCCTTCATCAACCATGTCATCAGTACGCCCGATCTGCGCTACGTGGGCACGGTCAACGAGGGCGATGCGGTGGCGGTGGCCGCCGGCGCGGAGCTCGGCGGCATGCCGGCCGTGGTGATGTTCCAGAACTCGGGGCTCGGCAATGCCGTCAACCCGCTGACCTCGCTGGCCTGGGCCTTCCGCGTGCCGATGCTGCTCATCGTCACCTGGCGCGGGCAGCCCGGTGGTGCCGCCGATGAGCCGCAGCACGAGCTGATGGGGCGCATCACCCCGCAGCTGCTGGAAGCGATGGACATTCCCTGGGAGCCCTTCCCCGCGGAGTCCGGCGCCATCGCGGCGGCGCTCGAGCGCGCCTGCGCCCACATGCGCCGCGAGGGCAGGCCCTATGCGCTGGTGATGAGCAAGGGCGCGGTCGCCCCCAGCGATCTCGAGGCGCGCCAGTCGCAGCCGCAGCAGCGCCTGCCGGCCGGGTTCATCGAGGAGGAGCTGGTGCCCAGGGTGACGCGGCGAGCCATGCTCAGGGCGGTGCAGATGGCCTTGCGCGAGGACGATATCGTCATCGCCACCACCGGCTATACCGGCCGCGAGCTCTATGCGCTGGAAGACCGGCCCTGCCAGCTGTACATGGTGGGCTCGATGGGTTGTGCCGCCGGCATCGGCCTCGGGCTTGCCATCGCCCAGCCCGAGCGGCGGGTGATCGTCATCGACGGCGATGGCGCCTTGCTGATGCGCCTCGGCACCATGGCCACGCTGGGCATGGAGCGGCCGCGCAACCTGCTGCACATCCTGCTCGACAACGGCATGCACGAATCCACCGGCGGCCAGGCCACGGTCTCGGTCAACGTCGATTTCCGCGCGCTGGCGCGGGCCGTCGGCTATCCGCGGGCGATGATCGTCAGCGACCCGGATGAATTGCGCGAGTACGTGGACTGGCGCGTCCCCGGCCTGCGCCTGCTGCACGTGCCCATCCGGCCGGGCATCGCTGCGGACCTGCCCCGCCCCGAGATGGGCCCGGCCGAGGTGGCTGCCCGCCTGCGCCGGCACCTCGGCGTTCCCGCACCCTTCGGCGGCTGAGGCGATGGCCACTGCCGGCGATCGCCAGGTCCTGCTCAACCCGGGGCCGGTCACGCTCAGCGACACGGTGCGCGCCGCGCTCGGGCGTGGTGACTGGTGCCATCGCGAGCCCGAATTCGCCGCCCTGGCGCGCAGCATCAATGCCCGGCTTGCCGGCGTCCACCCCGCGCTGCAGGACGATTACGACGCGGTGCTGCTGACCGGCTCGGGCACCGCCGCGGTCGAGGGCATGCTGGCCAGCTTCGCCCCGCGCCGGCGCACCACGCTGGTGCTGGCCAACGGCGTCTACGGCGAGCGCATGGCGCGCATGCTGGCCGCCCATGGCCGTCCGCACCGCGTGCTGGCGCACGACTGGCTGGCGCCACCGGATATCGCACGGCTGGAGGCCGAGCTGGCATGCGATGCCGACATCAGCCACGTGGCGGTCGTGCACCACGAGACCACGACCGGCAGGCTCAACGATCTCGAGGTCATCGGCCAGGCCTGCAAGGCCTGGGGCGTCCAGCTGCTGCTCGACGGCGTCAGCAGCTTCGGCGCCGAATACATCGCCGGTCGCGACTGGAACCTCGCGGCGGTGGCGGCCACCGCCAACAAGTGCCTGCATGGCGTGCCGGGGCTGTCCTTCGTCGTCGGCCGCCGCGACCTGTGGCGCAAGCCCGGGGCCGCGGCCGGCAGTCTCTACCTCGACCTGCGCGCTTACCACGCCGCTCAGCATGGCGATGGCTTCTCGCCCTTCACGCAGGCGGTGCAGGTGGCCTTCGCGCTGGATGCCGCGCTCGACGAGCATGCCGCGGAGGGCGGCTGGAGCGCGCGCCGCGAACGCTACCGCGCGCGGGCGGAGCGCATCTCGGCCACGCTGCAGGAGCAAGGCGTCGGCACGCTGCTGGCGCCCGCCGAGTTCGGCAGCGTGCTGTGGTCCTATCGCCTGCCCGGCAGGCTCGGCTATGCCGCCCTGCACGATGCGCTGAAGGCGCGCGGCTTCGTCATCTACGCGGGGCAGGGGCGCCTGGCGGCGGACATCTTCCGCATCGCCCACATGGGCGACATCCGCCCGGTGGATCTCGAGCGGCTGTGCCAGAGCCTGCACGAGCTGCTCGGCGGGCGGGGGCGATGAGCACGACGCTGCCCGGCACCGCCGTCATCCTTGCCGCGGGGCAGGGCCAGCGGCTGCGCAGCGAGCTGAGCGACCGGCCGAAGGGCTTCCTGCAGCTCGGCCAGCGCCCGATCATCGAGGAATCCATCCTCAGGCTGCTGGCCACGGGCATCGGCGACATCCTCATCGTCACCGGCTACCTTGCCGACCACTACGAGGCGCTGGCACGTGCCTATCCGGGGCGGCTGCGCACCGTCCACAACCCGCAGTTCGCGGCCTCGGGCAGCATGTACTCGCTCTACTGCGCCCGCGAGCTGGTCGAAGGGCCCTTCCTGCTGCTCGAATCCGACCTCATCTACGAGCCCCGCGCCCTGCGGCTGCTGCTCGACGGGCCGGCGGAAGATGCGATCCTGGTTTCGGGGCCCACCGGGGCGGGCGACGAGGTCTACGTCGAGGCGCCGGGGGGCAGGCTGCACGCCATGTCCAAGGATCGTGCGCAGCTCGGCGCGGCGGTGCTCGGCGAGCTGGTGGGCATCTCGCGCATTTCCGCCGCGCTCTTCGCGCTGATGCAGCGCATCGCCGCAGAGGCTTTCACCCGCTCGCTGCGCTTCGATTACGAGACCGATTGCCTGGTGGCCGCCGCCCGCGAACGGCCGATCCACTGCCTGCTGGCCGAGGGGCTGCTGTGGGGCGAGATCGACGATCCCTCCCAGCTGCAGCGTGCGCGCGGCGGGCTGCATGCGCGGATCGCCGCGCTGGATGCCGGGGTGCATCCGGGCGTTGCGCCATGCGATCATTGATGCTAAACAGCCGCCCGGCACCGGGCGCCGGGATCGACGGAGAGAAGCTGGTCATGAAAAGGGCACGCGCGAGCCACTGGGCTCCTTATCTGCTGGTGTCGCTGGCCATGGTGGCGCCCGAGGCCTGGGCCTACCTCGACCCCAGCACCGGCAGCATGATCCTGTCGGCCATCATCGGCGTCTTTGCCACCGCGGCACTGGCCCTGAAGACCTTCTGGTACAAGATCAAGGGCCTGTTCCGGCGCGATGCGGCGGCGCCCCCCGCCCGGCAGGCGGCCGAGCATGCGACCCAGCATGCAACCAAGGGCAGCGAACCGGCGGAGCCGCCTGCAGCGCGGGAGTGATGGCCGGCTTCCTGCGCGAATGGCGTGATTACCGGCGCTTCCGGCGCCTGCCGCCGCCGGCGCGGCACATCGTGCTCTACTCGGAGAGCGGCCAGGACTGGCACCACTTCCAGCCCATCGTCGCCCATCTCTGCGGCGTGCTGGGCGAGCCGATCTGCTACGTCAGTTCCGATCCGGCCGATCCCGGCCTGCACCAGGACGACCCGTGCATCAGCGGTTTCTGCATCGGCAAGGGCATGGTGCGCATCTGGTTCTTCCAGTTCCTGCAGGCCGATGTGCTGCTGACCCAGCTGCTCGACCTCGGCAACTTCGACCTCAAGCGCTCCATCCATCCGGTCCACTACATCTACATGTTCCACTCGCTGATCAGCACCCACATGGCCGATCACGAGAACTCCTTCGACCACTACGACACCATCCTCTACGCCGGCCCGCACCAGGCCCGCGAGATCCGCCGCCGCGAGGAGCTGAAGGGGCTGCCCGCCAAGCGCCTGGTGGCGCATGGCTACCACCGCATCGAGCAGCTGCTTGCCGAGCGGCGCGAGCCGCCGCCGATCGCGAGTGATGCGGACATCCACGTGCTGCTGGCCCCCTCCTGGGGCGAGCAGACCATCCTCAACACCTGCGGGCTGGAGCTGTCCGGCATCCTGCTCGATGCCGGCTTCCGCCTCACCCTGCGCCCGCACTTCCAGACCCGCTGGCAGACGCCGGAGGTCATCGACCGCATCGTCGAGCGCCACCGCGACAACCCGCGCTTCAGGCTGGTCGAGCAGATGGGCGAGAGCGACTCGCTGTTCGACTCGCACGTGATGATCACCGACTGGTCGGGCGCCGGGCAGGACTACGGCATGGGGCTGGAGAAGCCGGTGCTCTACATCGACCTGCCGCCCAAGAGCCGCAACACCAGCTGGCAGGAGCTCGGCATCGAGCCCTTCGAGTCCTATGTACGCGACAAGCTGGGCGCGCTGCTGGCCCCGGCGGAGCTGGCCAGGGCACCGGGGCTGATCCGCCAGCTGGTGCACGATCCGGCGCGGGCACGCGGGAACGCGGCCGCCCTGCGCCGCGACTTCATGTGCAATGTCGGCAACAGCGGCCCCGCGGCCGCCGCAGCGGTGGCCGCCATCGCCGCGGAAGTGGCGGGCACGGCGGGCCATCCGGCGGCGGGTGGCTGAGCGAGGTGGATTCACGCCGCCGATTGCTGCGCTGGACCGGCTGGTTCGTTGCCGCCAATGCGGCGGTCTTCGCGCTGCTGGGGCTGCGCTTCATGGTGTTTGCCCCGTGGCCGGCCGACACCCTCGGGCTGGTCTACACGCTGCTGGCCTACATCGGCCACTTCGCGCTGCTGGCCCTGCTGCCGGCGCTGCTCATCGTCATGCCGCTGGCCCTGCTGCTGCCCTGGCGGGCGCTGGTCGTCGGCGTGGCGGTGCTGCTGGCCGCGGCCGAGGCCACGCTGCTGATGGTGGATGGCAACGTCTTCGCCGGCCAGCGCTATCACCTGACCTGGCTGACCGCCATGCTCTTCGAGCGCTCCACCTGGGTGCTG
>JACFNV010000186.1 GCA_019454675.1 Gammaproteobacteria bacterium | reverse complement strand
CCAGCAGAGCCGCGAGGACATCATCCGGCGCCAGCAGCAGGACCTGCTGGAACTGTCGACGCCCGTGATCAAGCTGTGGGACGGCGTGCTGGCCATCCCGATGATCGGCACGCTCGATTCGAGCCGGACCCAGGCCGTGATGGAGGCGCTGCTGCAGCGCATCGTCGAGACCGGCTCCACGCTGGCCATCATCGACATCACCGGCGTGCCCACGGTGGACACGCTCGTTGCGCAGCACCTGCTCAAGACCGTCAGCGCCATCCGGCTGATGGGCGCCGAGTGCATCATCAGCGGCATCCGCCCGCAGATCGCGCAGACCATCGTGCACCTCGGCATCGACCTGCAGGGCATCGCCTCCAAGGCCTCGCTGGCGGACGCGCTGTCGCTGGCCCTGCAGCAGCGCGGCTACACCATCGCCAGGACCACCTGAGGCGGCCATGTACCGCATCCCGATCCTGCAGATGGGCCAGATGCTGCTGGTCACCATCCAGGTCGACATGGAGGACCAGATGGCACTGGCCCTGCAGGACGACCTCGCGAACAAGATTGCCGCCACCGGCGCCAAGGGCGTGCTGATCGACATCAGCGCGCTGGAGATCGTCGATTCCTTCGTCGGCCGCATGCTCGCCAGCATCTCCGGCATCTCGCGCATCCTCGATGCGGCCACGGTGGTGGTCGGCATGCAACCGGCCGTGGCCATCACCCTGGTCGAGCTGGGCCTGTCGCTGGAAGGCGTCCGCACCGCGCTGAACGTGGAGCGCGGGGTCGAACTGCTGGCCCAGGCCCAGGGGGAGGCCGCGAGTGGCCGCCGCTGACCCCACTGCCGATGCCCTGCCGCTGGGGTCGGAAGGCGACATCGTCGCGTGCCGGCAGAAGGTGCGCCTGCTGGCGCAGCAGCTGAAGTTCACGCTGGTGGACCAGACCAAGATGGTGACGGCCGCCAGCGAACTGGCGCGCAACACGCTGGTTCACGGCGGAGGCGGCCGCATGCGCTGGGAGATCGTCCGGAAAGGCCTGCGCGACGGCTTGCGGCTGCAGTTCGAGGACG
>JACFNV010000093.1 GCA_019454675.1 Gammaproteobacteria bacterium | reverse complement strand
GCGCCAGGCCCACGCCCGCGCCGCGGCACGGGCTGCGGGGCAGCCCTGGCGCCGCTTGCGGCCTCAGGCTTCCCGGCCATCGATTTCAACCACTTGACCCAGCCCATCGGTCGCTTCACCAGACATAAGGGAGATTCGTGGCTGCGAGCTTAGGCGAGCGCGGCCGGTGGTGATGTGATGCGACTCACGATGCCGCGCAAAGGCCGGTGCAGGCATGCACCCGCCCGGCCGTGGCAGCCGGGCGGGAGCGTTCCGGCAGGCCTGTCCCGCAGCCGCGGCACGGAGAGGACCGCGGCGGGAGGCCTCAACCTTCGGGATCGATGCCGCGGAAGCTTGGGTTGTCGTGCTTGCCGTAGGGCTTCTTCAGCGACTCGCTCATGTAGAAGTCCGGGTCGTACTCGTGGTCCTTCCACATGTACCACTCGGGGTGCTCGACCCCCTCGTATTCCACCACCAGCATCTGACCGCCACCCTCCTTGCCGGCCGAGGTGGTGTGCTCCTCGATGTGGTCGTGCGCCATCCAGATGCCCGGGTTGTTCATGTGCACGATGAGGTCGTAGCGCTCGCCCGACTGCATCGCCAGCACGTCCACCGGATACGGGTTGGCCAGCGGCAGGCCGTCCTTGTGGGTCACCAGCGCATCGTGGCCGTGCAGGTGGAAGGCCACCGGCGAGTTGGGGGCATACAGCCGCAGGCGCAGCACGTCGCCCTCCTTCACGCGGATCGGCTGGTTGCCGGGGTGCGACTTGCCGTTGATCGAGAAGTAATCGAGCACGCGGTTGGGCACGCCGTTCTTGCCGTAGTCCTGCGCCACCGAGGAGTCCCAGCCGGCGAACATCAGGATGGCATCCCTGGTCACCTGCTTTTCCAGCCTGGTGGGCTTCTTCGGGTCGACGATCATCGGCCCCCACATGCCGCGCAGGTCTATGTGCTCGGCGGTGTTCACGTGGCAGTGGTACCAGAGGCTGCCCGGCTTGTCGGCGACGAAGCGGTAGGTGAAGCTGTCGCCGGGCTCGATCGCGCGCTGCGAGACATCGGGCACGCCATCCATCTGCCAGGTACCGGTCTGGTAGGTGCCATGGAAGTGGATGGTGTGGCTCATGGTGGTGTTGTTCTGCACCGTGACCTCGACGTCATCGCCCTCGCGCACGTGGATCAGCGGGCCGGGGACCTGGCCGTCGTAGGCCCAGACCTTGGTGGTCAGCCCGGGCGCCACCTCGAAGTCGAATTCCTCGATGGTCATGTCGAACTTGCGCAGCTCGGCCTGCGCACCGCACGACAGGCCAAGGCCGAGGGCCACCGCCGCGGCCAATGCCGCGGATCGCCTGAAATTGCTTGCCATGGTGTTTCAGTCCTTCCCGCAGCACAGCTGGCGCAGGTGGGCGACCAGCGCGTGGATGTCGTCATCGCTGAGGTTGCCGCCCCACATCGGCATCAGCACCGACTTGTTGATGGCCTTGCCGCCCTGCTGGATGACCTTGAACAGCTCGTCATCGGTGCGCGCGGCCATTTCCTTGGTATCGGTGTGGTCGCGCGGCTGCACCGACATGTGCGCGGCGTTGACGCCGTTGCCGTGGCCCTGCACGCCGTGGCACTGCATGCAGTAGGTCTCGTAGAGCTGCTCGCCGTGGTCGGCGGCCTGCGCCACGCCGGCCATGGCCAGCAGGGCGGAGACAAGCAGGATCTTCTTCATGTTCACTTCTCCCCGATGGCCTTGAGGTAGTTCGCCAGCTTGGCGACCGCATCCGCGTTGGCATCGCCCACCGGCATCATCGTGTGCGGGTCCCAGGCCACCGGATTGGCGATGTAGGAGCTGATGAAGGACGGCTGCAGCCGCGCCCAGGCGGTGTAGAGCTCAGGGCCGGAGACGCCGCCCGTGCCGGGCTCGTCCTGGTGGCAGCCATCGCAGCCCTTGAACTTGCCGAAGTTCATCTTGCCCATGCGCAGCGCGATGCTGCCCGGCTCGTAGCTCTCGGCCTCGATCAGCGCGTCGAAGGGCTTGAGCGTCATCAGGTAGTCGGCCATGGCCTCGGCCTGCGCGGCGGGCAGCGCCGGGTGCGCGGGCAGCGCATCGGCATCGACCACGTCGCCATCGGGGCCGGTGACGGCAAGGCGCGGCGCGAACATGCCCGCCGGGCGGATGCGCGCCGGTGCCTGCAGCCAGGCGACCAGCCAGTCACGCTGGAACTTGTTGCCGGCGTAGTCGAGCGGTGGCGCCTTGCGCTCGGCGCGCTCGGCGATGCCCTGGGTGGCGTAATCATGGCTGAGTGCATGGCAGCCGGCGCACTGCTGCTGGATGTCGCCGGCGACATCGGCCTGCGCAGCCAGCGGCAGCATCGCTGCCAGCGCCGCCAGCGCGGCGATTCCTGGTATGCCTTTCACGTTTGCTCCTTTTCCTGGTGTGTGTTGCCGCCTGCGCTCAGCGCAGGATCAGCTGGTCGCCGCGGCCCTTGGCGGGATCGGCATCCTCGCTGTTCATCAGCACGGTGATGCCGCCGTTGAGCGCCTGCGTCATGGCGTGGTCGAGCAGCGCGTTGTTGGTGGGGCGGTCCTTCGGGCTGATGATGTCCAGCGTCACCGCATGCGCCGGCGGCACCTGCATGGTCTGCATGCCCCACAACACGTTCTTCGGGTTGCCGTTGTCCCACACCCGCTCCCAGATGCCGGCGATGGGGTGGAAGGCGGCCCACTTGTTGATCATGGCGTTGACGAAGTGGATACGGACCCGCTCGCCGGGCTTCGACTCCAGCGTCAGGCTGGCATTGGAGTCATGCACCGGGTCGTAGTGGAACAGCCGGCCGTTGACCAGCACGCCCTGCCAGCGCTGGTCCGCGGTGCGCTCCTCGGCCGAGGCGCCCGCCTCGAAGAGGTCGCCGTGCACGATGACGTACTCGCGGTCGGGCTTCGGGAAATCCTTGTTGTAGCCCTTCTTCGGGTCGACGATCGCCAGCCCGTACATGCCGCGCGAGACATGCTCGGCCATCGACTCCGCGCCGCAGTGGTAGACCCACACGCCCGGGTATTCGGCCTTCCAGCTGAAGCTCTTCTGGTCGCCGGGCTTGATCGGCTCGAACTCGTCGAGCACGTCCACCTGCGAGGCGTGGAAGTCCATCGAGTGGCTGTTCTTGTTCTGCGGGTCGTTGTGCAGGGTGAAGTCGACGACATCGCCCTCCCTGACACGGACCAGCGGGCCGGGGATGGTGCCGCCGAAGGTCCACATCGGCGCCGTGGTGCCGGCATTGTCGATCGGCAGCTCGACCTCCTTGACGGTGATGTCGACCTTGACGGTCTCGGCCAGCACCATGGCCGGCACGGCCACGAGCAGGGCGGCCACGAGGGCGCGGTGGTTCATGCGATCTTCCCTTTCCTGTGCGATATGGGTCATGCGGCCCGGATGGGCCTGAATTGACCTGAATCAAGAATCGGGCCAGAATCACCGGCTCTTTGAATTCAATGACATGGGCTTGGTCGTTGTATAAAGAACAATCCAATGTGCGTCGTCTTTCTGACAACATCGTTGTCAAGAGAACGACCTCCGAAGCTTTCGTGAACCTGGCCGCCGCGGTGGCCGACCTCTCCAAGGTGATGGAGCGCAGCGAGCGCTTCGAGCGCCTGCTGGATGCCTTCCGTCGCAGCTTCCCCTGCGATGCCATCGCCCTGCTCAAGCGCGACGGGCCGCTGCTGGTGCCGCTCGCGGTGCAGGGCCTGAGCCCGGACACCCTCGGCCGGCGCTTCGTCATCGCCGACCAGCCGCGGCTGGCGCAGATCCTGCACAGCGCCGAGCCGGTGCGCTTCCCCGCCAACTCCGCCCTGCCCGACCCCTACGACGGGCTGGTGGAAGAAGCCGGCGAGCACCTCTACGTGCACGACTGCATGGGTGCCGCCCTCTACATCGAGGGGCAGCCATGGGGCGTGGTCACGCTCGATGCGCTCATCCCCGGCGGCTTCGATGCCATCGACCCGGATGTCTTCCGCGCCTTCGTGGCGGTGGCGGCCGCCACCGCGCGGGCGGCCGACTGGATCCAGCAGCTGGAAGAGGAGATCGAGCGCCACCACCGCATCCACCTCTCCAGCGTGCAGGACACCGCCGGCGACGAGCTGATCGGCAACAGCGAGTCGATGGCGCAACTCGACCGCGAGGTGCACACGGTGGCGCCCTCGGACCTGCCGGTGCTGATCCTCGGCGAGACCGGGGTCGGCAAGGAGATGGTGGCCAGGCTGATCCACCGCTACTCGGCACGCGCCCACGAGCCCATCGTCTACGTCAACTGCGCAGCACTGCCCGAGTCGCTGGCCGAGAGCGAGCTCTTCGGCCACGTGCGTGGCGCCTTCTCCGGCGCCAGCGAGGACCGCATCGGCAAGTTCGAGCTGGCACACGGGGGCACGCTGTTCCTCGACGAGGTGGGCGAGCTGCCGCCCGCGGTACAGGCCAAGCTGCTGCGCGCCCTGCAGAACGGCGAGATCCAGCGCATCGGCAGCGATGCCCACCACCGCGTGGACGTGCGGGTGCTGGCGGCCACCAACCGCGACCTCAAGCGCGAGATCGCCGCCGGGCATTTCCGCGCCGACCTCTACCACCGCCTGAGCGTCTATCCGCTGCTGGTGCCGCCGCTGCGCGAGCGCGGCGAGGACATCCTGCTGCTGGCGGGCTATTTCATCGAGCGCAACCAGCGCCGGCTCGGCCTGCGCAGCGCGCGCCTCAGCCGCGATGCACGCCAGTGGCTCCGGCACTACGCCTGGCCGGGCAACGTGCGCGAGCTCGAGCACACGCTGTCGCGCGCCATGATCCGCGCACTGAGCGAATCGGCCTCGCAGCAGCGCGTGGTCGAGCTCGGCACGCGCCACCTCGGCACCTACATCGAGCCCGGGCCGGTGCCGGCCGCCGCCAGCGCCCCGGCAGCGAGCGACGCCGACATGCGCCCGCTCAGCGAAATCATGGACAAGCTGCGCCGCGAGGTGCTGCAGGCGCGCCTGCAGCAGCACGCGGGCAATGCCGCGGCGGCGGCCCGCTCGCTCGGCATCGACCGCGGCAACTTCCACCGGTTGCTGAAGAAGCTCGGGCTGCGCTAGCCGCGGCCGGCACGCCGGAGCCCGTTCCCATGCGCATACTGATCGCCGAGGATGATCCCGCCATCGCCGCCGCCATCGCCGACTCGCTGCGGCAGGCCAGCCATGCGGTCGACCACGTCGGCAGCGGCCCGGAGGCCGATGCCGCGCTCCGCGACGGTATCCACGAGCTGCTGATCCTCGACCTCGGCCTGCCCGGGCTCGACGGCAGCGAGGTGCTGCAGCGCTTGCGCCAGCGCGGCTCCGGCATGCCGGTGCTGGTGATCACCGCCCGCGAGGACCTCCACGAGCGGGTGCGGGTGCTCGACCTCGGCGCCGACGACTACCTGGTCAAGCCCTTTGCCCTGGCGGAGTTCGAGGCGCGCCTGCGCGCGCTGCAGCGGCGCTCCGCCAACCGCGGCATGACCGAGATCAGCATCGGCGCGCTGCGCCTCGACCTGCCCGGGCGGCGCGCCTGGCACGGCGAGCAGGCGCTCGAGCTGACGGCGCGGGAGTTCGGCGTGCTCGAGGCGCTGGCCAGCCGCCCCGAGCGCATCACCAGCCGTGCGCAGCTGGTGGAGGCGCTCTGCGACTGGGACCAGGACCTCACCTACAACGGCCTCGACATCGCCATCCACCGCCTGCGCCGCAAGCTCCAGGGCAGCGGTGCCAACGTGCGCACGGTGCGCGGCCTGGGCTATCTGCTCGAAGAATCGACCGATGACTGAGGCCGCACGACAGCGCCATCCCAACCTGCGCCGGCGCCTGCTGCTGACGCTGCTGGTGCCGATGCTGCTGCTGCTGGTGGTCGACACCATCGTCACCTACAGCGTGGCGCTCAACTACGCCGACCGCGTCCACGACGCCGACCTCAGCGATGACCTGCTCGCGCTGGCGCAGAAGTTCCGCTCCGGCGAGGTGCCGGGCGACCTGCCGCAGGAGGCGCGCCTGCTGATCGAGTACGACAACGATGGCCGCAGCTACTACGCCATCCGCAGCAACCGCCGCGGGCTGCTGGGCGGCCAGGCCGACTTCAACCGCCCGGCCTCCATACCCGACATGCCGCCCGTGCTCTACGACATGCAGCTCGATGGCAGGATGCTGCGCGCGGCCTCCCTGAGCCTGCATGCCGCGGACAACCCGGCCGAGATCATCACCATCAGCATCGGCGAGACGCTGCGCGGCCGCCAGGCACGCGCCTGGCAGATCCTCATGCTCATCATCCCGCTGCAGACCGGGCTGATCGTCGCCGCGCTGTCGCTGGTCTGGCTCGGCGTGACCCGTGGCCTGCGCATCCTCGAGCCACTTGCGCTGCGCCTGGCGCAGCGCGACGACAAGCTCGGCCCGATCACGGAATCCGACGTGCCGGTGGAGATCCTGCCGCTGACGCAGACCATCGACGGCCTCTTCGCCCGCCTGCGCGCGGTGCTGGCACTGCAGGAACGCTTCGTGGCCGATGCCGCCCACCAGCTGCGCACGCCGCTGGCGGGCCTGCGCCTGCATGTCGACCGCGCGCTGGCCAGCGACGACCCGCAGGTGCTGCGCGATGCCCTCCAGCACATCGACCGGCTGACCGAGCGCACCGCACGCACCTCCACCCAGCTGCTGGCGCTGACGCGCGCCCAGGGCCAGCAGAAGGAACACCTGGCCACCGCCGCGGTGGACCTCGCGGAGCTGGTACCGAAGATGGTGGAGCGCCGCGTGCCCGAGGCGCTGCGCGCGCGCATCGACCTCGGCTACCAGGGGCCGGAGGAACCAGCGCGGGTGCATGCGGACCCCGGCGCGCTGCAGGAGCTGCTCGACAACCTCATCGACAACGTGCTGCGCTATGCGGGCCGCGATGCGGGTGCCACGGTCAGCGTCGCGCTGCCCTCGGCGACGCAGGTCATGCTGCAGGTGGAGGACAATGGCCCCGGGGTGCCCGCGGAGATGCTCGACCGGCTCGGCGAGCGCTTCTTCCGCGTGCCCGGCACCGAGGCCTCGGGCACCGGGCTGGGGCTTGCCATCGTGCAGGAGATCGCCAGGCAGCATGGCGCCAGCTGCAGCTTCGGCCCCGGCAGCAGCGGCGGGCTGCGCATCAGCCTGCTGTTCCCGCGCCTCGAGGCGGAGCCGCCGAAAGCCGGCTGAAAAGCGGCCGGGCGAGAATGGCGGCGCGTCTGCAGGATTGATAGCGTGATCAAGAAAACCGATTTCCTCCTCGAAGGCGATCGCCGTGGCGTATTGCTGATCCACGGCCTGACCGGCACCCCGCTGGAAATGCGCCTGCTCGCCCGCGGCCTGAACCAGCACGGCTTCACCGTGCACGGCATGCAGCTGGCCGGCCACTGCGGCGACATGGAAGACCTGCTCGCCACCGGCTGGCACGACTGGTACGCCAGCGTGGAGGCCGCCGCCGATCAACTGCGCTCGCGGGTCGACCACCTGTTCGTCGGCGGGCTGTCGATGGGTGCACTGCTGGCACTCAAGCTGGCCGCCGAGCGCCCGCAGCAGGTGGCCGGCGTGGGGGTCTACGGCGCCACCTTCCGCTACGACGGCTGGAACATCCCCTGGGTGGCGCGGTTCTCCTTCCTGCTGCCGCTGCTCAAGCGCCTGGGGATAGGCCGCCAGCGGGTGTTCGAGGAAGAATACCCCTACGGCCTGCGCGACGAGCGGCTGCGCAACCAGGTGGAAGCGGCCATGCGCTCGGGCGACAGCAGCGTGGCCGGCCTGCTCGGCAACCCCTGGCACTCGCTGGCCGATCTCCACCAGCTCTCGCGCAACGTGCGCCGCCTGCTGCCGCGGGTCAGCGCGCCCTGCCTGGTGGCGCACGCCACCGAGGACGATGTGGCGAGCCTGCGCAATGCGCGGCTGGTGATGCAGCGCGTGGGCGGGCCGAGCGAGCTGCTGCTGCTCGAGGACAGCTACCACATGATCACCATCGACCGCGAGCGGCGCAGGCTGATCGAGCACTCGGCACGCTTCTTCGATGCCATCGTCGCCGCCAGCCCCGAACTGCGCGCGGCTGCCTGAGCTTGGCTCCATCCTGGCTGATCGCCTCGCTGTGGCTGGCCAACGTGGTGGTGGACACCACCGGCCAGCTGGCCTTCAAGGCCGCCGCCACCGATCCGGGTGCCGGCGAGGGGCTCGCCCGCTGGCGCCACATGGCCGGGCGCCCGTGGTTGTGGCTCGGCATCGGCTGCTATGTCCTCGAGTTCCTGGT
>JACFNV010000003.1:15230-63214 GCA_019454675.1 Gammaproteobacteria bacterium | reverse complement strand
AGCGCCGAGCAGGTGGCCGGCATGATGAGTCGCGAGCTGGTGCGCCAGGCCTACCAGCTGGCGGCCAACGAGCTGTTCTGGCTCTCGGGCTGGATCGTGCTGTTGATGACCGCGCTGGTGTGGTTCACGCGCCGGCCGGGCGCCGACCCGGCCTGAAGCCCGCCTTCAGCGGCCCTCGAGCCGTGGCTGCCAGTCTTCCACCTGCGCGCTGCGCAGGCGGCCCTCGAACAGCCGCCGCCAGCTCGGGGGCAGGGGCAGCTCGAGCACGGGTTCGAGTGCCGCCGCGCCGGTCTCGCGGTCGCGGATCAGCGCCAGCAGGCGGGCCACGCTGTAATCGGGATGCGGGCGCTCGATGAGCCGGCAGCTGTCGCCGGCCTGCACCAGGCCCGGCTCGAGCACGCGCAGGTACCAGCCGGCGCGCAGCGTGTCCTGCACGCGCCGCGGCATGTCGGCGATACCGAAGCGCAGCTTCAGCTTGTAGCAGGGCTGTCGCCCCTGGCTGACGCTGAACAGCGCGCTGCCGATGCGCCAGCGGTCGCCGATGCACACGCCGTGCTCGTCGATGCCGTCGAGGCTGAGGTTCTCGCCGAAGGCGCCCGGCGCATGCCACAGCGGCTGGTCGGGCAGCACGCTGCGCCAGTAGGCGTAATGCGACCAGGCATAACAGTGCACGGCCTTGTACTCGCCGCCGTGCGCCTTGAGATCAGCCTGCTCGTCACCGGCCAGGCCCAGCGGCCCGACGTGGCAGGGGCCGGTGACGGGCTGCTTGGCGATGCCGCTGGTGGTGTGGCCGAGCGGCCTTGCCGCTCCCGCCAGCACGCAGCGCACCCGCGGCGTACCGGCCTGTCCTGGCTCAGTGTCCGTAGAAGTGCTCGATGAAGGGCTTGCGGTAGGCCTGGTGGCAGCCGAGGCAGCTCTCCTGCACCCTGGCGAAGGCGGCGATGACCGCCGTGCCATCGCCGCGCGAGGCCGCCTCGCCCATGGCGCTTGCCGCCTCGTGGGCCTGGTGGTCGAAGCCGCGGAACTTGCCCGCCTCCGCGCCGAGCCAGCCGATGATCAGCGCCTTTTCCTCGGCTGGCGGCTCGGCATGCTTGGCGATGCCGGGTGCGAGCTGCGCCACCGTGGCCCAGTCCTCGATGCTGATGGCGCCGGTGACGGCCTGCATGTCCGCGCCGAGCTTCTGCATGACGCCCCGCAGGGCCATGCCGGGTGTGCCCGGCGGCAGGTGGGCATGCAGGGCGGGGGCGCCGGCCAGCGCGGCGAGCAGGGCGGTGGCGGCAAACAGCCTGCGTTTGATGTGGTTCACGATGGTTCCTTCCGGTTCTTCAGCTGCTGCGTCTTGCGGATCGTGCGGCGAGCCATGCGGCGCGCTTTGCCGGCAACATGCGCAGCAGGCTGTTGTCGTGCAGGAAATGGTGGTGGTACAGCGCGGCCAGCGCATGCAGGCCGATGAGGTAGTAGCCGATGTTGCCGATGAGCTCGTGGATGGACTCGAACTCCTTGCCGAGCGGCTTGTCCGCGGCGGCGAGCGCCGGCAGCTCGAGGCCGAAGAAGGGGATCGGCTTGCCCTTGAGGCTCAGCGTGACCCAGCCCAGCAGCGGCATCCCCACCAGGAAGATGTACAGCACGATGTGGCCGAGGGTGGCCAGCGATTGCTGCCAGGCGGGCGGGGGTGGCTCGATGCCCGCCAGGCGGGTGCGATGGCGCACGCCCAGCCGCGCCAGCGTGACCAGCAGCACCGTGAGCCCGAGCATGAAGTGCCAGGCCTTCATCAGCTCGCGTGGATCGCTGTCCTTGGGGAAGAAGGTGCGCAGCTCGATCAGCGCATAGACGCCGGCCAGAAGCAGCAGCGTCAGCCAGTGCGCGCCGATGATGAGTGGGGGATAGCGGGTGTTCATCCGGGTGTCGTTCATGTGTGCGTGCCGCACTGCCCGCCGGCGATCGCCTGCTGCAGCGCATGGACCAAAATGGTCTTCAAAGATACCGCCTGGGGTGGCACTTGGCGACTGCCGGGCGCCCATCGTGGCGTGCGATGTTGCGCTTTGCTAGGCTGTACGCCGATCCCACCACCCCATATCCCCGCGTGAACACCACCCCCATCCGCCCCGGCCAGCCCAGCGCCGAGGGTACGGCTTTCGGCATCCTGGCCGCCATCAGCGTCTGCCACCTGCTCAACGACATGATGCAGTCGCTGTTGCCCGCCATCTATCCCGTCCTCAAGGAAAACTACGGGCTGAGCTTCCGCCAGATCGGCCTGTTCACCTTCACTTCGCAGGTGACGGCCTCGATGCTGCAGCCGCTGGTGGGCCTGTACATCGACCGCCATCCCAGGCCCTACTCGCTGGCCATGGGCATGGGCAGCACGCTGTGCGGCCTGTTGCTGCTGGCCTATGCGCATGACTTCACCATGCTGCTGGTGGCTGCTGCCCTGGTCGGCGTCGGTTCCTCGGTGTTCCACCCCGAGTCATCGCGGGTGGCGCGCATGGCGGCGGGGCATCGCCACGGCCTGGCGCAGTCGCTGTTCCAGGTCGGTGGCAATGCGGGCTCCGCCATCGGCCCGCTGCTGGCCGCTTTCGTGGTGATCGGCTACGGGCAGGCGAGCGTCGCCTGGTTTTCCGCGGCGGCACTGCTCGGCATCTTCCTGCTGATCAAGGTCGGGCACTGGTACAAGTGGCAGGGGCTGGCCCGCATGCGGGCGGGGGCCGCGCGCAGGGCCGGGCAGCCCGGCGTGCCGCACCGCCAGGTAGTCCTGGCCATCGCGGTGCTGATCGCGCTGATCTTCTCCAAGTTCTTCTACATGGCGAGCATGACCAGCTACTACACCTTCTACCTGATCAGCGAGTTCGGGGTGTCGGTGCAGGCCTCGCAGCTCTATCTGTTCGTGTTCCTCGCCGCCGCTGCGGCCGGCACCATCGCCGGTGGCTGGATCGGCGACAAGATCGGGCGCAAGAAGGTCATCTGGCTGTCGATCGTCGGCGTGCTGCCCTTCACCCTTGCGCTGCCCTACGCCAGCCTGTCCTGGACCGCGCTGCTGAGCGTGCCGATCGGCTTCATCCTCGCCTCGGCCTTCCCGGCCATCGTGGTCTATGCGCAGGAGCTCATGCCCGCGAAGGTGGGCACGGTCTCGGGGCTGTTCTTCGGGCTTGCCTTCGGCCTCGGCGGCATCGGTGCCGCGGTGCTTGGCGAGCTGGCGGATGCCACCAGCATCGGCTTCGTCTACCACCTGTGCGCCTGGCTGCCGGTCATCGGGCTGCTGGCGGGCTTCCTGCCGGCGGTGGAGGCGGAGGGCCGCCGGCGTCCTGCCGTTGCCGGGGTGGGTGGCTGAGCACGGGCAGCGGTCCATGAGCTGCTGGCGTGGCCCGGCGTGCGGGATCCTGCTCGCCGTGCCGGCAGCGGCGCGGCAAGCCTGCCGCAACGCCATGTGCCAAGCCTCTTCCGTTATGGCCTCTTGCAGCCTATTCTAGGCAGATTCCAATGCTTTCCTGACGGGGGGTCAGACGCATGGCTACGCAGACAATCCAGAAATATTATCAGGCGCCGATCCCGGCCATCATCGCCTTGCTGGTCGTCTTCGGCTGGCAGGGTATCGGCCATTACGTGATGTACATGATGGAGCACTCCTGGTTCAAGGAGCATGTCTTCATGGCGTCGTTCTTCATCGGCCTCATCGGCTCGGTGATGGTGTGGATCGGTGGCAAGCGGCCAGAGCTGGGGGCAACGCTGCTCGGCTTTGCCGGTGGCAGCCTGATCTGGCTGGCGTGGATCGAGTTCAGCTTCGTCTATGTCGCACAGGACCTGGAGGTCGAGCCGATCGTCTGGGGCGCCAAGGAAACATTGCCCGAATACCGGGTGATGCTGTCCTCGGTAGGCGTGCTGTTCGCCTCGCTGCTTTACTTCTTCTCGCGACGCGACACCCGCTGCAACATGTTCATGTGGATCCATCGCAACCTGCACATGACGCCGCCGGGCGAGCGTACCGCGGTGGCCGACCGCAACATCTCGCTGCTGGTGGCCATGGAGACGGTCTACGTCACCTGGTTCTGCTACATCGTGCTGCTGATCCTCTATAACCCGGCCTTTTTCGGCACCGACCACCCGGCAACCTTCATTGCCTGCGGCCTGTTCGCCATCTGGGCGGTGTACCTCGGCCAGCGGCTGTGGTGGTACCAGCGCGTGGCGCCCGCCATGCGCTATGCGATCCCCACCGCGATCATTGCCTACAACGTGGTGGAGATCCTCGAGAAGTGGGGCAAGATCGACGAGATCTGGGTGCAGCCCGGCAAGTACGCGCTGCAGATCGGCCTCGCCATCGGTGCGCTGGTGATCATGGTCGCGCTGGCCATCATCAGCCCGGCACGGCGCATTGCGCGCCAGTCGGAAGGTGGCGCTGCCCCGAAGGCCACCTGAGCCATTTCGGGCTGCCTGCAGACCGGCGCCCCATCATCGACCCGGCCATGCGCCGGGTCGAGTTTTTCCGGGGGCAGGAGCCGGTCGCGTTCGCACCTGAGCGCGAGGGGCGGCGTGTGCCGCCGGGTGTCAGGCGCTGGCGTCGGGGACGCCGCTGGCCGCTTCGGTGGCGGAGAACAGGGGGTCTCCCGCGCAGCTTTCCACGCCGCGCTCGGCGAGCCGCAGCTCGTTTTCGGCCGAGTGCAGGATGTCTTCCCCGTTCCTGATGGCGCTGAGGCGGGTGCGCTCGCGGCCCCGCCTGAGGACGGGCATCCAGGCGGCGGTGAACAGCGCGCCCCCCAGCGCTCCCATCCAGCCGAAGATCCAGTAGCCGCCGCCGACCAGGATCCACAGGATGGTGAGGATGTCGTACCAGATGCCGCGCTGCCAGGCCGAGTGCAGCGAGGTCTCCCGCAGGTCGTCGAGCTTGTGGCGGGTCTCGGCGCTGACGGTGCTCCAGTAGCTGAAGGTGACGCCGGCCTGCTCGCGCCGCTTCTCGTGCAGCTCGCGCTCGAGGCCGATCAGTCGTCGCCGTCCCTCGGCATCTGCGACGGCAAAGTAGCGCTCGCGCCGGGAATCCCGGTCGCTGGGTGCGCCATCCAGCAGGCGTTGCTCGAGGGTACGCCGCTCTGCCACCAGCGCATTGATGCGGGCATCGATGGCATCGAGTCTTTTGGCGATCTTGAAGCGGCTCATGGATCCCTGGCGGGCACGCTCTTGGGTCACGCCACCACTTTACCGCAGCCCGCAGGGCTGTGAAGGGACAAAATCCCGTTGTCGACAGGTGGGCCGGATGCCGATGCCGGAACCACAAAAAAGACGCCGGCCTTGCGGCCGGCGTCTGCATCTCTCTCAGCCACCCCCGGGGATGGCCTGCAGCTGATCCTCAGAAGAAGTCAGCAAACTGGTAGCGGACGTCCAGCTTGAGCGAGCTTGCGCCCCAGCCCGAACCGTCGTTGTAGGTGAGGCCTGCCGAGACGGCATTATTGAACAGGTAGCGGCCACCCACTTCCCAGGAGGTGGTGGTGAAGTCGCTATCGCTGTCATGATCGACGTCACCGCGATCCCAGTTGATCATGCCGGCGAGCTCGAAGTTGTCGGTCAGCATGTGGCGCAGGCCAGCCCCGAGACCCCAAGCCGACGAGTCCCTGTTCGTGTGGTCGGTGTCGACGCTGGTATAGCGCAGGTTGAAGACGGCATCGGTGCGATCGCTGATGGCCGGATGCACGCCGGCGATGAGGCGCCAGCCATCGTAGTTGTCGGTGCCGTCGTCATCCCAGTCGGTGCCGTTGTCGCCGTCGAAATAGCTCACCTGGACATGGTAGAGGTCGGCAATGCCCATGCTGAGGTCGATGCCCCACTGGTCGGCATTGTCATCGCCCGAAGTGAAGGAGGTGTACTGGGCCTGACCGTAGGTCCAAGCCGGATTGTCGGCAGCGAGGGCCGGGCCAGCGGCCAGGATGGCGGCTGCACACACGGCGGTGCTCAGGTACTTCATTGCAATACTCCTTGTATGCAAAAAACTACAATGCTGTCCGGGTCGTCAGGCGGGGTAGTTACAGAGGTTCTGATACCTCTGATCGCCTTGGACAGTGGTTTCACTATACATGATTTTTTCAAAAGCAACAACGAAAAAACTTGTTTTCCCGATGGTTGATAAATATCGTTGTGAATAAGCAACATTCTGTATTTCTGACAGATCCGTGCTGGAACGTTTATTGACTCGCTGGATGCGGTGCATTTTAGCAACAAAGCCCCCGTCTTTGCTGACCTGTGGGCGGCGCCCCGTCCCGCATCGGTCTCCGCAAGGCCCGCAGCCAGAGGCACTGCTAGACTCGCGGCAGGAGGGCATGAGGCATCCATGAGCGCGAGCAGCAGACGAGGTGCCAGGGTGGGCGTGGGCACTTCCGGCTCCCCCCGGCAGCCCCCGAGACGCCAGTCTGGCGGCGTGGCGCGGCCTGCGGCCTCGCGCAGGCGACCTCCGCTGTGGTGGGTGCCGCTGGGCGACGAGGAGCTGCTGGACCTGCGTTTCTCCGACCTGGGGCTGGCGCTGGAAACCAGCCCGGTGGCTCCGGCACTGGCCCGCCTTGATCGCGAGCTGGCGTATCGCGGCTTCGTGTTCCGTCCCCACTTCTGGTTTGCCGAGGAGTGGTTCTGCCCGGACGGGGTGCCCGGCATCGCCATTCCCTTCTATCTCGGACACCCGCGCCTTGCCCGCCTCGAGCGGCGGATGATGCACGAGGTCGAGGGTGGCAACGCCCGCTGGCTGGCGCGCATCCTGCGCCACGAGACCGGGCATGCGCTCGACAATGCCTACCGCCTGCGGCGGCGCAAGCGCTGGCGGGACAGCTTCGGGCCGGCCTCGCGCCCCTACCCGCAGACCTACACGCCGCGCATCACCAGCCGCCACTACGTGATGCACCTCGGCTACTGGTATGCCCAGAGCCATCCGACCGAGGATTTCGCCGAGACCTTCGCGGTGTGGCTGCCGCGGCGCTCGAGCTGGCGGCGCGACTACGAAGGCTGGCCGGCACTGCGCAAGTTGCATTATGTCAATGAACTGATGGCGGAGATCCGCGCGCAACCACCGCCGGTGCGCTCGCGGCGGGTGGTGGAGGCGCTCGGCAGTGACCGGCGCACGCTGCGCGAGCACTACCATGCCAAGCTCGCAGGCAGCGATCGCACGGATGCCGCCCGCTACGACGACCGGCTGTTCGAGGTCTTCGGCCTGCGCTGCGAGAACCCCGGGCAACCGTCGGCAGCGGGCTTCATCAGGCAGGTGCAGCCCCAGCTGCAGCGCCTGCTGGTGCGCCGCTCGAAGCTGCACCCCTACCTGGTGGACCACGTGGTGCAGATGATGCTGCGCCGCTCGGAGGAACTCGAGCTGGTGGTGGCGGGCTCGCGCCGCATCACCCAGCGCGACCTCTTCGTGCTGCTCGAGCGCATCCTGTTCGATTTCGTGCGGCGTGGCCGCGAGCGGTACGCCCTGTGAGAAAGCTGAAGATCCTGCTGCTGACCCACGAGAGCCTGGTGCCTCCCGACAGCCTCGAGGGCTATACCGACCAGCAGATCAACGAGTGGAAGACCGAGTACGACGTGCTCACCGAGCTCGGCAACGCGGGGCACGAGGTACAGGTGCTGGGGCTCTACGACAACCTTGCCGACCTGCGCCATGCCATCCGCAGCTGGCAGCCGGACATTGCCTTCAACCTGCTGCAGGAATTCCAGGGCATCATCACCTATGACCAGCACATCGTTGCCTACCTGGAGCTGATGCGCCAGCCCTACACCGGCTGCAACCCGCGCGGCATGATGCTCTCGCGCGACAAGGTGCTGTCCAAGCAGATCCTCGCCTGGCACCGCATCCCGACTCCGCAGTTCAGCACCTTCCGCATGGGGCGCGCCTACCGGCTGCCGCGCAAGCTCAAGTTCCCGCTGTTCGTGAAGTCGGCGATCGAGGATGCCTCGCTCGGCATCTCGCAGGCCTCGATCGTCGAGGACCATGCCCAGCTCCGCGAGCGCATCGAGTTCATCCACGAGAGTACCCGTACCGATGCGCTGGTCGAGGAGTACATCGAGGGACGCGAGTTCTACGTCGGGGTGTGCGGGAACGAGCGCCTGAGCACCTTCCCGGTCTGGGAAATGGACTTCGGCACCCTGCCGCAGGTGATGGCGGGGATCGCCACCCGCAAGGTGAAGTGGGATTTCGATTACCAGAAGAAGCACGGCATCCGCACCGGGCGTGCCGAGGGCCTCGCGCCCGCCGACCATGACCGGCTCGGGCGCCTCACCAAGCGCATCTACCGCGCGCTGCACATGACCGGCTATGCGCGCATGGACTTCCGCATGCGTGCGGATGGCAGCGTCTACGTGCTGGAGGCCAACTGCAATCCCAACCTGGCCTGGGGCGAGGACTTCGCCGAGTCGGCCCACAGCGAAGGCGTTGATTACCGTCGGCTCTTGCACCGCATCATCCGCCTCGGGCTCAATTACCGCGTGGAGTGGCGCACCAACGACGGCTGAGGGCCGGTACGGGCCGGCGCCGCGGATGGGCAATCCGGATCCAAGGCAGGAGGCGGGCATGGCGACCAGCGACAAGCAGGGTTTTTCGACCACCTATGACTGGGCCAAGAGCTGGCAGGACCTGCCCTGGGCCCACGAGGAGCCGACGCTGTTTCTTGCCGAGCTCTGCCGGGGACGGGAGCCGGGGCGTGCGCTGGATCTCGGTTGCGGCAGCGGCACGGATTCGGTGTTCCTCGCGGAGATGGGCTGGGAGGTCACCGCGCTCGATTTCATGCCGAGGGCGCTCGAATACACCCGCCAGCGCGCTGCCGAACGCGGCCTCGAGCTGCAGCTGGTCGAGGCGGACATCACCGAGTGGCAGCCCCCGGCCACTTATGACCTGGTGCTGGATCACGGGCTGCTGCACAACATGGATGCTGCCCTGCACGCCGCCTATCGCGAGCGCGTACTGCAGGCACTGGCCGCGGAGGGCGATTTCATCCTCGTGCATTGGCATCCGCTGTTCGCCGGCCAGGCCGATGGCCGCATGGGTCCCACCCGCAGGGATCGCGCCACCATCAAGGCCTTCTTCGCGCCCGAGCTCGAGGAGCACTGGTTTGCCTGCGAGGAGTTCGAGGACCTGCCGGACATGGTGGGTGGCGGCATGACCCAGGCCTGCTACTGGTTCCGTCGCAACCGGGCCTGGCAACAGCCGCGGGAGATGCTCGAGCAGCTGCGGGCCACCCTGCACCGGCGTGGCTTCGACACGCAGGCCTGGCTCGCGGCTGGCGCGAGCGGCAGGCCGGCGCTGGCACCCGCGCATCTTGCACGGTTGCTGGGGCCCGGGCGACTCGGCATCAGCCACGTGCTGCCGGAACCCGCGGCAGCCGCCGGCGTGCTCGAACGCTGGGCGCTGCAGGCGGGCATCGCACCGCAGGAGGTACTGCAGCTGCTGACCGCCTTCGCCAGCCCGGAGCTCGCCGCGGTCTGTCTCCCCGGTGCGCCGCTCTGCGGGCAGTGCGAGGTGCGCTTCTGCAAGAGGCAGCGCCATCGCTGAGCGGGTGGGGCGCGGAGTGTGATGGCGGTGGCTTGCAATCGGCGCCAAGGGAAGCCGATACTCGGCCCCGGTCCAACAGATTGAAGGAGGTGATCCAATGTCTAGTGAGATGTCGACGGTGTCCTTCCAGCCCTCGTGTCTTGGCCTGGCAGCGGAGCAGCCTTCGGTGGCAGCCTGAGCACGCGGATCGCGATACCGATCCAGGGATTGGGGACACCCGATCTCACGGAAGGGCCGCAGCAATGCGGCCCTTCTTTTTTTGCCCGCTGCTGGCGGCCGATGGCTGGCGATCTGCCGAGGGAATGCCGCGGGAACCGGCAGGCCCTTCGCTGGCGCTGCGCCGGCCATCCATGGCCGGCTCCGCTGCAATCGGGCTCGCTTTCGCTGTCCCTGCGTCGCTCGCCCTCAAAGCCCGCTCCGGGCCTGCCGGTTCCCGCGGCGCCCCTTCCCGGCACCACCGGGCCGCTGCAGCCGATGCGATAATGCGCTCGCGGATCCAGGGAGAAGCCAGGTGCTGAAAAAGATCGCGATAGGCCTCCTCGTGCTGCTGCTCGCCGTTGCGGGCGTGGTGGCGGTGGTGTACCAGGTCGAGGGCCAGGCCTTGCCCGAGGCCGGCCAGTACCTCGAGGGAACCAGCTATGCCGCCACCACGGAAGCGGATGGCACGCTGCTGTTCAGTCCCGCCCGCCCCAACGGGCATGGCCTGCTGGTCATGCCCGGCGCCCTCGTCCAGCCGCTGGCCTATGCGAAGACGGCGGCTTTCTTTGCCGACATCGGCTATACCGTGCTGGTGCCCCGCGGCGCCCTGCGCCTGCCCATCAACGCGGTGGAGCCGGCCGCGGCACGCATGGCGGAGCTGGGCATGGACGACTGGTTCATCATCGGCCATTCCATGGGCGGCTTCTCGGGGCTGGAGCTGATCACGCGCCATGCGCCGGCGGTCAAGGCGGTGGCGCTGTGGGCCTGCGAGATGCCGGTGGACTACAGCAGTCTCGAGCTGCCGATGATCTTCATCCGCGGCGACCGCGATGGCCTGCTGACCGACGAGCGCCTTGCCGGCGTGCAGGCCAGGCTGCCGTCATCGGTGCGCTACATCACCCTGCCCGGCGGCAACCACCAGGGCTTTGCGCTGTATTCGCACCAGTTCTTCGACAACCCGGCCACCACGAGCACCGAGCGGCAGATCAGCCTTGCCAATGATCGTACCGCCCGGTTCTTTGCCTCGCAGTTCTGAGCCCGGCTGCCGGGCCCTCAGCTGGCGGGGTTGCCCGGCAGCAGCGGCACGGCGTCCAGCACCCAGTTGCCCGACTCGCGGCGCCCCGGGCAGGGAATGGTCAGGGCGGCATCGCCCTGCCTGGCCTTCAGTGCCTTGACGTCGATGCGCCAGCCCAGCGCATCCCACTTCTTCAGCCACTCGCGGTAACGCACCACGGCGTGATCGCTGGGCAGCAGGATTTCCTTGGTGTTGGTCTCCGGCGTGCGCACGGGGTTGAGGGTCTCGAGGATCGTGATGTCCTCGTTGACCACCCGCAGGGTCACGTCCTCGATGCGTGCGTCGTGCTTGTCCTCGGTCAGCCAGTTGCGCATGTTGAGGAAGAACAGCCGCGTGTTGTTCTCGTCCACCGGTGCCTCGAAGAGGTACTGGTGGAAGGAACTGCTGGCGGTGATGTCGATCCAGGTGACCAGCTGGTTGGGGCCCTGGTGCCAGGAGCCGGCGGCGCCCACGCGATCGCCCGAGGTATCGCTCGACAGGTTGGTGTCGCGGATGAGCTTGTCGTCGAAGGAGATGTAGAACTTGCTGCCCCAGGGGATGTCCTCCACCGGCAGCAGCTGGCGCTGGCGCGCGGGCGAGAGCAGCGGCGCGCCCTGCAGCGGGTGCACGAACTCGTTGTGGATGGGATCGAGGCCGTTTTCCATGGAGCGCTCGTAGTAGGCCTTGAGGTCGATGACGTAAAGCTGCGCCTTCCAGGGCGCCTTGCCGTATTCCTCGATCTCGTGGATCGGCGGGCGCTCCGCCTCGGGCAGGTCGCCGAGGAAGGCAAAGACGATGCCGTATTTCTCCTGCACTGGGTAGCTGTCCACCTTGGCCCGTGCGGGCGGCTTGCCATCCTTGCCCAGCGAGGGGATGTGGGCGCACTTGCCGTCGCCGGCGAATTCCCAGCCATGGTAGGGGCAGACCACGCAATCGTCCTTGATGCGACCGCCGGACAGCGAGCCGCCGCGGTGGACGCAGGTATCCGCCAGCACGTGCGCCTTGCCTGCTGCGTCGCGATAAGCGACGAAGGGCAGCGTGAGCAGCGTGACCTTGAGCGGCTTCTCCGCCGTCACATCGCTGCTGCGTGCAATGGGATACCAGAAATTGATGTACATGGTCGATGCTCCACCGGGGAAAACGAAGGTCGCAATTATTGACCCGCACGGGGCCGCGAGGCCAGCGCCGATGCGCCCCGTGCCGCTTTGCGGACACCGGGCGATGCCCCCCTTCGCCCGCCCGCCAGGCGGTGCGACGGGGCTTTCAGGCCAGCGTGTGGTAGATCTTCTGCACGTCCTCGTCCTGCTCGAGCTTGTCGATGAGCTCGAGCACCTCCTGGGCCTGCGCCTCGGGCAGCTCGGTGGCGGTGGTGCAGACATATTCCTGCTCGGCGGACAGCGGCGTGATGCCACGGTCCTCGAGCGCCTTCTGCAGGTGGCCGAATTCCGCGAACAGGCAGCGGATGACCAGCTGCGGCTCGCCCTTCTCGTCGCTGCCCTCGCCCATCTCCTCGAGGCCGTGGTCGATGAGGTAGAGCTCGAGCTCGTCCTGGTCGATGCCCGCGGGGTCGAGGCGGAACACCCCCATGTGGCGGAACATGAAGCCGACGCTGCCGGTGGTGCCGAGGTTGCCGCCGTTGCGGTTGAAGATGTTGCGCACGTTGCCGACGGTGCGGGTCGGGTTGTCGGTGGCGGTTTCCACCAGGATGGCCACCCCGTGCGGGCCGTAGCCCTCGTACAGCACCACCTCGTAGTTGGCGACATCCTTGCCCGAGGCGCGCTTGATGGCCGCCTCGACCTTGTCCTTGGGCATGTTGATGGAGCGTGCGTTCTGCAGCACCCGGCGCAGCGCCGGGTTGTTGGCCGGGTCGGCGCCGCCCGCCCTCACCGCGATGGTGATGTCCTTGTTGATGCGCGTGAACTGCTTGGCCATGCGGTCCCAGCGCGCGAACATGGTGTGCTTGCGTACTTCGAAAATGCGTCCCATGGCGGTCTTCGATCATTCGGCCGGTGACAACGGGCGCCCATTATCCCTGAATTGCCGGCGGTTTCGCGCCCTGCAGGCGCTGGCCAGGCGGCAGCGCGGGATCGCTGGTGGCCAGCCGGCGCACCAGGTCGAGCAGGCGGATCGCCGCGGCGCCAACGGGGCGGCTGCGGGGGTAGATAAGGCTGGCATTGCGCCGTACGGTCGGCCTGTCGATGTCGAGGCGCACCAGCTGCGGATGGCTGCCGGCGAGGTCGCGTGCGATCAGCACCGGGCTGACCATCAGCAGCATGTCGCTGGCGGCCAGCAGGCGCAGGCCGATGTGCCGCGCATCGCTGCCCACCACCTGGCGGGGTGGCCTGAGGTTCCCGGCCACGAAACAGGCGGTGATGGCCTCCAGGTCCGAGGCGCGTGAATAGGGCACCAGCCAGGGGTAGCCCTCCAGCTCGGCCAGCTGCAGGCGGCTGCGGCCCGCCAGCGGGTGGCCGGCGCGTGCGACGATGATGTCGTCGGCGGCATAGATCGGCTCGCGGGTGAAGTCAGGATCGAGCCCGTAGGTGCTGACCCCGGCGGCGATGAAGTCGAACTCGCCGTCGTAGAGCCGCTGGCACAGCTGCTCGGAATAGCCTTCCACCAGGTTGATGCGCACATCGGGCAGCTCGACATGCAGCCTGGCCACCGCGCGGCTGATGATCTCCCCCGGGAAGGACTCGCCGATGCCGACGGTGACCGTGCCCGAGCGCCCGGCCGCCAGGCAGCGCAGCTCTTCCCGGGCGCGGACGGCGCCTGCCAGCTGGGCCCGTGCGTGCGGGACCAGCGCCTTGCCGAACAGCGTGGGGCGGGTCACGCCGCCGGGGCTGCGGTCGAACAGCCGCGCGCCGAGGTCGGTCTCGAGATTGGCGAGGCTGGCGCTCAGCGCCTGCTGGGTGAGGCCCAGGTGCTTGGCGGCCGCGGCCAGGCTGCCGTGCTCGAGGACGGCGAGAAAACGCTCCAGTTGCTTGAGTTCCATGATCGATCCGCCGGCTGGCCCGCATGCCAGGCGCCAGTCTAGCGGCATTGCCGATGCGGCTCATCGGGCGCATGAATGCTGCTAACCTGCGCAGCGCCATGCTCAGCTACCAGCACGAATACCACGCCGGCAACCATGCCGACGTCCTCAAGCACGCGGTCTTCGTGCGCGTGCTGTCCGCCCTGCTGCAGAAGGACAGGCCGCTGCGGGTCTTCGATGCCCATGCGGGCTCCGGGCTCTACGACCTCGGCAGCCGCGAGGCCCGCCGCCATGTCGAGCACGAGGGCGGCATCGGCAGGCTGTTGGCGGCCCCCGCGCCACCGCCGGCGCTCATGGCCTATCTCGAGGCGGTGCGCGCCTGCAATGGCGGCGCTGCCCTGCGCCGCTACCCCGGCTCGCCCTGGCTGGCGCGCTCGCTGCTGCGCCCCGCGGACCAGCTGGTGCTGATGGATCTGCACCCGCGCGCACTCGAGGTTCTGCGCCGCCGGCATGGCCACGATCCGCAGGTCCACGTGCATGCGCGCGATTGCTTCGAGGGCCTGCCGGCGCTGCTGCCCCCGCCCGAGCGCCGCGGGGTGGTGCTGGTCGATCCTTCCTACGAGCTGAAGGATGACTATGCGCGGGTCGTCGACCTGCTGGCCAGCTGTCATCGCCGCTGGCCGACGGGGGTGTACCTGCTCTGGTATCCGCTGCTGCGCGACCAGCCCGGCGAGCGCCTGCCCGCACGCGTTGCGGCGCTGGGCATCCGGCGCATCTACCAGCTGGCGGTGGAGGTCGAGGGCAGGGGCTTCGCCGGCATGCGCGGCTCGGGCATGCTGGTGGTCAACCTGCCCTACGGGCTGGATGCCGAGCTCGAGGTGCTGGCGCCCTGGCTGTGGCGCACGCTGGCGGTGGCGGGACGGGGCGCGGCACACGCCGGCTGGCTGGTGCCCGAATAGGGCGGGAAGCCGTCGTCCCGGAGCGCCCGGCGGGTGCCGGACGCTCCGGGCCTCAAGCCATCACATCCTGTAGTTGACCTGCAGCATCCACTCGCGCGGCGGCATGATGATGAAGCCGCCCAGGCCGCCACCCGGTGCCGAGATGGTGCCATCCGGCCTGCGGGTCACCGCGGTGCCGCGGCTGCCCGAGGTGATGTCCTTGGAGTTGCGGATGTTCTTCACGTCCAGGCGCACGCTCCAGTGCCGGTTGATGTCCAGGCCGAGGTAGCCGTTGAGGCGGTCGTAGCTGCTGGCGCGGAAGTCGTTGGTGGCGCTGGTGATGTAGCTGGCGGTGCGGAACCAGTCCATGCCGAAGCGCAAGCCGCTGTCGAGCTTGCCGATGTTCACCGGCAGGTCGTAGTCGAAGCCCACCGTGTAGGCATGGCTCGGCACCTGCGGAACCCGCGGGTGGACCTGGTACTTGTAGGTTGCCTGCGAGGGTGCCGCGGCCGGGTCGATATCGCCGTAGGCGCCGTGCTGGAACACCGCGTTCCAGTACACCGACAGCCCGTCGACGGGCACCATGGTCAGATCGAGTTCGACGCCGTGCACCTCGGCATCGCCGACGTTGGCCACCGGGAAGGCCAGGCCCGCGGTGGCCTGCGCGGTGAGGTCGTCGATATCGGCCCAGAAGTAGGCCATGTTGAGGCGCACGCGGCGGTCGAGGGCGTCCATCTTGATGCCGCCCTCGTAGGTCCAGTTGGTCTCCGGGTCGTAGCTGAGCTTGGCATCATTGGCATTCATGATGTTGATGCCGTTGTAGCCGCCCGCCTTGTAGCCCTTGGACACCGATGCGTAGGCCATCAGGCTGTCAACCCTCCAGAACGGGTCGAAGCTGTAGTCGAGGCCGAAGCGCGGAGTCACCTCGGACCAGTCATCCTCCAGGTGCACGAAGTCGGACAACGGGGTGGCCGGCGGGAAGTAGCCGCGGAACGCGTAGCTGAACTCCTTGTCGTCCTTCGCCCAGCGGATGCCCGCGGTGGCCTTGAGGGCATCGGTGATGAGGTAATCGAGCTGCCCGAACACCGCGTAGGAGTCGGTCTTGGTGCGCATCTGGCCGTTGGAGGCGGCCGGGCCCATGGCGCCCAGTGCCCAGCCGAGCTCCTGATCGCCGCGCTCGTTGAGGTAATAGAGGCCGAGCAGGTAGTTCATCCTGCTGTCGAAGGCCTTGCCGCTGAGGTGGAGTTCCTCGGTCCACTGGTCGACGTCGGCCCAGGAGGCGCCATGGATGCGGCCGCGGCCGCTGAAGTCGGTGTCCCAGAAGTCCTTGGTCTTCACGTAGCCGGTGATCGAGCGCAGCTGGAAGGCGCCGAAGTCGTAGCTGGCATTGATCGAGGCAATGGCCTGCTTGGTGTCGCCCTCGGGCGAGGGGGTGCGCGGCGGCGGCATGGCGGCCGGATTGGACGGCGTGGAGACGCGGTAGTAGCCGTAGGTCGGCACCAGGTCGTTGGAGCTGAACTGGTGGACGTCGTCCACGCCCGGGGTGGTGGCGTGGATCAGCTGCAACGAGTTGTGCTTGGTCTGGATGAATGAACCGGACAGCACGAGGTCGAAGACATCGCTCGCGTCATAGTGCAGCTTGGCGCGCACGGCACGGTTGCGCTGGCTGTCGGAATCCTCGCCGGTCAGCACGTTCTTGAACTGGCCTTCCTTCTGGCTGTAGAGGGTGGCGATGGAGCCGGCCCAGCCGCCGCTCAGCGGGCCGCCGGCGGAGAGCTTGAGCATGGCCTGGTCGTAGTTGCCGACGCCGGCGCCGACATCCAGCCAGGTGTTGTCGAGGGTGGGCGTGCGGGTCTGGAACTTCAGCGCGCCGGCCAGCGTGTTGCGACCGTACAGGGTGCCCTGCGGGCCGCGCAGCACCTCGACCCGGTCGATGTCGTTGAGCGTCATGTTGTTGCCGTTGAGTCGCCCGATGTAGACATCATCCACATAGATGCCGAAGGGCGCCTCGGCGGTGATGACCGAGGCATCCTGCTGCAGCGAGCCGCGCAGTGCCGGCTGCAGCACGGTGACCGAGGCCACGTTGTTGGTGAGCTTCATGCTCGGCACGATGGCCTGCAGGTCCTGGGTGTCGAGCACCTGCCGTGCCTCGAGCATCTCGGCATTGAAGGCGCTGACCGCCACCGGGACGGTCTGCAGGTTCTCCGCGCGCCGCTGGGCGGTGACGATCACCTCGGGGATGGCCGAGGATTCTGCGGCGATGACGGTGGTGGAACCTGCACCCAGTCCGATGCAGGCGAGCAACAGGCCGCTGAGGGCGTGCTGCGGGAGGGCTGATCCTGGCTTCATGGCGAATTCCTCGGCGGGCCAAACGAAAATGCGGAAGCAACGGTCGCCCCTGGTCGGGAGCCGGCTTCCCCGTGGCAGATGCGCGCTGTCCTTTTCATGTATACACAAACAGGCTTTTTGACGCCAGAGTATGCCGGTCGTCGGCCGCAGTCCGGAGGAGCGCCATGCTGAAGACCATCGCGATCGTGACCCTCGTGGTCAACAGCCTTGCCGGCGTGGAACCGGCCTGGCAGCAGGGGCTTGATTACCGCGCCGCGGTGCACGCCGAAGTATCGGCGGAACTGGCACGTGCCTGGGATGCACCGGCGATGGCGGGCCAGCCCTATGTGCTGATGCGCCCGGCAAGCGGGGCCGGCACGCTGGTGCGGCTCATCGAGGCACCGGCAGGCACCGAGGTGCCCGAGCCCTACATGACCCACGGCTGGAACGCGCTGGAACTGCTGGCGATGGATCCCGATGCGCTGGAGCAGAGCCTGCCGGAGGCGGGTTTCAGGGTCATCGGCCCGCCTGCCGACCTCGGTACCGGAGAGGGCGCGCCCCGCGCCATGCAGGTGGTGGGTCCGGGCAAGGAGCTGCTGTACCTCACCCGGCTCAGCCCGGGCGGCGGCTATGAGCTGGGCGTGGCGCAGAGCCCGGTCGACCGGCCGTTCATCGTCGTCGTGGGTGGTGCCCGCATCGAGGCCCTGCGCGACTTCTACCGCGACGCCCTTGGTCTGTCCGTCGGCGAGACGATGCACTGGCGTATCACCGGGTTGGCACGCGCCCATGGCCTCGGCCTGGATACCCGCTTCCCGCTCAGCCTGGCGACCCTGCCCGGACCCTTCGCGCTGGAACTCGACGGCTACCCCGAAGGCGCGGTGCAACGCCCGCGTGCGGCCGGCGCACTGCCCGGCGGCCTGGCCATGGTGAGTTTCACCGCCGACAGCCTGGATGCGGCCCAGGTGGCGTGGCGCCATCGGCCGCAGCGCGTCTGGGACTATCCCTATGATGGCCGGCGCGTGGCGGCGGGCATCGGGCCTGCCGGCGAGTGGATCGAGCTCATCGAGGACCGGCCACTGCCCTGAGATGCCGCCGGTTTGCTAGCATCGGCAGCAGGTTTTGCATCCATGGTGAATGCCGATGATGGCTAAGCGATGGCTGGTGGCCTGCGCAGCAGCGCTGGCGCTGGCGACGGGCAGCGCGCTGGCGGCGGATGCCGCCGCACCTGCCAGGGATGGCAAGCAGGCCGTGCGCCAGGCGCGCGTGGGCGGCGGCGAGCGGGTGCCGCTGGCCGACTCCAGGCTCGATGCCGGGCAGCTCTCGGTGTTGCGGCCGGGATACCGCAACCTGCGTCCCAAGGCGCGTGGCAACGCCGAATAAGCCCGGCGGGCGGCGTCGCGCCGCTTCCGTGCGGCGCGTTGCGCATCCCGCGGCACGATAGCCAGGGCGGCAGGCGAGCGGTGGCCGAGTTCGGCGTGGTCATGGAGCCTTCGCCCGGCCATACGGCGCCGCTTGCAGCAGCGATCGAGGCCATGGGCTTCGATGTCCTGCTCTGCCCCGATACGCAGTGCCTGGCGCCGGATCCCTACGGCCAGCTGGGCCTCGCGGCCGCGCGCACCACGCGGCTGCGGCTGGGCACCGGGGTCACCAATCCGCGCACCCGTGACGTCGCCGTCACCGCCAGTGCGGTGGCCACGCTGCAGCTGGAGTCATCCGGCCGTGCCATCTGCGGCATCGGGCGCGGCGATTCCTCGCTGGCGCACATCGGCGGGCGCAGCGCCACCACCGCGGAGCTGCGTGCCTGCGTCGAGCAGCTGCGCGGCTATCTCTCGGGGGCCGTGGTGGTGCGCAACGGCACGCCCTCGCGGCTGCGCTGGCTGGATGGCATCGGGCTGCCCGCCGTGCCGCTGGACGTGGCCTGTACCGGGCCCGCAGCCATCCGCATGGCGGCGGACGTCGCCGACCGCATCAGCTTTGCCGTGGGCAGCGCGCCCGAGCGCATCGACTGGGCGCTCGCCACGCTCGAGGCGAGGCTTGCCGAGACGGGGCGCTCCCGGGCAGCGATCCGCGTCGGCGCCTTCATCAACCTGGTCTGCGACGAAGACGAGCAGCGGGCCATCGGGCTGGCGCGGATGGCGGCGGGGATGGTGGCGCACTTTGCAGGCATGCGGCATGCACCGCTGGAACACCTGCCGGCGCGGCTGCAGCCGCTGGCGCAGGCGATGCAGGCGGGCTACGACATGGCGCGCCACGCGCAGGAGGATGGTACCCACCTCGCGCGCGTGGACGATGACTTCGTCGACTGGTTCGCCATCTGCGGGCCGCCGGCCCGCTGCGAGGCCCGTCTCGGCGCACTGCTCGAGCGGGGGCTCGACCACGTCTACCTGCTGGGCGGCTCGCCGGTGGCCGCCCCGCATGGCGCCAGGCAGGCGGCCATGGTGGAACAGCTGCGGCTGTTCGCAGGGCAGGTGATGCCGCGGCTGCGCTGAGTGCGCGCGGGGTTCTCAGCGCGCCCGCAATATCCGCTTCAGCTCGCGCGCGGCGGCATCGGCGAGCGGCGCATCATCCTGTGCGAGGCCGCGCACCGAGAGATAGATGCGGCTGGTGATCGGGATCTCGGTCCACTGCTCGCTGGCGCCCGGTGACAGCCGTCGCCCGGCCATGGCCGGGCGCAGCTCCAGCTCGCGGAGCAGCTGGCCGAGATCGCCGGCTGCCCCCGCTGCCGATGGCGTGGTGGCCGGATCCGCCGCCTGTGCCGCCACGGCGGGAGTGGCCGCATCCGGAGGAGGGTGGAGGGCAGGCTGGGGTGCCGGAGGCGGGGTGGGGCGCTGGCGGATGCCGGCATCCGCCAGGCCGTAGCTGCGCCGCGGCCCGCTGGGGCCGAGCAGGCCCTGGGCTGATGCTGCCGGCGCCGGGGGTGTGGCGGGTTCGGCAGGCGGGGTACTGGCTGGCGCGGGTCCTGTCGTCGGTGGCATGGCCGCGTCGGCCGGCGTGGCCTGCCTGAGCAGGGCATCCACCTCCTCCGGTGGCATGCCGTGCTCGACCAGCCGGGCCAGCTCGGGGCTTGCCAGCCTGTCGAGCAGGCCGCCGATCTCGCGCAGGGTGACGGTGCCGCAGCGGCCCTGGTCCTGCAGGGTTTTCACGCCACGGATGAAGCGCAGGCGCAGCAGGGCGTCCTGCGGATAGCGGGTGTTGGGCCCGCGCCTGCCGGCGCGGGGGATCAGCCCCTGCTGCAGGTAATAGACGATGGTCCGCCGGTCGAAGCCCGAGAGTTGTTGCAACTCGGTGATGGAATAACTGCGCATCGCCAACATGTTGAGATTCTGGGCAAAATTATCTTGTCATGTCAATACATGACTAATCAGTGCGTATTGAAATGCCGGTATCCGCCCATGCCGGGAGGCCATGGACGGTGGCGCAGGGACGGCAGGTGGGCCTTTCCGCCCGGACCGGGGCAGGCGCCGGCCGGGAGGCTCAGGCGCCGCTTGCCTGGAGGTGCTGGATGACCAGGTCCACCTCGTCGGGGCTGCCGATGATGACCGGGGTGCGCTGGTGGATGTTGGTGGGCCGCTCATCGAGGATACGCTGCCCCGGCCCGGCCAGCGCCTTGCCGCCCGCCTGCTCGACCAGCATGGCCATGGGGTTGGCCTCGTACATCAGCCGCAGCTTGCCCGCAGGTGCCTTGGTGGTGGGCGGATAGAGGAAGACGCCACCCTTGAGCAGCGTGCGGTGGACGTCGGCCACCATCGCGCCGGCATAGCGGCTCGAGTAGCCATTGTTCTGCGCAAAATCGAGGTAGGCCTGGTAACCCGCCGGAAAGCCCAGGCGGTTGCCCTCGTTGACCGAATAGCTCTTGCCGGAGGCAGGAATGCGCAGCTCCCGCTCGACGTGCACGAAGGCGCCGATCGCGGGGTCGAGCACGAACATGTCAACCCCGTTGCCGATGGTGAAGGTGAACACGGTGGAGGGACCATAGAGGATGTAGCCGGCCGCCACCTGGCTGCTGCCCGGCTGCAGCAGCGAATCCTCCGCATGCGCGGCGCGGCGGTCGTAGCGCAGGATGCTGAAGATGGTGCCGACGGCACCGCAGACATCGAGGTTGGACGAGCCGTCGAGCGGGTCGAAGAGCACGCAGTAGCGCGCCTTGCCGTCCTTCTCGGTGCGCAGGATCATCGGCTCTTCGTTTTCCTCCGAGGCGATGATGGCCACGCCCTCGCGCCGGCCCAGCGTGCGCAGCAGCACCTCGTTGGCGATGACATCGAGTTTCTGCTGCTGCTCGCCCTGCACGTTGCTGCTGCCCACCGCGCCGAGCACGTCCTCCAGCCGCGCCCGGCGCACATGAGAGGCGATGATCTTGGCCGAGATGGACAGCGCCGAGAGCAGCCAGGACAGCGTGCCGGTGGCCTCGGGGTGGCGCGCCTGCTGCGCGAGGATCTGTCCCTGCAGGGTGACCAGGTCACGGACGAGGGAAGGCGACTTCGAATCGGCAGGCATGGGCATGTTCCGCAGTGATCAACGGGGCATTCAGCTTGCCACGGGATCGGCGGCCGCGCGAGGCGCCCTCGTCACAAGCGTGCGTCCGGGGCTCAGCCTCGCAGCGGCGGCAGGGCCTGCCCCTCGGGAATGAACAGCAGCGCGCCGCCATTGTTGCAGTAGCGCAGGCCGGTGGGTGGCGGCCCGTCCTCGAAGACATGGCCCTGGTGGCCGCCGCAGCGCGCGCAGTGGTGTTCGGTGCGCCGCATGCCCAGCTTGAGGTCCGCCCTGGTGGCAAGGCTCTGCGCATCGATGGGCCTGAAGAAGCTGGGCCAGCCGGTGCCGCTGTCGAACTTGGCTGCCGCATCGAACAGCGGTGCGTGGCAGCCCGCGCAGACGAAGGTGCCGGGCTCCTTCAGCGCATTCAGCGGGCTGCTCCAGGGTGGCTCGGTGCCCTCGCCGAAGAGTATTGCGTAGCGTGCGGAACCAAGTATCCGCCGCCATTCGTCGGCAGGTTTCTGCAGTGGCTGTGCCGGCCCGCTCATGCCGACGCCCGAGCCCCGCGCTCGCTGGCCAGCTGGTCGAGCACCTCGAGGATGGTCTCGGGTGGCTGCGCGCCGGAGAGCGCATGGCGACCGTCGAAGATGAACAGCGGCACGCCGCTGACGCCCGCCTGCCGTGCCTGCTCGATGAGGTCGCGGACGGTGTCCTCGTCGGTGCCATCACGCAGCGCCGCCAGCACCTCGGCGGCATTCATGCCCACCTCGCTGGCGATACCCACCAGCACGATGGGCGAACCCACGTCCTCGCCGCGCACGTGGTGGGCGTGGAAGAGCTTTTCGGCAAGCAGGTTCTGGTCGATGCCGGCGGAGCGCGAGGCCCAGTACATGAGCACGTGGGCCGAGAGCGTGTTGGGGGAGCGGGCGCCCGGTGGCGTATCGAAGGGGATGCCCTCGGCGATGCCCAGCTCGTGCATCTTCTCGCGTATCTGCCCGGCCCTTTCGGCACCGAAGATGCTGGCATGGTGCTCGACGCGGTCCTTGCCCTCGCGCGGCATGTCGGGGCTGAGCTGGTAGGGGAACCAGCTGATTTCGGTTGCCAGCCCCGGGCGCTGGGCGAGGGCCTTCTCCAGGCGACGCTTGCCGATGTAGCACCACGGGCAGACGATGTCGGAGACGATCTGGATGCTGATGGCTTGGCTCATCGGGATGTCCTGCGGCTGTGGCCCCATGGTAACCGATGCCGCCCGGGGTGGCGTTATGCTGCGCCATCCGCCCGGAGTGCCGCCTTGATACCCATTCGCGACGACAACCCGCATTTCCTCACGCCCCGTGCGGTGCTGCTCATCATCGGCCTGAACCTGCTTGCCTGGCTGCTCGTCCAGGGCCTGGGCACGGAGCCCGCGCTGTCGCGCTCGGTATGCACGCTGGGCCTGGTGCCGGGCGAGCTGCTCGGCAGCCTGCCTGCCGGCGCCGCCGTGCGGCTGGGCCCGGCCACGCTCTGCATCGCGACCGGCAGGCCCGACTGGTTCACGCTGCTCAGCCACATGTTCCTCCACGGTGGCTGGCTGCATCTCATCGGCAACATGTGGTTCCTGTGGATTTTCGGCAAGAACGTGGAAGACGCCATGGGCCACCTGCGTTTCGCGGCCTTCTACCTGCTCTGCGGCGCGGCCGCGGCGGGGCTGCAGATCGCCGCCAACCCGGCATCGGGCGTGCCCATGGTCGGCGCCTCGGGTGCCATCGGCGGAGTGATGGGCGCCTACGTGGTGCTGTATCCGCGGGTGCGCGTCGAAATGCTGCTGTGGCTGGGCTTCTACGTGACGAGCTTCACCCTGCCCGCCTTCTGGATGCTGGCCTACTGGTTCCTGATCCAGTTGCTCGGTGGCGTGGATGCGCTGGGTGGCACGGGGGGTGGCGTCGCCTTCTGGGCGCATGTGGGCGGCTTTGCAGCCGGTGCCCTGCTGGTGCTGCTGTTCCGCGATCCGGTGCTGCTTGCCCGCCATCCGCACCATGGCTGGCGCCAGCGCCCCGGGCATGACGGGAAGCGCTGGCGCCGCTGAGCTGCCGTGGTGTTTGCCTGCGAGCGCCGCGGGACGGTGCCGCGTGCCCGGCTGCCTACTTGAGCAACCCTTCTTCCTTCATCGCCTCCTGCACCCGCGGACGCCCCGCGACACGCGCATGCAGTGCTTTCAGCCGTGGCCACTGGCCGATATCCACGTTGGCATACCGGCCCCAGCCGAGGACGACGAAAAGATAGGCATCGGCAACCGAGAAGCCTTCGCCCAGCAGGAAGGGACGGTCCCCCAGCGCCTGCTCGATGAAGCCCAGCCGCCGGGACAGGGTTGCTATCGCGGCCTCCTTCATGGCGGGCGTGGCAGCGGGGTTGAAGAATGGCCCGAAGCCCTTGTGGACCTCCGAGTTGATGTAGCCCAGCCATTCCTGCAGCCGGTAGCGCTGCAGGCTGCCGGCGGCGGGGGCGAGGCCCGAGGCCGGGCTGCGATCGGCGATGTATTGCAGGATGGTGGGTCCCTCGGTGAGCACCTGGCCATCGTCGAGCTCGAGGGCCGGCACATAGCCCTTGGGGTTGATGGCGTTGTAATCGCGGCCATCCGCAGTTTTCTTGTCGCGGCCCACCATCACGATCTCGCAGGCAAGGCCTGCCTCGCGCAGGGCGATATGCGAGGCAAGCGAGCAGGCACCGGGGCTGCAGTAGAGTTTCATGGCGTCCTCCTGTAGTTGGCCGCCATGTTAGGGCCGGCCCGGGGGAGCGCAAGCGGCCGATGGGCCGGCGTCCATTTTCGGTTGCCGGAAGCCTGGATCGGGCTTGGGGGGCACACGGTCGGACCGTGCCTGCTTGCCGCGGGACGCCATGCGCGGGTTTGCGCCTGCCGCCCGGCGGGCCCGGGTCGCGAGGGACCCGGGTCCGCCAGAAAGACATTGCGTCCTTCAGCGCGCGCGCAGCGCGCGCATGCCGTTGAGCGTCACCAGCATGGTGGCGCCCACGTCCGCCACCACCGCCATCCACAGCGTGGTGATGCCGGGCACCGCCAGCACCAGCACCGCGATCTTGAGGCCCAGGCTGAGCGCGATGTTCTGCTTCACCAGGGTGCGCGAGCGCCGGGCTATGCGCAGCTCCATCGGTACGTGGGAGATATCGTCCTGCATCAACACCACATCGGCCGTTTCCATGGCCTGTGCGGTGCCGGCGCCCATGGCGATGCCGATGTCGGCGCGCGCCAGCGCCGGGGCGTCGTTGATGCCATCGCCCACCATCGCCACGCGGCCATAGCGCTGGCGCAGCTCCTCGATGGCGCGCAGCTTGCCCTCGGGCAGCAGGCTGGCACGTACCTCGTCGATGGTGCCGACCTCGGTGGCGACCCGCGCCGCTGCCTGCTGGTTGTCGCCGGTGAGCATGACGGCAGCCACCGGCGGGTGGATGGCCTTGAGCTCGGCCAGCGCGCTGCGACTGGCCTCGCGGATCTCGTCGCGCACGCCGATGAGCCCCACCACCTCGTTGCCCTTGCCGACGAACATGACCGTCTGGCCGCTGCTGCGGGCGCCCTCGGCATGCTGCGAGAGCGGGGCATCGATGGCTGCCTTGCCGGCGAACAGCGCATCGCTGCCCACGGCGATCGTCAGGCCGTTGCCAAGCTCGCCGCTGATGCCGCGCCCGGCGTGCGCGGTCACCCCAGCGGCCTGGTAGCGGTGCTGCAGCTGGCGCGTGGTGGCGGCGCTCATGATGGCGTGGGCCACCGGATGCTCGGATGCGCGCTCGACGCTGGCCGCCAGCGCCACCACGTCCTCGCAGCTTGCGCAGTCCTCGGCGACGGGCTCGGGGTGTGCGCAGTCGCTGCTGCGCACGATGGTGACCTCGGGCCGGCCGTAGGTCAGGGTGCCGGTCTTGTCGAAGGCGATGGCGCGGATGTCGGCCAGCTCGTCGAGTTGTGCACCACCCTTGACCAGCACGCCCAGGTTGGCGAGGCGCGTCAGCCCGCTGACCACCGTCACCGGGATGCTGATCACCAGCGCGCAGGGGCAGGCGATGATCAGCAGCGTGAGGCCGCGGTAGAGCCAGCCGTGGGTGCCGTCGGCATGGTCGAAGAGCGACTGGCCGAAGAGCAGTACCGGCACCAGAACCACCAGCAGGGCGGCCAGCACCACGGCCGGGGTGTACCAGCGGGCAAAGCGGTCGATGAAGCGCTCGGCCGGGCTGCGCAGCTCCTGCGCCTGCTCCACCAGCCGTGCGATGCGCGCGATGGTGGCATCCCCCGCCGGCCGCGTGACGCGGATCTCGAGGGCGCCCTCGCCGTTGACCGTGCCGGCCATGACCTCGTCGCCCTCGCCGCGCAGGACCGGTTCGCTCTCGCCGGTGACCGCAGCCTGGTTGATCGAGGAGCTGCCATGGGCGATGACGCCGTCCACCGGGATGCGCTGGCCAGGGCGCACCAGCACCATCTCGCCGACCTCGACCTGGTCCACGGGGATGACGAGCTGGTGATAGTGGACCTCGGCCTCCGCCTCCGCCTCCGCCTCCGCATGGCCGTGACCGTGGTCGTCATGCGTACAACCGGCGTGATCATGGCCATGATCGTGACCATGCGTAGCGTGCCCGTGTTCCCCATGGTCATGCGCGGCATGGTCGTGCCCGTGGTCATGGGCGGCATGATCGTGGTTTTCATGGCCGCAGCCGTCATGCCCATGGGCATGCCCGTGGTCGTGGTCGTGGTCATGGTCATGGTCATGGTCATGATGATCATCGTGCCCCGCGGGCGCGTGGTCATGGCCATGCTCGTGCTCATGCCCGTGTGCGCCGCGATGCTCGCGCAGGACGGTGGCCTCCTGCGGCTGCAGCGACATCAGGCTGCGCAGGGAGCCGCGGGCCCGCTCGGCGCTGTAGGCCTCCAGTGCCTCGCCGAGGATGAAGAGCAGGATCACGGTGGCGGCCTCGCCGGTTTCACCGATGGCGAGCGCACCCATCGCGGCGACCGCCATCAGCAGGTCGATGGTCATGTGCCGCGCGAAGAACAGCGCCCGCAGCCCCTTGATGAAGACGGGCACGCCGGTGATGAGCACGGCCAGCCCGAACAGCCAGTCCAGCGGCGTGATGCCGAACAGGATGGGCGGGCGTCCGGCCAGCAGCGGAATGCCGGCCAGTATCACCACGGTGATGAACAGCGCCAGGCGCAGCCGGCCCTGGCCCCACAGGAAACGCAGGAATCCGCTGGCACCGCGTGGCGGCTCGCTGACCGTGGCCTGTCCGGCCGGGGTGGAACCCTGCAGCCGGTAGCCGAGTTCGCGCAGGCGCTGCTCTACTTGCTGCAGCGTGGCATCGCCCTCGAGCTCCATCGATTCGGTCGTGAAGCTGACCGCGACGGATTTCACGCCGGGCAGCTGGCGGATGCTGTTCTCGATGGTCAGCGCGCAGCTGCCGCAGTCCATGCCGGTGATCTTGACGCGCAGTGGCTGGGCGGAATTGTTTTCGGCGGTGAGGACCTGGCTCATGGCGAAGCGCCTCCTGCGACCCGAAGGGGCCGTTTGCGCGCCATGATCAACCTTCAACCAAGGTTGAGGGTCAAGTTGCCTGCCCCGGATCGGTCGCCCGCAGGCCGGCCATGGTCCGGGTGCCGGGGAGGAAATCGCCGCCTGCCCACGGGGCCCGGCGGCTGCGACCGCCGGGCGCAGCCGCCATGGGCAGCGCCCGGGAGCCGTGCCGGCTCAGTCGCCGAGCTTCTGCGGCAGGTCGGGGGGCGGCTCCCCGCCCATCACGATCTCGCCCCGCCCGAGCTTCGAGTGCCGCATGCCGTAGAGGAAATACAGGGCAACGCCGCCGACCAGGTAGGCGACGAAGAAATGGCGGGTGGTGGTCTGGGCCATCAGCGACATCAGCAGGAACAGGCACATGCCCGCGCCGAGCAGCGGCACCAGCGGCGACAGCGGGGCGCGGAAGGGCCGATGCAGGCCGGGTGCCGTGACGCGCAGGTAGATGACGGTGATGCAGACGATGGCAAAGGCGGCCAGCGAGCCGATGTTGGTCAGGTCCGCCAATGCATCGAGCGACAGCAGGCCCGCCGCGCAGGCCACCACCGCGCCCACCAGCAGGGTGTTGATCCACGGCGTGCGGAACTTCGGGTGGACCACCGCGAGCGGCGCGGGCAGCAGGCCGTCGCGAGCGATGGTGTAGAAGATGCGCGTCTGCGCATACAGCAGCACCAGCATCACCGAGGACAGGCCGGCGATGGCACCGATCTTCACGAGGATGGCAAACCATGGCAGGCCGATCTGGTTGACCGCCTTGGCGATCGGCGCGGGGTCGTCGAGCTCGGTGTAGGGCACGATGCCGACCAGCACCGCGGCCGTGAGCATGTACAGCACGGTGCAGATGATCAGCGTGCCGAGGATGCCGATGGGCATGTCGCGCGAGGGGTTGCGCGACTCGGTGCCCGCCGTGGAGACGGCCTCGAAGCCGAGGTAGGCGAAGAAGATGGTGGCAGCGCCGCCGATGAGCCCGCCGATGCCGTAGCGCGAGGTGTTGTTGGCGGTCATGACGTCCACCAGCGCGCGCCAGATGTCGGCCCACAGCCCGCGCTCGGTGCCGGGTGGCGGCGGCGGGATCTCCGCGGGGATCAGCGGCGTCAGCAGCTGGGTGTCCACGTAGAAGAAGCCGATGACGATGAAGGCGATGACCACCGTCAGCTTGATGGCGACGATGATGTTGTTGACCGTCACCGACTCGGAGAGCCCCACCACCAGCAGCATGGTGACCGCGGCGATGGCCAGCAGCGCCGGCAGGTTGATGAGCCCGTGGCCGATGACCTGGCCGTCGCGGATGATCTCGACCCCGGGAGCGGCAGTCAGTGCGGGTGGCAGGTGAAGGCCCATGTCCTGCAGCAGGCTGACCAGGTAGCCCGACCAGCCCACCGCCACCGTGGCCGAGGCGAGGCCGTATTCGAGGACGAGCAGCAGCCCCATGATCCAGGCGGCCAGCTCCCCCATCGAGGCATAGGAATAGGAGTAGGCGGAACCCGATACCGGCAGCACGGAGGCCAGTTCGGCGTAGCACAGCGCGACGAAGATGCACAGCGTGCCGGTGATGGCGAAGGAGATGATGATGCCCGGCCCGGCGAAGACGGCCGCTGCGCGGCCGGTCAGCACGAAGATGCCGGTACCGATGACGCAGCCGATGCCGAGCAGGATGAGATTGGTGGCGCTCAGCGTCTTTTTCAGGTCGCTGTGCTCGTTGTCCGCCTGCATCTGTTCCACCGTCTTGCGGATGAACAGGCGGCGGATGCCGGTGGCGCGCGGTGCGCCGGCAGGCGCGGGAGCATGGGCCATGGGTACTCCTTGGGTGGTGTCGGCCCCCCCGGGCCGCTCTGACCTGCCGCGCAGACTAGCCGTCCGCGCCGCGGCGCGCAATTGCGCGGTTCAGGCCTCTGCCGACTCGAGGGCGAGGAACAGCTGCGCGAACAGGAAGGCGTTGGCCCCGCGTGCCTGGAACAGATAGCCTTCCTCGGCCTCGCTGACGTGCGGTTCCACGTGCGCCTCGCAGTCCGCCTCGCTGGCGGCCAGCTGGCGCAGCGCCCGCTCGATCTTCGGGTCCGGGCCGGGGACGAGGATCGAGTAGCCATCGTCGTCGCGCCAGATGTGCAGGTGCCGGCCGCGCAGGGTGGCGAACACCTCCTCGCGCTCGGCGCCTGCCAGCGCGCAGCCGAGGCGCTGCATGAGGCGGATGAGCGGGGAGGCGGCCTTGTGGTGGGTGTCGTGGTCGCATGCCCGGTCGAGCAGGTCGCGGTACAGGCGCCCGGCCTGGTCCCCGGCCACGCGGCCGAGGCGCTCGGTGAGGTCCTCGAGGAAGAACTCCAGCTCGTGGCGCAGCACCAGCATCTCGGTCAGCCGCCGTTCGATGTCGAGGAAGCGCTGCTCGGCGATGTCCATGACTTCGCTGCCGGCGTCGCGCCTGCCTTCGGCTTCCAGCAGCGCCTTGATGTCGCTGAGCGCGAAACCCAGGCGCTGCGCGCGGCGGATGAACAGCAGCGTCTTCTCGGCGCTGGGCGGGTACAGGCGATAGCCCGAAGCCGAGCGCTGGGCCGGTACCAGCAGCCCCTCGCGCTCGTAGAAGCGCAGCGCCGAGGTGCTCACGTTGAGCCGCCGCGCCAGCGCGCCGATGGTCAGTGCCTTCTCTCTCATGCCGTCCTGCCCGCCCCGGCAGCCATCCGTTGACGTTGAACTATAGTTCAAGGTGTAGGCTGTGCGCCAACCGGGGCAGGGCACTGACCGGCAAGGCGGCCGGCATCCCACGGAGGTACTGCATGATTCTCGGCATCGACAAGCGGCTGATCGTCAAATCCACCAGCCGGTGGATCGTCGCCGGCATCGGCGTGGGCATCCTTGGCCTGGCCTTCAGCCTGGCGCTGTATTGGCAGCTGGGCGTGCTGATCGACGGCCTGCGGCACGGCGAGAACCTGCTGCCGGCGCTGGCGCCGCTGCTGGCCTTCCTGCTCGCCGGCAAGTTCCTGCTCGGCTGGCTCTATCGCAGCTCGCAGTACAAGGCCTCCTCGCTCACCAAGCTCGCCATCCGCGACAAGATCTACCAGCACGCCCTGCGCCTCGGGCCGGCGGTGCTCGACAAGAAGCGCACCGGCGAGCTGGTGAACATCGCCGTCGACGGCATGGACTGGATCGAGATCTTCTACGGCATCTATTTCGTGCAGTTCGTGATCGGCATCATCACGCCGGTGCTGCTGTGCATCTTCATCGGCTGGGTGGACTGGGTGGTGGGCTTGGCGCTGATCGTCTCCATCCCGCTGGTGCCGCTGTTCCTCGGCATGATCTCCAAGCAGTTCCGCAGCGTCAGCGAGCGCTATGCCGAGGTCAACAACGAGCAGAGTGCGCAGTTCCTCGACTCCATCCAGGGCATGGCGACGCTGAAGATGTTCAACCTCGGCAAGGTGCGCGGTGCGCAGATGCACGCCGCCAACGAGAAGCAGCGCAAGGAGACCATGAAGCTGCTGCTGGTGAACCAGTCCATGCTGCTGTTCGTCGACTTCGGCTTCGCACTGGGCACCACCGCGGTGCTGACCATCGTCTCGCTGCTGCGCCTCGATGCCGGCGCGCTCAGCCCCGGCGCGGTGGTGGCGCTGGTGCTGGCAAGCGCCGAGTTCGCTACCCCGCTGACACTGATCGGCGCCTTCTTCTTCGCCGGTGCCATCGGTCGCGAGTTCGCCCGCAAGATCGTCGGCTTCCTGTCCGAGGAGCCCGGCGTCAGGGATCCCGAGGCAGCCGACTCGCGGCCGCTGCTGGCCAATCCGGCGCTGAGCCTGCGCGACGTGGTGTTCAGCTATGCCAATGCCGGCCGGCCGGCGGTCAACGGCTGCACGCTGGACATCCGTCCCGGCGAGACGGTGGCGCTGGTCGGCCACAGCGGCTCGGGCAAGACCACGGTCACCAACCTGGTGCTGCGCACCCTGGCCCCCGATTCCGGGACGCTGGCGCTCGACGATGTGCCCATGGACCAGGTGCCCGCCGACTGGGTGCGTGCCCACCTGGCGCTGGTGCCGCAGGATCCCTACCTGTTCTACGGCAGCATCGCCGACAACCTGCGGGTGGCGCGTGCCGAGGCCAGCGAGGCCGATCTCGTCGCCGCCTGCAAGGCCGCCAACATCTACGACCACATCGCCTCGCTGCCGCAGGGCTTCGACACCCTGGTGGGCGAGCGCGGGCTGTCGCTCTCGGGCGGGCAGGTGCAGCGGCTGGCCATTGCCCGTGCCCTGCTCAAGGACGCGCCGATCATCATCCTCGACGAGCCCACCTCGCAGATCGACCTCGAGACCGAGACGGTCATCCACGAGGCGCTCGACAAGCTCACAAAGAACAAGACGGTGCTGCTCATCGCGCATCGCCTGTCCACCGTGGAGAAGGCCGATCGCATCATCGTCATGGGCGAGGGGCGGGTGCTCGAATCGGGCAGCCATGCAGAGCTGCTTGCGGCAGGTGGTGTCTATGCCCGCATGGTGGGGACCACCGGACGCAACCAGCAGGGAGGGCCCGGGACCGGTCCCCGGCCGGCAACCGCAGGAGTCACGCCATGAGCCACTGGCAGATCGTCATCCGCCTGCTCCGCTTCATGAAGCCGCTGAACGGCATCATGGTGGTATCCACCGTGGCGCGCGCCATCAAGCTGCTGATGCGGATCACGCTGATCGCCTATGCGGCCGGCAGCGTCGCCCTGTACGTGGCGGCACCCGGCGCGGACACGCTGTGGCACATCGGCTGGATGCTGGCGCTCTGCGCGCTGGTGCTCGGCTTCTTCAGTTACGTGGAAACCTACACCGGTCACTACGTGGCCTTCCGCCTGCTGGCGATGCTGCGCAACGAGTTCTACGATCGCATGGAGCCGCTGGCGCCGGCGGGCACCGCCGAGCTGCGCACCGGCGATGCGGTGTCGCGCGTCATCAACGACTGCGAGCGCGTCGAGCCCTTCTATGCGCACACCATCGCCCCGGCGATCTGTGCGCTGGTGGTGCCCGCGATCGTGCTCTGGTACCTGGCCCGCTACCAGCACCCCGCCTTCGCCTGGGCGCTGGCCCCCTTCCTCGGCTTCATGATCTTCGTGCTGCCGCTGGTCACCGCGGCCCTGGGCGCACAGGGCGGCGAGCAGTGGCGCGCCAGGCAGGGCCAGGTCAACGCCTTCCTGACCGACAGCCTGCAGGGCATCCGCGACACCGTGGCCTTCGGCTTCGGCGAGCGGCGCCGCCAGCAGGCCTGGGCGCTCGGCGAGGACCTCAAGCGCGGCCAGGACCAGCTCAGCCGCGCCGATGCCTTCCAGCGCGGGTTGAGCGAGTTCGTCGTGGTGGCGGCCGCGGTGGCCATGGTGTGGGCCAGCTGGCCGCTGGTGCAGGCCGGCATCATCGATCCGCTGCGCACCGTGCCGGTGGTCATCGCCATCGCCATCACCAGTTTCTATGCCACCGCGGGCCTCAACAACGTGGTCAACGACTACAAGGTGGCCATCGTTTCCGCACGGCGGCTGTGGGAGATGATGGACCAGAGGCCGGCGGTGGACGACCTGGTGGCGGCCTCGCCCCGCGGTGCCGAGGCCGCCATCTCGCTGCGCGACATCAGCTTTGCCTACGCGCCGGGTGCCCGCCCGGTGCTCGACGGCATCAGCGTCGACATCCAGCCCGGCCAGCACGTGGCCATCGTCGGCTCCAGCGGTGCGGGCAAGAGCACCATCGCCAACCTGCTGCTGCGCTTCTGGGATCCCTCGCGGGGCGAGGTGGCCATCGGCGGTGTCGACGTGCGCCAGTACCGCCTCGAAGACCTGCGCAACATGATCGCGGTGGTCTCGCAGCGCAACTACATCTTCAACACCACCATCGGCGACAACATCCGCATGGGCCGGCCGGGGGCCAGCCAGGCCGAGGTGGAAGAGGCGGCGCGCCGCGCGCACCTGGCGGAGTGGATTGCCGGCCTGCCCGCGGGCTATGACACCCCGGTGGGGGAGATGGGCTCGAAGGTTTCCGGTGGCCAGCGCCAGCGCATTGCGATCGCGCGCGCGCTGCTCAAGGATGCGCCGATCCTCATCCTCGACGAGGCCACCTCCAACCTCGACGTGGAGACCGAGCGCGAGGTGAATGCGGCGATCGGCGAGCTGGCCAGGGGGCGCACGGTGCTGACCATCGCCCACCGCCTTTCCACGGTGAGGACCGCCAGCGAGATCCTGGTGCTGGAGGCCGGTCGCATCGCCGAGCGTGGCACCCATGACAAGCTGCTGCGGCAGGGCGGCGTCTATGCCCGCCTCTTCGAGCTGCAGCAGGACGAGGTGGATGCGCGCCTGCAGGAGGCGCCGACGCCGGCCTGAGACGGCGGCAAAGAAAAACCCCGCCATGAGGCGGGGTTTTTGCCGGGGCCCTGCGCGGGCCGGGATCAGGCGAGGGTGCTGCGGCGCCGGACGAAACCGAGCAGGCCGAGGGCCGAGCCCAGCAGCCAGGCCGCGCCGGGCACCGGATCCGGCCGGCCAGCCGCCCTGCGACGGGGCGGTGTCCTCAGGGCAGGGCGCCGTCCAGCGCTGCCAGCACCTTGGCATCGCGCCCGTAGACATCCTTGCGGAATTGCACCGTACCGTCCGCATCCACCCAGGCCGTCAGGTAGACCACGTACAGCGGCAGCTGCCGGTTGAGGTTGAGCACCCGGGTCCTGCCGGCCTCGATATTGGCGGTGGTGGCGGCTGCGTCCCAGTCGCGATCGCGCTCGAGCAGCAGGGTGGCCAGCGCGGGAGCATCCTCCATGCGGATGCAGCCCGCGCTCAGCGTGCGCCGGTTGAGCCCGAACAACCCCCTCGACGGGGTGTCGTGCAGGTAGATGTCGAAGGGGTTGTCCCAGGCCACCTTGATGCGGCCGAGGCTGTTGCCGGGACCCGCATCCTGGCGCAGCCGGTAGGGGAAGCGGTTGATGCCGAGCGTATCCCAGGGCACCGCTTCCGGGGCGATCTCGCGGCCGCTGCGGGCATCGAAGACATGGAAGCCGCGCGAGGCGAGGAAGCCGGGCTCTTCCTGCTGGCGCGGCAGCAGGTCCTCGATGGCGATGGTGCGCGGCACCGACCAGGTGGGGTTGAAGGTCACCTGGCGCAATGCCCCGCGCATGGCCGGGGTGGGCCGTTCGGGGTGGCCGACGATGACGCGCATGGCCAGCATCCCGCCCGCCGGCCCGGATACCTCCAGCGTGCCGCTGACGATGTTGATCCAGGCGTGTTCCGGCTCCAGCTGCCGCGGCAGCCAGCGCCAGCGCTCGAGTGCCACCGCCAGCTGGCCGATGCGCTCCTCCACGCTGATGTTGGCGGCGGTGCGGGTGGGCTCGTCGAGGATGCCGTTGCCGAGCAGGCCGTGGCGCAGCTGGAAATGGCGCAGCGCGCGGTCGAGTGCGGCATCGAAGAACCAGGGGTCGGCGCCCACCTCGCTGTCGAAGTCGCCGCTGCGCCGCAGGCGCTCGCGCAGCGTGGCCACCGCCGCGTCCCGCTGGCCGGCGTGCAGTTGTCCGGGAGATGGCGGCAGCACCGGCCAGCCGCCGCTGTCGCGGATGGCGAGGTGAGCGCGCATCGCCTCGCGCAGCCGCCGGTAATCGGCGGCCGATGGCGCCAGCGCCTCCGGCAGCGTGTCGTCGATGCTGCCCTCGAAGGTGGCGGGCCGGGGGATATGCCACTCCGGATCGCCCGCGCGGGGGTCGGTATGTCCGGCGGCAAGATCCCTGGCAAGCTGCACGGGATCGGCGTAGAGCGCGGGGTCGAGGCCATCGGCCGCAGCCGTGGCGATGGCCTCCTGCCAGGCCTCGGCTGCGGTGGGTGGTTGGGCGTAGGCGGCGAAGCTCGCGGCCACGAGCAACGTGGCCGCGAGCCGGTGTGGGAGCCTGTCGGTCAAGCGCGCGGAGAGACCGCTGCCAGCGAACGACGCAGCATCAGCCGCCGGCTGCCGGCACCCAGGCCCAGTGCCGACACCAGCAGCCACAGCGCGCCGGGCAGCGGGACCTCGGCATTGACCAGCTGCACCGAGGTGCCGAGCGCTTCCGGATAGAAGGCCTGGTAGGTCGGGATGTAGCTGATGAAGGTGCCCATGAAGTCGTCAGCGTCGCGCAGGCCGATGCTGGCCACTTCACCCGCCTGGCCGATGGCCGTGAAGCCCAGGCTGCCGATGACGCCCGTATCCGGGGCGTGGTCGAAGCCGAAGCTCACGGTGCTGCGGCCATCGAGACTGCCCGTGGTGACGGGCTCGAACAGCGGCAGCGAGGTGGTGAAGCCGGTGAACTGCAGCTGCGTGGGGTCGTAGTCGATGACCACCTCGCCGCCGAAGAGGCCGGGATGGGCGCCCGGTGCATCGCTGGCATCGAGCAGCAGCTCGACGCTGAAGCTGGTGCCCGCCTCCACGATGGATTGCGAGGGCTGCAGCGAGATCGTGGCTGCCTGGGCACCGAGCCCGGCAAGTGCCAGGCCGGCGAACAGGATAGTGCGGATCGGGGTGTTCATCGTTGGATCCTCGGGATTATCTGGGGGCACGCAGCAGGCCGACATCCTTGATGTGGCCACCGTCTGCGAGCCGTACGTCGATGATGTGGGTAATGCCCTGGTTGCCACCCGGCTCGCCCAGCAGTGCGCCTTGCACCACGCTGCCCGCCTGCACGTTGCTGGTGAAGCTGGCTGGGTCGGAGAGCAGGTTGACGCCATTGACGCTGCCGCCGGCGCCAAAGGACCAGGCGGGGTTCTCCCAGTTGCCGGTCCAGGCCGGCTGGCTGCCGAAGTTGACGGTGATCGAGGCGTTGGTGGCGTTGTTCACCGACATGGGGCCGGTGAAGGTCAGCGAGATACCCTCGCCGTTGAGCAGGTCCAGCCCCGATGCGGAGGTGGCCACGCCCCAGGCGAAGTAGCCGGAGTTGCCGGCCCCGGTGCTGCGGTTGCCGTGCGCCCAGATGTCGGCGGCGAGCTCGATGTCGGCGCCTTCGCCCTCGCGGATGATCCGCGCGATGGCCCGCGACTGCTCGTCGCCATCGATGCCGTTGGCACGCATGTTCTCGTAGCCATCGGGCCGCGGCTGGACATTGGTGCCCATGGCCACCGAGTTGATCTCGTCGGGGCCGTTCGGATCCACCACGAAGCGGGTGCCATCGGGGTCGAGGGTGAAGCGCTTGAATTCGGTGTCCTCGACATCGCCGGTGCTGGTCACGCCATCGACGAAGGTGGCGAAGCCGCAGGGCATGCCGGGCTCGCAGGGGCCCAGCGGATAGACCGGCCCGGGCGCGGGGTCGAGCTCCTCGAGCTGCACGCGGCAGCGGTCGGAGATGCCCGAGCCGACATCGCAGTCGCCGATGTGCGGGGGGAGCGCCAGCGCCACCATCGGTGCCGCGGCTGCCGGTGCCAGCGCGGCCCAGGGGCCCCAGCACAGCACGTTGCCGGTACCGCCCTCGGCGCAGGGGTCGGCGATGCTCGGTGCCGGCTCGAGGGCGGCGACGGGCACCGCGGGCTGCGCCATCTGCTCCTTGCAGGCATCGACCAGGCGGGCAGGCACCGAATCGGGATTCTCCGCCCAGCGCTCGAGGATGCTGGCGCAGTCCTGGTTCTCCAGCGTCAGATCGGCCGCGCTGGCACCGAGGGACCATGCCGCAAGCAGGAAAATGATCGTGAGTCTGGTGAAGTTCATTGTTGTTCTTCTCCGACCGGTGCAGTTGTCCTGTCCGGCGTTCTTGTTGGATGCAGGCTGGTGCCTTGGCCCATTTTTATCGCAGGAACCGTCCGGGATCATCTCCCGGACGGCGGGAGTGTGAAGCAGTTCACCTTATTTTAGGGGAGCCGGCGCCGGCTTAGAAGCTGCGCGCCAGCCCCAGGTTGACGACGTGGCGGTCGTAGTCGTAGATGGGCGTGTTGGAGCTGTTGTCGGTATACATCCAGCTGCCTTGCAGCGCCCAGCGGGCCAGCGGGCCGCTCTGGATATCGTGCTGGAAGCCGAGCGTGTAGCGCCATTCGTCGTCGTCGCGGCCGCGGCCGAACAGCGGCTCGCGCCCGTCGAAGTCGAATCGCGAGTAGCCCACCCTGGCGTAGACCATGCCGTTTTCCCAGGCCTGGGCGATGGCGCCCAGGTAGAGATCGGGGCCGTGGTAGCTGAAGCGGTCCTCGTCGGCGTCGAAGTCGTGGTAGCCGATGCCGCCCAGCAGCGCCCAGCGGCGGTTGTCGAAGTAGCGCGCCGCCGACAGGTTGAGCTTGCGGTCCCAGCCATCGCGGCCGTCATCGACGCCGCGGTTGTAGTTGCGGTAGCCGAGCATGCCATCGAGGCCCACTTCCCAGTCGTTGCCCAGCTGCCAGGTGATGCCCGGGTTGATCGAGGTGATCAGCGCCAGGCTGTCGTTGCCCAGCCAGATCTTGTCCGCCTGGAGTCCCACGCTGGCGCGCCAGCGGCGCGGCACGATCCAGGCCGGCCCGGTGCGCAGGCTGAGCACGCCGAGGTGGAAGTCGCTTTCGTCGAAATAGCCCCGGTAGTAGGCGCTGGCGTCGGTCTGCCAGATGAAGTTGCCGCTGTGCTCGCCCCACTGGAAGCGCTGGTTGGGGTTGTAGATGTGCGAGAGGGCCGGGTTCACCACCCAGGCGAGGTCGCTGGTCTCGCGCGAGTCGCGCGAGACCTGGTAGAGGTTGCCGCCGATGTCGATGACATCGCGGTTGGGGCCGATGTTGACGTTGGAGTCGTACATCAGGCCCGCGTAGATCGAGGGGCGCCATTGGTGGCGCTGGCTGGCGCGCTGGCCGTCGGCCTCGATCTGGGCGAGGAAGGCCAGCACGGTGGCGCGCACCTGCGGCGGCGTGGTGGGATCGTCGAGCACGCGCTGCGCCTCGGCCCGCGCCCCGGGGTAGTCGCCCGAGAGGTAATGCACCCGCGCCAGCTCGAGGCGGGCACGGTTGAGGCTGGGATTGGCGGCCAGCAGGTCCTGGAGCGTCTGGCGGGCAGTGAGCAGGTGGTCGCTGTCGATGGCGGCCATGGCCGCATCGAACTGTTCCTGTATGTCATCGGCGGCGTGGACGGTGCCCGCCAGGAGCAGGGCCACGGACGCCAGCAGGCCGGCAAGGAACCTGTGCATGACAAGGCGGGGGGTGTTCATGATTTGTTGTTATGTTATGGGAGACTGCGGGATACTAAATTGTCGCCCGCAGCTTCTCAATCGACCATGTCACAGTTTTTCCGGTCTCGCGCCCGGGTGTCGCTGGCCCCGGGCCTGGCAGCGGCCTTGGCGATGATCTTTGTCATGGCCGGCGCGCCGGCGGCGGCCTTTGCCCCGGACCTGTTCGGCTACCAGCAGGCGGCGCAGGACGACATCGCCGCGTTCCCGCAGTGGCTGCAGATGCTCGAGCGCCAGCTGCGCGACAACCTGCGCGATGGCGATTGCGGCGAACGGCGGCTCAACCGCTGCCACATGGAGCGCTGGCTGGCTTTCCTTGGCGGGCTGCGCGGCCGGCCGCCGGCCGAGCAGCTGCGCGAGGTCAACCGCTATGCCAACGAGATGAGCTACGTGCTCGACATCGACAACTACGGCATCGAGGACTACTGGGCCATCCCCCGCGAGTTCTTCGGCAATGGCGGGGATTGCGAGGACTACGCCATCACCAAGTATTTCTCGCTGCGCTGGCTGGGCTACCCGGAAGGCGAGCTGCGCATCGTCGTCGTGCAGGACACCAACCTGCGGGTGCCGCATGCGGTGCTGGCGGTAGGCCGGGGCGAGGAGATCCTGGTGCTCGACAACCAGGTGCGCGGGGTGCTGTCGCACCGCCAGGTGGTCCATTACGCGCCGGTGTACTCGATCAACGCGGATGGCTGGTGGATGCATCTGCCGGCCGCCGCCGGACGGCGATCATGAACCGGTTGCGCGCCTCGGTCGCCGCCGCTGCCGGGCTGCTGCTGCTGCTGATGGTGGTCGGGGCGCTGCTCATCAACGGCTACATCGGCGCCGAGAAGGAGCGCGACCTCCTGCAATGGGAGACCCGCCTCGGCCTGGTGGCGGGCACCAAGGCGGATGCGGTGGCGCGCCTGCTGACGGCCGACCACCGCAACCTCGAGGAGCTGGCGGCCAACGCTTCCCTGCGCTTCTACCTGTGGCAGGCAGCCAATCATCGGCCGGCGGCGGGGGATGCCACCGATGCGGAGCCGGAATCGCAGGGTTACCTGCGCAACCTGCTGCTGGCGGCCGCCGCCCGCTGGGGCTACGAGGCGGACAGTGGAGCGCGGATTCCCGCCAACCTGCCCCAGCCGCGCAGCACCGGGCTGGCGATACTGGATGCGCAGCTGCGCCCGGTGGTGGCCACCCCGGGGCTCTTCGACCTGACATCGACCTACGCGGAGGTGCTGCGCCCGCTGCTTGACGGGCAGATTGCCCGCATCGTGCAGCTGATGAACGGGGCCGGCGACGAACCGGTGCTGGTGGAGGCCCTGCCGATCGCCACCGTCTCGGGCGCCGGTGGCGATGCCGCGCGCCCGCTGGGCGTGCTGCTTGCCATCCGCTCGGCTGCCGCCGACCTCTATCCGCTGCTGGCCCGTGGCCCCGACTTTTCCGAGGAGAGCGAGTCCATCCTGCTCGAGAGGCGCGGCGAGGAGGTGGTCCTGCTGTCGCCCACCCACGATGGCTCGAAGCCGTTGCGGCGCGCGCTGCCCGCCGGGCGCGGCGAGCTTGCCGAGGTCGCGGCGGTTGCCGCGCCCGGGCGCTTCGTCGCGCTGCCCAACTACCGCGGCGAGAAGGTGCTGCAGGTCAGCCGCCCGATCAGCGGGCAGGGCTGGGTGCTGGTGCAGCAGGTCGATGCGGCCCAGGCGCTGAGCCTTGCCGATGAGCGGCGCCGCTTCCTGCTGATGGCGCTGTCGCTGCTGCTGCTGTCGGTGGCCGCGGTGGCAGTGGCGGCCTGGCGCCATGGCAGCGGGGTGCGCGCGCGCCACCTGGCCGCCGAGCTCGGCAGCAAGGCCGACCATCTCCAGCAGCAGACCGAGCTGCTGCACACCATCAGCGACAGCCTCGACGTGCCGGTGATCCTGGTGGCAGCCGACAACCGGGTGGTGTTCACCAACCAGGCGGCGGCGGCCGCCGCCGGCACCACCATCAGCACCATGCAGGGCGGGCTGGTCAGCGGCGTGCTGCCCCAGGCGGTGCAGCCCGGCATCCACGCCGGGCTGGCGCAGGTGCGCGACCAGGGCGGCAGCGTGCAGCAGCTGCTGGCCTGGCCGGATGCGGAGGGCGAGACGGAGAGGATGTTCCGCGCCAGCTTCATCCCGGTGCACCGCATCGGCGAGGAGCGCGACCTGGTGCTGCTGGTGCTGAGCGATGTCTCCGCCATCCAGCAGGCCAACCAGCGCAACACCGACATGCTGCGCCGGCTGGTGCTGACCCTCGTCGGCGTGGTCGACCGCCACGATCCCTATTCGGCCCACCACGCGCAGCGCATGACCGAGGTGGCCGATGCGCTGGCGCGCGAGCTCGACTTCAGCGACCGGGAGCGCGCCACGCTTACGCTCGCGGCGAGCCTTGCCAACATCGGCAAGGTGATGATCCCGGTGGATCTGCTGACCAAGCCCGGGCCGTTGAGCGCCGAGGAGCAGGCAACGCTCCAGAAGCACGTCGGCTACGGGCTCGAGCTGCTGCACGGCCTGCAGTTCGATGGCCCGGTGGTGGACATCATCGCGCAGAAGCACGAGCGGCCCGACGGCCGTGGCTATCCGCACGGCCTGCCCGCCTCGCGCATCACGCTGGCCGGCCAGGTGCTGGCCGTGGCCAATGCCTTCGTGGCCCTGCTCAGCCCGCGTGCATGGCGCCAGGGCCTCTCGGTGCAGGGTGCGCTGGACGAGCTGATGCGCGGTGCCGGCAGCCAGTTCGACCGCCGCGTCGTGGCTGCGCTCTTCCATGTCGCCGAGAACCGCCAGGACTGGTCGCAGTGGCAGTAGCGTCGCTGGCCGCTTGCATTGCGACCCGGTGATGCAGTGTTTACCATCCTGCCCGGGGTGTGTCCGCTGGCTTCATCGGGTTTTGCCGGGGCATTTGGCAGTTGCGTGACCGGTCCATGATCCCGACCGGCGATCACAGTGGGGGTGCGACGTGAAGTCGGGAATGGGTGCGCTGGCGGTCATTACCGCGCTGTTGTTCTTGCTGTCATCGCATGCCCCGGCACAGGTACCCACTCCAGAGCAACTGCAACTGCTCGGCCAGCTGCCGGCCGAGCAGCAACGTGCGTTGCTCGGGCAGTACCGCCAGCAGGGCCAGGCCGACCAGCCGCTGGTGATGCCGGCTGCCAGCCAGCCAAGGGCCGCCGAGCCGATCGACGCCACCCTGGCGGCACCGGGCGATACGGTGCTGCTGACGCTGGCGACGGCTGGCATGGATGCAAATTCCGCCATCAGCCCGGAGCTGCGCGCACGCACCGACGAGCTGGTGGCGCGCGCACTGGCCGCCAATCCCTACCGGCTCGAGCGTGACGGGCGCATCCGCATTCCCGGTCTGCCGGAGCCGATTCCGCTGGCCGGGCTGAACGCCGAAGAAGCCACGACCCGCCTGCAGAACGAGCCGGCATTCAGGGCGGTCGATGTCGGGCTCGTGCTCCTCAAGCCCACGCCGCTCGGCACCGATGCACTCAAGCCCTTCGGCTACGACATCTTCCGCAACGTACCCAGCACCTTCGCGCAGGTGAGCGATGTGCCGGTGCCGCCGGACTACACCATTGGCCCCGGCGATGCGCTCGAGCTGCAGTTCCTCGGCAACGTCAAGGGCCTGTATACGCTCACCGTCGCCCGCGATGGCCGCATCCGCCTGCCCGAGATCGGTCCCATGGCGGTTGCCGGCATGCGCTTTGCCGAGATGCAGGAGGCCATCGAGACCAGCGTTGCCGAGCAGATGATCGGCACCAGGGTTTCGGTCGGCATGGGGAGCCTGCGCTCGCTGCAGGTGATGATCACGGGCGATGCCGAGAAGCCCGGTGCCTATACCGTGGGTGGCCTTTCCACCGCCAGCAATGCGCTCATGGCGGCCGGTGGCGTCAAGCCCATCGGCTCGCTGCGCCGCGTGCGGGTGCTGCGTGGCGGGCGTACTGCAGGCACGCTTGATCTCTACGACCTGCTGCTGCGCGGGGATTCGTCCGGCGACCTGCGCCTGCAATCCGGCGATGTCGTCTTCGTGCCGCCGATCGGCGATTCGGCCGGCATCACCGGCGAGGTGCGCCGGCCGGCACGCTACGAGTTCGCCGGGGCGGCAACAGCAGGCGCGCTGGTCGAGCTGGGCGGTGGCCTGACGGAGGCCGCCTCGCCCGCCAGCGCCACCATCGAGCGCATCGACCCGGCCCGCGGGCGCATCGTCCTCAACGTGGATCTCGGCAGCGCCGAAGGCAGGGCGACCCGCCTGCGCAACGGCGATGTGCTGCACATCCCGGTGGTGCGCGATGTGCTCAACGACAGCGTGCTGGTGGCGGGGCACGTTCACCAGCCGGGTGCGCACCAGTACCGCCGGGGGCTGCGCCTGACGCAGGTGCTGGGCAGCATCGAGGCCCTCAAGCCCAATGCAGATGCCGACTACGTGCTGGTGCGCCGCGAGCTGGCGCCGGACCGGCGCATCGAGGTACATTCGGCGAGCCTCGGCCGTGCGCTGCGCAACCCCGGTGGCGAAGACGACCTCCTGCTCGCGCCGCGCGACCGCATCCTCGTCTTCGACCTGGGCGGCAGCCGCGAGCCGCTGCTGCGCCCGCTGCTCGATGAGCTGCAGCGGCAGAGCACGCTCGAGGCGCCCGCCGGCATGGTCACCATCGGCGGCAGCGTGCGCATGCCGGGCGAGTATCCCCTGGAACCCGGCATGACGGTGGCCGACCTGGTGCGGGCCGGCGCGAGCCTCTCGGAAGCCGCCTTCGGCGGCGAGGCCGAGCTGGCACGCTACGAGGTGGTCGGCGGGCAGTCGCGCAAGGCCAGCGTCGTCAGTTTCGACATCGCCGCTGCCCTCAGGGGTGATCCGCAGGCGGACCTGCCGCTGCAGGCTTTCGACATTCTTACCGTGAAGCGCACGCCGCAGTGGGACGATCAGGAGTTCGTCTCGCTGGAGGGCGAGGTGCGCTTCCCCGGCCGCTACCCCATCCGTCGCGGGGAGACCCTGACCACGCTCATCGCACGCGCGGGCGGCTTGACCGACCAGGCCTTCCCCGCGGGCGCGGTGTTCACGCGCGAGGCGCTCAAGGAGCGCGAGGCACAGCAGATCTCTTCGCTGGCCGAGCGGCTGGAGCGCGATCTTGCGCTGCTTGCGGTACAGTCTGCACAGGCCGGCAAGGATGCCGCCGGAGTCGATTCATTGGCGGCGGGCCAATCGCTGCTGGCCGAACTGCGCCGCACGAAACCCGTCGGGCGCCTGGCCATCGACCTGCCTTCACTGCTGCGCGAGTCCGCCAGATCGGCCGACGACATCGTGCTGCGCGATGCCGACCGGCTGCGCATCCCGCGGCGCATCCAGGAGGTTACCGTGATGGGAGAAGTGCAGAGCGGCACCTCGCAGCTCTACCAGGCGGGCCTCACGCGGGATGATTACATCGACCTGAGCGGCGGCCTCACGCAGAAGGCCGACAAGCGCCGCATCTACGTGGTGCGTGCCAATGGCCAGGTGGCGGCAGCCTCCACCAGCCGCTGGCTGCCGAGTGGCAGGACGAGCATCCAGCCCGGCGACACCATCGTCGTCCCGGTGGATGCCGAGCGCCTGCCACCGCTGCCGCTGTGGACCTCGGTTACCAGCATCATCTACAACCTGGCCGTCGCGGTGGCGGCGGTGAACTCGTTCTGAAAAGCTGCCTGCTTTGCAGATTGCATGACAAAAGCATGTTTTGCGAAGCGGCACCGGGATCTGTCCTATGACCGATGATGATGTCATCAGCATCGACGATTTACTGCGGAAGCTGTTACGGAAACTGCATTGGATAGCAGGCTCCATTTTGCTGTTTGGCGGGCTGTTCTATGCCGCCTCACTGCTGCAACCATCGGTTTATCGTGCTACGGCTGTATTGATTGCCGCCGACGGCGAGGGACGCCTTAACAACCCGTTGATGCCTGCGTTGGGAGTGTTGTCCGGGATAGCGGGGTTTGCCGGGGGGGGGGCTGCCCCGGCAACCGAGGAAGCGCTTGCGGTCATGCAGTCTCGGAGCTTTTCTGAAAAATTTATACATGACAGCAATCTCCTGCCTGAATTGTTCAGCAAGCGGTGGGACAGTGAACACTCAAGATGGAAGGATGATGCAGGGTCACCGCCTACTCTGGCACAGGCCTATGCCAAATTTAATCAGAAGGTCAGAAAGATCATCCCAGACAAAAAGACGGGGCTGATCAATTTGACTATCGAGTGGGTTGATCCGACCCGGGCGGCAATACTTGCCAATGGTCTCGTTGCCCGACTCAATGACGAAATGCGCCGAAGAGCAATCGCGGATGCCGATGCCTCAATCAGCTATCTGGAGGCGGAGATCGCAAAAACGCTGCAGGTTGAAACCAGGGCAAATCTTGGCAGGCTGCTGGAGAGCCAGATTAACCGGCGCATGCTGGCCACCGTAACGGAGGAGTTTGCCTTCCGGGTGGTCGACCCCGCATTACCTCCAGATATAAAAGATGTTGCACGACCAAAGCGTGCCTACTATGCGGTTTCTGGCGGTGTGCTTGGGCTGGTGATGGGTTTATGGGTGGTGCTTTCTGGGCGTGACAGATGAAGTCGCAGGTAAGGCGACCAAAGCCACAAAATCGCCATGGAAAGGAGTAATCCATGGGTAAGAAAGACGCTCGGAAGATCGGATGAATCAATCAGCCAGAAAAGCGATGGGGCACAAATTGCGAAAACGAAACAGTTGTTCCCGATTTGTTTTCCTATGCCATCCAAGAACTTCAGCATGATGGATAAAATCAGGACATACAGCAGGACACCTGCCAGACCGGCTTGCTGAAAGCCGGATCCCAGATAGCTGGCATTCGCATGCGCTCCGGGAAGACCTATTTCGTAACCGATGAGAAACGGCACCTGATCTGGATATACCCTGGGGACAAGGCCAAAGGACAGTGTCGAATCCGAAAATAATGTAAATGGGTGTTCCTGAAAGAATCGGAAATATTCGTAATTTAATGCTGCAGGGACAATGAATGTTCTGCGGATTGCGATATCTCCCAGCAGCACCGTGGCATCGATGCATATCAGGACCATGCCTGCAATTAGCACCGCTGAGAACATGTTCATGATGCCGCGGCCTCCCGCAGCACCGGCCCATCCGGTAGAGCGATAGCACAAGAGTGCGAGCAGCGGGAAGAACAGTGCGGCACGATGCTGGGATACCAGAAACACCCCCAGGCTGCAAATTACGGTTACACCCAAAAGCCAGTAGCGACGCTTCGTGTAGTAGAGGATCAAGAGAAACGGAAGCAGGCTTTTGGAGAGATTTGTATGTAGGTATTCGAAGTAGCCTGACTGTGATTCGCTGATCTGTGCCCTGTTGGCGTAAATCTTGTCAAGCGAAAAATCGATTGATGAATAATCGCCGCCGGCGATTATAAAGAAATACATGGCGCCGATTCCTATCCACATGGGCCATTCCGGTGATGTGCCTATGGCTCCTGGAATCAATGGGCTTGGCTGGAACAAGGCAGACAGCCGGATCAACATGAAAGCCGTCATGACGAGCGCAGCAAATCCGGGGGTCCCTCCCGAAAAAGAGAAAAAAACCAGAGTTGGAACAACCGGAACAGCTGCGTGCATCCACAAGAAATAATCGGATACCCGGCTGGCCCTAGACGGCAGGGCAAATGCAACTAGGACAACAAGCGTGGTGGCAACCAGCCATCGTTCGAAATCAAAATCGAAGGCGTACATGCCCAGATTGAAAAGTCCCCGTGTTCCGCTCAAGGCATAGGCGCCAGAGAGGATCACGTAATACCCGATGACGACCAGGTACTTGGTGGCTTCTTCTCGGTGAATCAGCAAAATCAAGCCTCGTGTTGTCACCGTTAGCTGTAGATCTGTTGAGGAATAATATCGGCCGGCCTCAGTGGTGTCAGCAAGTTATTTTTCATGCCAGACCAGTTGTGTAGAGTGATCAGGACCGGCTATCTGCCGCGAGCGGAAGGCATAGAGTCAGGTGCTTCTGGGACGTATCGATGAAGATTCTGATCAGGCGGGCAGCTGTTATTGTCGGGGGGACTGGCGTCGCGCAACTGATCTCCCTCGGCGTTCTTCCGCTTTTGCTTCGTGTGTATACACCAGCAGAGTTTGGGGTGTTCGCCTTGTTCTCGGCTGCTGCCTGGATGTCTGCCGTACTGGCCACATGGCAGCTGGAGCACCGGGTTATTTTGCAGGGAACGGATGATTTAGCCAGGCAATTAGTACAGATAATTTTTGCATGGAGCTTCGTATTTTCGGTGCTGGTTGCCGCAGTGTTCATGATCCTTGCGGCTGTTTCCGTTGTTCCAGTTCCACGGGAACTGCTGGCAACCCGCTTGGGGGGGCTCTTTTTTCTGACTGTTGCCGGCATTAGCTGGACGCAGGCCTTGCGGGCATGGTTGGTGCGAGTCGGTCATTTTTCCAGGGTGGCAAGAGGCGCCATATTGCAGTCGGTGACCAATGCAACCGTGGCTATCGCTCCTGCGCTTATTTTTGGTCGTGGATACCGTGAATATGGTCTTTTGGTGGCCCAGGCATCCGGATTGCTGATCACGGCTCTTGTCTGGATATGGTCATCGCGATTGACGCATCTATGCAATCCTGTTGGGCTCAGATGGTCTAGTCTGAAAGAGGTTTTTCAGCGTGAAGCTGGCGTCGGCTTTCTGTTGACTGTTTCCAATGCAGTGAAAACCGCCTATGGGAGGCTGCCAACAGTGATCGTGACGGCGGTAGGCGGGCCGGTTTCCGCAGGGTATTTCGGACTCGTGGAGCGGGTGGTGGGCGCGCCATCTGGAGTTATTGGGCAGGCGATATGCACAGCCTTTAGAAACCAGGCCGGCGTGTTCGTGATGCAACGAGAGCGCGCAAAAATAATTAATCTGTATTGGCTGATCGTGAAGCGTGCCTTGGCATTTGCGGTACCCGTGTATTTGATGATGGCGTTTTCAGCTCCAGCGATCTTCACTGTGGTTTTCGGTGAGACATGGAGGCTGGCTGGGGAATATGCATTCATTCTGCTGTTTGGCGAAATATTTGTTTTTGCACTTGCCACGGTGGAGGATGCGGCTGTTCTCCTGGATCTCAATCGGTACAGATTATGCTGGCACCTCGGTCAGTTGCTGATGATGAGCGTGTTGTGGTGGACGAGCGTTGCCGGATGGTTGGCAGAAGTAAGGGTGGTGCTATGGATTTTCGTTGGTATCCGGATGCTGTTTGCCCTGATTGATCTTGGGGTAATTATGATGGTCACCGCACGAACAAGATTGGTAAGAGTGGAAAGCGCACGTGGACCAGAATGAATTTCTCTTGCATGTCTCGCGAGACTATCTGCAGTTTCTTGATTTTGGCCGAGAGCAGCTTGTCCGGGTTGATGGCAAAAAAGCGTTTGCAGCCGCAGGACATAACGGGCCTCATTTCGCCTTGGAGTCCCCGGTAAGGAATACCTGTCACTGGCTGTTGGCATTCTGTGTGGGCCATCGTCTAGATCCATCTCGTGGCTTTGCAGAGATAGCGGTTGCGTTGTATTCCTGGCTAACGGATGAGTGTCCCTATTTTCGGAGGGGTGCCTTCGTTCTTAGGCAGAAACATGGCCATGATTGGTGCAACGGGGTCATCGGAAGTGCCTGGATCATTGAGGCGCTGATGCGTGCAGCCGAGATCCTGGGAATTCAGGAGGCTCGCGAGCTTGCAGAAACATACTATGGTCACCATCGTTTCAATTCCGGTCTTGGCGCATGGCACCGATTTGATCCGAATGGCGGAAAATACAGAATTGATGCGACTCTGGATCACCAAGCCTGGTTTTCGGCTGCTGCTGCTGAATTAGGAATGAGGACGGATGCGAACCGTTTTCTTGATTCCT
>JACFNV010000003.1:0-15220 GCA_019454675.1 Gammaproteobacteria bacterium | reverse complement strand
CCTGCGAGCAAGGGACATTCCGTATCCGTGAGAATGGGAGAGTCCATCATCTGTTTCATGCGGGAAATTTGTACGGCTTGGCGTTAATTGCTAACTACTCGATCAGAGCGGCAATTTCTCCGTCATCCATCGAGGAGGTGGAAGCCGGGTATCATCATTACACTCTGCATCCATTCGCAAGAATGCATGCGCTAATGCCTTCGCATTCATTCTGGAAAACAGAGCGGTTTAGAGGTGCGCTGTCTTTCATGTCTGTGGGCTGGATCCGACAATTGGATCGCAACAGATTTGGATGGCCGTACAACGCACCTGGTTTTGAGCTGCCTCTCTTGCTGGCTCATTTTGGCGACAAGATACCGTTAACGTGGGATGACATGAAGACAATCTACGATGAGCAACTGGTGCGGGTGATGAGCAGGGATCTGGCATTCTGTGGGCGAAATACTCAGGATCCGCTGACTCTGTCGGCAAGAATCTATGAACTGGGCTTATTCATCGAGAGTGCATGCAGGAAGTAACGGCTTTCTCGTAGAAGTTTTTGTTTCGGATGTCTGTCGTGTGTGGAATTTTAGGAATTGCATGTGATGCAGGACTCTGGGAAGAGCGCCTGAATACCTGTTTTGAAGCTGGCTTGAATCGACTCGAGCACCGTGGTCCCGACAGCCGGGGCACCCGGGTTGTTGATGGACTGCCCAAGAATACGATACTGGCATTGGGTCATCAGCGACTCTCTGTTCTGGATCTCTCGCCAGCCGGCGGGCAGCCGATGGCAGACGGAAAGGGACGGATAATTGTCTACAACGGCGAGATCTTTAACTGGGTCGAGATTCGTGCTGAGCTCGAGGCTGCTGGCTACTCATTCGTCACCCAATCGGATGCGGAAGTTCTGCTTGCCGCATGGGATAGATGGGGTGCTGCCTGTGTCGAGCATTTCAATGGCATCTGGGCTTTTGTGCTTTTTGATCCCGAAGGATCAGCAAGAGGAGGGCCATTGCTCGTGTTTTGTCGGGACAGGTTTGGGATCAAGCCCCTATATCTGATCCGCGACAAGGGGATGGTGGCCTTTTGTTCCGAAATAAAGCCGCTGTTGCTCGCATGTAATAGAAATGCCCGGATAAACCCAGGCGCTCTCGTGCAGCAGCTCCTTTTTGAGTCCCAAAGCGCACCTGCGCGCACATTGTATGAGGAGGTGGAAGAGGTTTCCCCGGCAACGTTGTCTTGCTGGTCCATAGATGATCAGAAGTGGCAGACGATTCGGTACTGGAATCCAGAGGCCATATCTATGATCAAGCGCACTGACGCACGCGCACTTGAGGAATTTTCATGGCTGATAGAAGACGCCACGTCAATTCGCCTGCGCGCCGATGTGGAGGTCGCATTAACGCTGTCCGGTGGCATAGACAGTTCTGCAATTGCCATGGCTCTCGCGGGAGAAAATCATGGCGATATCAAGGCATTCACCTCGCGTTTCAGAACTGCTCTCGATCTGGATGAGACTGGATGGTCGGCGCTGGCTGCCCGTAAGGCAGGCATAAAGCAAATTTTTGTCGATGTGGAAGACATCGATCTGGATGCCGAAGAGCGACTTCTTTCCCGTCACATGGAAACCATGTATACGAGTTTCTCTCAGCTGGTGAACTGGGTAGTCATAAAAGCAATCAAAACGCAGACGGATATCAAGGTGCTTCTCAATGGTCAGGGTGGAGACGAGATATTTTTGGGATATGAACGTTACTATGTGCCGCATATCCTGAATCCGGACCGCTCTGCTTTGTCATGGCTTCGCGAGTGGTGGCTAAGTGCAATGCACTCCAAGCTGAGCATGCTGAGGCTCTTGGGATTTTTGGTTTATTTTTCCGCAGATGAATTTCGACGGCAGCGTTATGCAAGGAATGGGCGTGCTTATTTGCAAGATTGGCTGCTGAAGTATGCGGAAGATGGATCTGTTGACCGCCTCATTTCTGACAAGAGATTGCTGACGATCCAGGAAACCTGTGGCCCGCAGCTGCAGAGATTATTGCGTTTTGACGACAGAATCAGTGCCGCCTTTGGGATGGAAGGCAGGCCTGTTTTTCTGGATCACCGCATGGTCGAATTTGGCATATCCCTCGAGGGGACGCACAAAATCAGGGATGGATGGACAAAATACATCATCAGGCGATATCTCGATAAAAAGGGATTGCCTGAGATCGCCTGGCGAAAAAACAAGTTGGGATTTCCTGCGCCCACGCGGGAGTGGACGGCTTCCTTGCTCAAAATTCGTGGTGAAGAACTGCAAAAGAATGCCTTCATGAGAAGTGTGCTGCGCCAAGGCCTGGATATCCAGGCTTTGACGGATCAGCAAATCTCGACAATCCTCCGGCTGCACAGTGCAGCCAAGGAAATTCAATGGGAGCCGGTGGTTGCGCCGGCATGAACCCATCATCTTTACTTGCAGCATGAAAACTATCATTCATGTCACCACGGTCCATCCGTGGTGGGATAACCGCATTTACGAAAAGATGGTATTGGGCTTGCAGAAGAGAGGTCGAGATGTTCTGTACATTTGCCCTGCTGATCCGATTGACCTTGACAGGATCAAGGTGAAGTCGGTTGCCCTGCCGCTCGGTTCGGGTATTTCAGCTCGATTGAGCAGAAATGTCCGAGCCTGCCATGAATGCCTGAAAAGACCTGGCGCGATAGTTCACTTTCATGATCCAGAGTTCATCCCGTTCGGGCTTTTGCTCCGAATGTTTGGGCAGCATGTCATTTATGATGTTCATGAGGATAACCTGCGTGCCATTCCGCAAAAAACCCGACTGCCGCGCTGGATGCGGTTGATTCTGGCGAATGTCGTTGCTGCCATAGAATCATTTTCGAGCAGGTTTTTCCGGATTGTGATTGCCGAACGGGTTTACACGGAGAGATTTAAGCAAGGGGTTCCGGTGCTCAATTACCCGTCCCGTGGCATGGAATCGTGTAATCCATCTAAAGACCTGCAGAAGAGGTCAATGCGTCGACTGTTGTATACGGGTTGTTTGTCTGAAGATCGTGGTTCGATAAACCATGTCAAGCTGCTCAGGTTGTTGCCTGAGTATGAATTACACATGATTGGCAGATGTGATACGGATCTTCAGAAGAAGCTAATTCAGATAGCTGGAGATGCGTTGCCGCGGCTGCATCTTCAGGTGGATGAAGGGGGGATCCCGTTTCCGAAGATAAGAGATGCCTATATGAAGGGGGGGTGGGATTGGGGGCTGGCGATATTTCCCGATACGCCGCACTATCGCGATAAAGAACTGACAAAGTTCTTTGAGTACATGTTCTTTCGGGTTCCAATCATTTGCAGTGATTTTCCCGTGTGGCGACAGCTTGTTGGAGAAGACTATGGCATTGTCGTTGACGCTGTGAATCTTGAGAGCGCAGCAAGCATGCTGCGTCAGCATAATGAAAAATTTCGTAATTACAGGACGTCATCGTTTGGGATGCCTGACCAGTACACATGGGAAACGCAGCTGGACAGGCTGGAGAAGCTGTACGGTGATCTTGCATAAGACTTGTTGCCTGGGGGATCCGTTCGATTTGATTTGTGTGTCTTGTGTTTCAGATTGGATGGTATGTCTCCGGGGCCTGGCCAAGAACCTGCACCGGCTGGAAGTCAGGCGGAACCTGCTCATGGCACGCAAGAGGCTGCTGCATGCACGAACCCGGGATCGGTGTCGGTGGGTTCCGCAAAAAGCGGCGATCGGGCACGGAAGCGGGTGCGCAATCAGCGGTTTTCGCCAACAGGCCGCGTGCTCGCGTTGACGGCGCCATGGCCATGACCAGTAGTTCAGAGGTTCCCTAGGCACCACGCCTGGCCCGGTCTTCCAGGATGTCGGCATAGCGTTGATAGAGGGTGTCCATGGCAAACTCCGACTGGAACAGGGCCCTGGCTCGTCGTGAACAGGCGGCGTGCCAGTCGACATCGCCCGAACGCTGCTTGATCAGGTCGGCCAGGTGCCGTGGGTCCCCGGCACGGTAGACATCGCCCAGGCCGTTATCGGTGACCAGCTGAGCGGCTTCGCCTCCCAGGCTGAGAAGGACCGGCAGCCCCATGCTCATGTACTCGAAGAGCTTGTTGGGCAGGCTCATGGTGGCCCCGGGCTTGTAGGCTGCCAGGCCGACCCGGGCGACCCCGGACAACCAGGCCAGATCTTCGCTGCCTACCCAGCCCGTGAAGACGACATTGCCGAGACCCCGCGCCTGGTCGCACCATTTTTTCTCGCGTTCGCCACTGCCGCTGAACACGAACTGGATGTCGTCGCGGTCGGCCAGCTGGCGGGCAGCTTCGATGACCGTGCCCAGATCGATATTGCCGACGAAGGTGCCCGAGAACCAGAAGATGCGTTTGTCCGGGTCGACACCCATCTCCCGCAATCGATGCTCGACCACGGGGCCAGGCACGATCCGATCCAGATTGCCGGTATAGCCGAGTGGTATGACGTGGTCGTGTGGCGAGGCACCGCGCTCGGCCAATCGCAGCCCCCACTCCAGATAGGCTTGCGAAATACCGATGAGGCCCGTGGCGCCGCGCATGGCATGTCTCGCTGCCCGATAGAGAGGGGTGAGCGCCAGCCGGCCGAGGGGTCTGGCGGGGACGGGTATCCTGGTCAGGATCTCGTCCGGCCAAAGATCCCGGATGTCGAGGTAGGCTGGTATGCGCCTGGCCCGGGCGTAGGTCACCGCAGCTTCACTCAGCTCGATCGTGGGATAGGAGCAGAGGATCAGATCGGGTGGTTTCCGGTCATCGGCGAGGCGCAGGAACTCCTGCGCAATCTGCCGATGATTGCGATAGCGCGCCAGGGAAACATTGCGGTGATACAGGCAGCCATGGAGAAACTGCAGCTGCAGATTCTGGCCGGCGGTGTGCGTGCTGCTTTGCTGTACCCACTGTGTCTTGGAAAAATGATCGACACTCGATGTCCACCAGGTGACCTTGTGCTCCCGCCTGGCAAGGACAGCCGCCAAGGCGCCGCTGCGCCATGGTCGCGCCGAACCGGAGAAGCCGGGCAGAGGCTCGCCGACCGTGATTATCCAGACATCCACTGTTCTGCGGTCGCTACCGAATGGCCCGACTTGAGATTGGGCATGGGTGTGGCATCGAAAAATTATAGATAATGCATCATCAGTTTGAGGTCCGGGCATGGTATCCGGTCGGATGCTGTCGCGGACCCGTGTTTCCAGGGGGAAGGGGTGATTGGCAAACGATGGAAGACGGGTTTGGGTGGCGTCTGGGCCCTGTTGTGTGCGGTCGTCCTTGTAGAGTCGGCCAACGCCGGCCCCTGGCTCGACCCCGGCGACACGGGGCTGCGCCACGACTTGCAGCTGCTCGCCGATACAGGCGTCATCGGCACGCCGGTGACGGTCTGGCCGCTTTCCTGGGGGGATATCGCCACGCAGATCGCCGGATCCGGCGACGTTCCTGACGCAGCTGCTGCCGCGCTGAACCGCGTGCGTTCAAGGTTGCGCTCGGAAGGGCTGCTGGAGGGCCTGCAGCTGGGGGCTGCGGCCAGCCTGGGCAGCGAGGCACGCCTGGTCCGGGACTTCGAGGATCTGCCGCGCCAGAAGGGGGAGATCGCGGCGCAGCTGGAGTGGACCGGGGAGCGCACGGCGCTGCGCCTGGTGGCGCAATACGTGACCGACCCGGATGACGATCGCGAATGGCGCGCCGATGGCAGCTACGCCGGTCTGGCGCTCGGCAACTGGATGCTGGCAGCGGCGATGACCGATCGCTGGTGGGGGCCCGGTTGGCAGGGCAGCATGATTCTCTCCAACAATGCGCGCCCCATTCCGGCCTTTACCATCGATCGCAATTCCACCGCGCCCTTCGAGTCGAAATGGCTGCGCTGGATCGGTCACTGGGACTTCACCACGCTCTGGGGTTTCCTGGAGAGCGATCGCGCGGTGCCCGATGCGCGTTTCTTCGGTATGCGTTTCACCGCGCGACCAACCCGCTGGCTGGAAGTCGGCCTGTCGCGCACCGCCATGTGGTGCGGGCGCGGTCGCCCCTGCGGGTTCGGCACCTTCACCGACCTGCTGGCCGGCAAGGACAATGCGGGCGACAACGTTGCCGCGGAGGACGAGCCGGGCAACCAGCTGGGCGGCTACGATATCCGTCTGACCGGAGCCGGCCTGGGAATCCCGCTGGCCCTGTACACGCAGCGTATCGGTGAGGATGAGCAGGATCTGCGCCCCGCGCTCTTCCTCACCCTGGCCGGCATGGAGACCTGGGGGCGCTGGGAGCGCCTCGGGGACTACCGGGTCTATCTCGAGGTGGCCGATACCCTGTGTGGCGGCAACATCACCGGCGGTGGCATGGCCGACTGTGCCTATGACCACTCCATCTACGCCACCGGCATACGCTACCGCGGCCGCGCCATCGGCCACAGCCTCGACAATGATGCCAAGGTGTGGACGCTGGGGAGCATCCTCAACCGGGATTCGGGCGGCAGCTGGCAGCTGAGCCTTGCCGCGGGCGAGCTGAATCGCAAAGGTAGCCCCAGCAGCACCAACACGGTGGCAGCAGTGAAAACACGCTACCGCAGCGCCAGCCTCGTCCATCGCCGCCGCCTGGGTTTTGGCGAACTGCAGGGCGCCATCGGCTACGAGGGTTTCGACAATCGCATCAGCGGCAAAACCGATGACGAGTGGCGCATCAGCCTGGGCTGGCAGCACCGACTTTGAACAGGAAGATATCGGTGCACCTTGCGTGAAGCCGCCTAAGCCACGCCTATTTTTGCCTCGACGACAGGCTCCGGAGATACCGCCGGCCGGTGCTGCCAGCTCAGGTCCGCGATCTGCCTGTCGATGGGCTGGTAACCCTGCACGATGTCGAGCAGCACCCGCCGGATGGCGTCGCAGTCACCATCATCGGCAGCGACCATCAGCGTATTCAGTGCATCCTGTATCCGTGGCCAGGGCAGATTGCCCTCATGGGCACACAGGATCTTCGGGTGGTCGGTGGCGCCCACGTCACCGCCGATGAGCAATTCCTCGTAGAGCTTTTCCCCGGGGCGCAGCCCGGTGAAGCGGATGGCAATGTCCCCGTCCGGGCAATCCCTGTCCCTGACGGTCAGCCCCATGAGCTGGATCATGCGGCGTGCCAGCTCCGCGATGCGCACGGGTTCGCCCATGTCGAGCACGAACACTTCGCCGCCCTGGCCCATGGCGCCTGCCTGGAGCACCAGCTGTGCGGCTTCGGGGATGGTCATGAAGTAACGAATGACGTCCGGATCGGTGACCGTCACCGGGCCGCCGCGGCGGATCTGCTCGCGGAACAGGGGCACCACGGAGCCGGAGGATTCCAGCACATTGCCAAAGCGCACCATGCAGAAGCGGGTATGCGTGCCGCGCCTGGTCATGCCCTGCAGCACCAGCTCGGCCACGCGTTTGGTGGCCCCCATGACGTTGGTCGGCCGTACCGCCTTGTCGGTCGAGACCAGGACGAAGTTCTCCACGCCCGCCTCGGCAGCCGCCTCGGCGGCATGCCAGGTACCGATGACATTGTTGCGCACGCCTTCGGCCATGTTGAATTCGACGATGGGCACGTGCTTGTAGGCGGCGGCGTGGTAGATGGTCTGCACGCCAAAGCCCTGCACCACCTGGCGCAGCCTCCCGCGGTTGTTCACCGAGCCGAGCAGGGCGATGAGCTCCACCTCCAGCCGGTGCTCGCGAATGCGCTCGCGCAGCTCGCGCTCGATCTGGTAGAGCGCCAGCTCGGAAACCTCGAACAGCACCAGGCGCGTGGAGCCCAGTTCGATGATCTGCCGGCACAACTCCGAGCCGATCGAGCCGCCGGCACCGGTGACCATGACGCATTTGCCACGGATGCAGGCGTCGAGCAGGCGCGCTACGGGGGCCACGGGGTCGCGGCCTAGGATGTCGGCCACGCCCACGTCACGCAGTTCGTCGAGGCGCGCCTTGCCGGTGACGAGGTCACCGATGTCGGGGACCGTCTGTACCTGGACCGCCAGCGGCTCGAGTGCCATCAGGATCTGCTGCCGGCGGTGGCGGCTGGTCGACGGCAGAGCGAGGAGTATGCGCTGGATGCGTTCTTTGGCAATCAGTTCCACCAGTCCCGCGGCATCGGTCACCGGGATGCCCGCTACCAAGCGCCCCTGCAGCTTGGGGTCATCGTCGACGAACAGCACCGGATGCAGTTCATGACTGTTTGCCACCGCTGCCGCCAGGCGTCTGCCGGCCTCGCCGGCCCCATAGATGGCAACCCGCTCGCCGCTGCCGTTGGCCTCGCTGATGAGTGCGCGCATCAGTACCCGTACGCCGCCGAGAAGATAGGAGGCGAAGGTCCAGAACACCAGGCCGATGACGAGCGATGAGCGGGAGTTTGTGAACTGCAGCAGGAATGCCGTTGCAGCCACGCAGAGGGCGATGACGGCCACGCCGCGCAGGACCTTGGCGTGCATTTCGGCGCCGATGAAGCGGATGATGGCCTTGTACAGTCGTTGTGCGCTGAGGGCCGGTACCGTCAGTGCGGCCGTGATGCCGAAAAGGATGAGGAGGGCATCGCTGGCCGGCCACAGCGGGTGATCGAGTATGAACAGCGTGGCGCAGAGCGCCAGAAGCACCAGAAGGACATCGCAGCTTGCGATGATGGTGCGCTTGAGGCCGACCGGTATCTGGATCAGTCGGGAGCGTATGGTCTCAAGCACGAAATCCGCCCCTTCCCGGATACGTGACAGCTGCCGGCGGGGCCGGTGATGCAGTATTTCCTGCAGGTCATTCTATTCCATGGAGCGAATGGCGGGAATGCCTCGGTGGGCGTCAGGTGGCTACGGCATCCCGTGATTGCACCACCGTTGTGGCTCCCGGCGGTGGATGCGGCACGAGTGGCTGCTGCCGGCCTGCGATAACAATCAGTTCGGCGGGTGCACCGCGCCGCTCGAGATCCCGCGCCACCGCGCTGAGGGCCCTTTCCCTGGACAGGATGGTCAGGGCGGTGAGCGCTACCAGCTTGAGATCGAGGGCGAGGCTCGCGTTCCGGATGTAGAAAAGGCCGAGACGGCTTTTCCACGGCCTGATCAGCTGGTTGTAGGCAAGATCCGGGTCGGGTTGATCCGCCAGGATGTCGCCTTCGTCGGCAAACACGATCGATGCGTAGTCGGTGATGCCGGGCCGGACCGACAGCAACTCGCGCTCCACGACGGTGTAAAGTCGGGTCTCGCGCTCCACGTTTGGCCGCGGGCCAACCAGGCTCATGTCGCCGCGGAGCACATTCCAGAGCTGGGTGATTTCATCGAGTTTGTAACGGCGGATGAAGTGTCCGACAGGCGTGATCCGGTTGTCCGAGGCCGAGGTGGAGTCCACTCCCGACTTGTCGGCACCGATCCTCATGGAGCGCAGCTTGACCATGCGGAAGATGCGCTCATCGCGCCCGACACGCGGGGCAATATAGAACGGTGAGTGACGATCCTGCCACCAGACCAGAAACATGACCGGCAGCAGGAGAGGCGAGGCAAGCAGCAGGCCGATCAGGGCTGCCGTGATGTCGAGCAGGCGTTTCATGAGGCAGTTTCGCGGGCGGCCAGCATGGTCCGGGCTGCGGCAGCAACATGCCCGGCATCGATGTAGTAATCCGCTTCCAGCATCCTGCTGGTTGGTGCCGGGGCATTTGGCAGCGTAATGCGCCGGGGTGAGCTCTTGAGCTGGCGTGGATCGAGCGCTTCGGCAACGCTGGCGATGACTTCCCCGGCCCAGCCGGCGTTGCGCCAGCCGCCATCGACCACGCACAAGCGGCCGGTGCGGGACACCGAGGCCAGGATCACGGCGGGATCGAAGGGGTTGAGAACCCGGACATCGATTACCTCCGCATCGAGGCCCTCGGCAGCAAGGATTTCCGCAGCCTGTTCGCAGAGCCAGCTGCTGTAGCCGGCACCGACGAGGGTGATATCCGTACCGGAGCGCACCACCCTGGGCCCCTCGGCGGCCAGCGGGCGCTCGCTGACCGCCGGCAGCACCGCTTTCCGCTCGTAGAGCCAGCGATCGTCGATATAGAGCACCGGATCGTCGCAGAGCACGCTGGCAACGAGCAGATCACGGGCATCGGCCACGCTTGACGGCATGACCACGCGCAGGCCGGGGATATGTGCAAACCAGGCGTGCAGCGCCTGGGAATGCTGGGCACCCTGCTCGCCACCGCGGTTGATGATGGCGCGGATGGTGACCGGAGCGATGGCCTGACCGCCCAGCATGTGGTGCCACTTGGCTGCCTGATTGATGATCTGGTCTGCGGCCAGCACCATGAAATCCATGCGCGGGTGGATGACGATGGGCCGGTATCCGCAAAGCGCAGCGCCTACCGCCGCGCCGGTGCAGGCCAGCTCCGAGACCGGGGTATCGATGACTCTCGCCTTGCCGAAAAGCTTGTCGAGATCGGTCATCGAATTGCCCACATACCAGGGGCTCCACAGGCCCTGCCCGATGGCGAATACCTCGCGATGGCTGGAGAGCAGGTGGACGAAGCCGGCACGGATGGCCTCGCCATAGCTGGTTTCGGTGGAAGCGGCGGGCGGCTGGCTATTCATGGGCGGCATGCGTATACGAGATCATGCAAGGCGGAGGGATCCGGGTAATCAGCCCGGCGGGCAAGGGTCACGGCATCGGTGATTTTGGCGACGACCTCTCGCTCCAGGGCGGCAAGTTCATCGCCGGAGACGATGCCGGCTGCAAGCAGACCCTCGCTCAGCCGCTTGATCGGGCAGCGACGCTTCCAGGCCGAGACGTCCGCCATGCGTCGATGCACGCCGACATCGATGTCCTCGTTGGGACCGACATGGCCACGGAAGCGGTAGGTCACCGCCTCCAGCAGCGCCGGGCCCGCGCCTTGCCTGATGCCCGTGATGAGGGCGTTGGCGGCTGCTTCCACAGCCAGCAGGTCATTGCCGTCGACCGTCAGGCTGCGCACCCGGTGGGCTTCGGCATAGCGGCTGATGCGATCGCTCGGCTGGCGCAACTCGATGTCGAGATGGCTCGAAAACAGATTGTTCTCGCAGACGAACAGCACCGGCAGGTCATGGACCGCGGCCAGGTTCATCGATTCATGGAACACCCCTTCCTCGGTGGCGCCATCGCCGAAAAAGGCCACGGCCACGCTGTCGCCGCCATCGAGCTTCGCAGCCAGGGCAGCACCCGTGGCAATGGGGATGGTGGCACCGACGATGGGGACCGAGCCATGGAAGCCGAACTCCCGGCCAAACAGGTGCATCGAGCCGCCCATGCCACGCGAGGTGCCGCTGGCCTTGCCGAGGACTTCGGCGATGAGGCTGGTGGGTGTGCCACCGAGGGCAAGAAAATGCGCATGGGAGCGATGATTGCCGAATACCCGGTCCGTTGTCCGGAGCTGGGTCGCCACGCCGACGGCCACGGCTTCCTGCCCGATACCGAGGTGGCACGGGGTGCGCGCCAGGCCAGCGACGACCAGTTGCCCGATCTGGTCTTCCGTATGCCGGATGACCAGCATGCTCCGCAGCAAGCCCATCAGCCTCGTGCCCTGTGCGGCTTCGATGACGAGTGGTGCGGTGTATTGCGCAGGGTCGGCAAGACCCGCCAGTTCGGACTGCCAGTGCCGGTGGCTCATGCCTCAGCTGCGCCCGTAGAAGTGGCGAATGCACTCGACCACGTAGCTCACGTCATCTTCGCTGAGCGAGGTGTTCATGGGCAACAACAGCGCACGGCGATAAAGCAGCTCGGTACGCGGCAGGTGATAGTGGGTCAGTCCGAGGCCCTCATACTGGTGGATGGCCTTGCCCCCGAACTGGATGATCGTCCGCACGCCGCGGTCTTCCAGGAAGGCCTTGAGTTCGTCCCGCCGCTCGGCCTCGATTTCGTAGTTCTGGTAGACATCATGGTGATCCGGGTTCGCATCCGGGGCCGGTGGCAGCAGCAGCTCGGGGATGTCTCGCAAGCCCTCGTCATAGCGGGCGGCCAGTGCACGGCGCCTTTCGAGGTCTGCCTTGAAGGTCCTGAATTTCACGTTGAGGATCGCAGCCTGCAGGTTGTCCAGCCTCGAGTTCGTGCCCCAGGCCACCACTTCGCCGCGACTGTCACGCCCGTGGTCGCGCAGCAGCGCCAGGCGCTCGCCCATGGTGTCGTCGTTGGTCACCACCCCGCCACCATCACCGAAGCAGCCGAGCAGCTTGGCAGGATAGAAGCTGAAGGTGCCGGCAGCCCCGAAGGTGCCGGCAAATCGCCCGCGAAAGCGCGAGCCCAGCGCCTGGGCGGCATCCTCGATGACCTGCAGGCCGTGCTCGCTGGCGATCTCCATGATGGCATCCATGTCCGCGGTCCGTCCGTTGAGCTGTACCGGCATGATGGCCCGGGTGCGTGTGCCGATGGCGGCGCGTACGCCGGCGGGGTCGATCATGTGATCGTCGCGGCACTCGACGAGAACCGGCGTGGCGCCGACAAGGTGGATGGATGCTGCACTTGCCACATAGGTATGCGAGGGAACGATGACCTCGTCACCACGTCCGATGCCGGCCGCCTGGAGCGAGATGATCAGTGCGTTGGTGCCGTCGGCCACCCCGAATGCGTATTTCACGCCGAGGAATTCACGGAGCTGTTGCTCGAAATCGGCCAGATCCTGCTGGAGGATGTAGGCGCCACGGTGCATGACATCGACGACAGCCGCCGTCAGCTCCTGTTCCTGGGCTTCGAACAGGGCGCGGTAATTGAAGAACGGGATCTGTCTCTGCTTCATGGGGGAGTGAAATCCTTGCTGGATGATGGAATGTCCGCGACGACCCGTTGTTCAGGCGCGCAGCGTGGCCTCGCAGTAGATGACCTTGTGACGCCGATCGGCAACGCCTTGCGGCAGAGCCGTCAGCGCGTCTGCAAGATCGGTGGGTTGCATGTCGTTGGCCAGCTCTGCAGGCATCGGTGCCAGCCGGCCGAATACCAGGCGCTTGAGCAAACGTTTGCCGCGCATGGTTTTCGGCATCAGGCCGGATGCCACGACCAGTTTCTTGATCGGGCGCAGGAGCTTCTGGCGCAGCGACAGCGTGCCGACGTCGAGGTAGCCAAAGCAGCGGGCATCGAATCCCTCATCCGCAAGCTCCCGATGCAGCTCGGCCGTACCCAGATAGCGATGGCTGTGCGGGCTCGGGTTGAAATCGGCAAGATCCTTGTTGGCGGTGGCGATCAGCAGTTGGCCGCCCGGACGCAGGACCCGTCGGCACTCGCGGAAAAATGCCCCTGCGTCGGGCAGGTAGTACAGCGCCTCGAAGAGGACGATCACGTCGCGCGAGTGATCGGGATAGGGCATGTTCTGTGCCGCGAATGACTGTATCCGGATGCGGTCGCCATAATGGGCGCGCACGCGCTCGACCATCCGTTCGCTGAAATCTCCGGCATCGAAGCTGCGTGCGGCCTTGGCGAGGATGCCGAGGCCGGGCCCGGTACCGCAGGCGAGCTCCACCACGTCCCTGTTATGGCAGTGCTCCAGCGCCCAGAAGTAGCGATGGCACAGCCGCTGGAGCTGCTCGCCGGAAATGGGCTCCCCGGCCAGCTCGCTGACTTCACAGAAATCGCTGGAGGTGGTGCCAGCGTCTGGCACCGCTGCTGGTTGAGCCATGGTCTGCCTGAGGGCCCCGGAATGGCACCGCATTCTACAAGGCAGCTCATGGAAGTGCATCGGCAGACAGGGGCTCTGGTCTCGCCGGGCAGGCCGCCCGCGCCAGCGGTGTTGCCGGCGCGGGCCGGCATCGCCCGGCTCGTCTAATAATGCGGCGGGATCTCGCTGCGCGGGTCGGGCGGGCCACCGGTGCCGCCGGCTACCATGTCGAGCGCCTCGAGCTGCCGGGCAAGGTCTTCGATGCGGGCGCGGGCGCGGTCGAGCTCCTGCTGCTGGCGTGCCAGCACGTCGCTGAGCTCCTGCGCGCTGCGTTCGAGGTAGGCGCACTTGAACTCTAGCGCCTCGATGCGTGAGGGATCATCCATGCGGGCATTCTAGCGGGACTGCCTCAGTCCCGCGGCCTCACCCGCGATCCTGCAGCCACCCGCCCGCCGGGCTGCATGACCACTTCCTCGCCCTCCGCGAGCCCCGCCACCACTTCGGCTTCGAGGCTGTTGTCGAGGCCGATCTCCACCCGCTGCAACCGAGCGCGCCCGCCATCGCGGACGAACACCGCCCAGCTGTCGCCATCGCGGAACAGCGCAGCACGCGGCACCTTGAGCACGTCCGCCGCCGCCGCGAGGATGATGCGCGGCTCGACGCGGTAGCCGTGGCCAAGCTGCTGCCAGCGCTCGGGCGGCTCGCTGAAGTCGATGATGACGTTGACCCGCTGCTCCTCGATGCCGAGCGCCGAGACCTTGGTGAAGCCGGAGGGCTCCACCCGCCGCACGCGGGCGGCGAGGCTGCCCGCGCCGCCCCAGCCCTCGACCCGCACCGGCTGGCCGGGGCGCACCCTGACGGCCTCGGTGGAGAGCAGGTCGAGGACGATCTCCAGCTGCGCCGGATCGCCGACCTCGACCAGTGGCGTTCCCGCGCCCACCACGGCTTCGCTTTCCTGCAGCAGCCGCAGCAGCCTGCCGCTCACCGGGGAGAACACCTCGATGCAATCGCAATCCTTGCCGCGGTTGCCCCGGGCCGTCCCCGGCGGCATCAGCCGGGCCTGCGCCCGGGCGAGTTCGGCCTCGCGCATGCGCAGCCCGGCGCGCGCTTCCTCGAGCGCGGCGTGCGCGGCGCGTGCGCGGTGTTCGGCGGCATCGAGCTCGCTGGCCGCTATGGTGTGCGCGGCGGCAAGCCCGCGGTAGCGCTGCAGCTCGGTGGCGGCAAGCTCGGCATCGGCGGCCGCCCGTTCCACCGAGGCCGCCGCCAGCCGTTGGGTGGCCTGCGCGGCCGCGGCCTCGGCTTGCGCCTCGGTGCTGCTGCGCTGGTCGAGGAAGGCGGGGTCGCCGGGCTCGATGCGGGCAATCAGCGTCCGGTTGGCGATGACCTCGTCGCCCGCCTTGAGCGGGATGCGGCGCATCAGCCCCGCCACCGGGGCGGCGACCAGGTAGACGTCGCTGATGCGGGTCTCGCCCTCGTCGCTCACCGATACCTCGATGGGGCCGCGGCTGGCGCGGACGAAGTCCACCGCCACCGCGCGCGGCCACAGCAGCCAGAGGATGAGCGCCGCAGTGCCCGCGATGATGGGCAGCCACAGGCCGAGCCGGCGTCGCGTTGCATCCTGCATGGCTACTC
>JACFNV010000185.1 GCA_019454675.1 Gammaproteobacteria bacterium | reverse complement strand
AGCTGTTCATCCGGCTCACGGCGCGTTCACCGCGGCCGGGCTGATGGAACGCCACCGATGACCGCGGGTACCCAACTGGTGGCGCTGTGCACCCTGGTGCGCAAGGAATGCACGCGGGTGTTCCGCATCTGGCTGCAGACCATCCTGCCGCCGGCGATGACCACGGCGCTGTACTTCCTCATCTTCGGCAACCTGATCGGGCGGCGCATCGGCCAGATGGACGGCTACGACTACGCGCAGTACATCGCCCCCGGCCTCATCATGATGCAGGTCATCACTACCTCCTACGGCAATGTCGTGTCGTCGTTCTTCGCGGCGAAGATGCAGCGCCACCTGGAGGAGATGCTGGTGGCCCCCATGGCCAGCTGGGCCATCGTCCTCGGCCACGCCCTCGGCGGCATGGTGCGCGGCCTGGCGGTGGCAGCCGCGGTCACCGTGGTGGCGCTGTTCTTCACCCACCTGCACGTGGCCCATGTGCTGGTGACATTCTCGGTGGTGGTGCTGACGGCCTTCGTGTTTTCCCTGGGCGGGCTCATCAACGCCATCCTGGCGAAGAATTTCGATGACGTTTCCATCATCCCCTCCTTCGTGCTGGCGCCGCTGAGCTACCTGGGTGGCGTGTTCTACTCGATCGCGCTGCTACCGGAGTTTGCGCAGCAGCTTTCGCGGCTCAACCCGATCCTCTACATGGTCAACGCTTTCCGCTACGGCATGCTGGGCGTCTCCGACATCGACATCGGCCTCGCCTACGCCATCATCCTGGCGTTCGCCGCGCTGTTGTTCGGCGTCTGCCTGCTGCTGATTCGCCGCGGTACCGGCATCCGCAGCTAGCAGCAGGGCCGCTATCATGCGGTCATGTGCGGTCGCTTCGCCTTCCATTCACCCCGTGAAGCCGTGCTCGCTGCCTTCGGCGTGCAGTTCCCCTTCGAGCTGGAGCCGCGCTACAACATCGCGCCCAGCCAGCAGGTGGCGGCGATCCGCAGGGCTGCCGACGGCGCGGCCGAGGGGGTCAGCCTGCGCTGGGGCCTGGTGCCGTTCTGGGCGCGGGAACCGGGGATCGGCAATC
>JACFNV010000184.1 GCA_019454675.1 Gammaproteobacteria bacterium | reverse complement strand
CGCAGCGATGCTCATGCGCCGCCTGGGCCGCCGCGTGGCCTATGTACTGGGCGCGCTGCTGGGCAGCATCTCCGGGCTGATCGCCACCTTCGGGGTCGTCCAAGGCGACTTCGCCACCTTCTGCGTGGGCACCGCCATGGCTGGCTTCTACGGCGCCTGCGTGCAGAGCTACCGCTTCGCCGCTACCGATGCGGTCGAACCGTCGAAGCGGGCTAAGGCCATCTCGCGCATCATGGTGGGTGGCCTGGTTGCCGCCGTCATCGGCCCGCAGGTCGTCATCTGGACGCGCGATGCGTGGCCGACGGCGCCGTTCGCCGGCAGCTTCCTCGGGCAGGCCGGCCTAGCCCTGCTGGCCTTGCCGCTCCTGTGGATGCTGCGCGCAGCGCCACCTCAGTCGGCAGTGGTCGAAGGCACCGCACGGCCGCTTGGCACCATTGCCCGCAGCCCTGGCTTTGTCGTGGCGGTCACTGCGGGCATCGTCTCGTATGGCCTGATGGCCTTCATCATGACCGCTGCCCCGATGGCCATGGTCGGATGCGGCCACACGGTCGGCGAAGCCGCACTGGGCATCCAGTGGCACGTGCTGGCCATGTTTGCCCCGAGCTTCTTCACCGGCCACTTGATCGCCCGCTTCGGCAAGATCGCCATCACGGCGCTGGGTCTGGTGTTGATCGCCGCCTCTGGCCTGCTGGCATTGGCCGGGCTGGAGCTGTTGCACTTCTGGGGCTCGCTGATCCTGCTAGGCGTAGGCTGGAACTTCGGCTTCATCGGCGCCACGGCCATGGTGACCGACACCTACACGCCCGCAGAGCGAGCAAAGGTGCAGGCGCTCAATGACTTCCTGGTGTTCGGCACCGTGGCAGTGGCGTCGTTCGGCTCGGGGCGCCTGCTGAACACTTCGGGATGGGAAACCATCAACACCCTGATGCTGCCGCTCATCGCCGTTGTACTGGTGATGCTGGGCTGGCTGACGTTGCACCGCCGTCGCGCCACAGCCTCGGCGACCGTCACACAATAAGGCGGCTGTGCAAAGGCAACCACTGGCATGGGGGAGATGTTGTCCTCAACCAAACC
>JACFNV010000092.1 GCA_019454675.1 Gammaproteobacteria bacterium | reverse complement strand
CCGAGTGAGCGGCTCTCAGCGGCCGAGGGCAGCCTCCGCCAGGTCCTTGAACGGCACGCTGCTGTCGGCGACGGCCGCAGCGTCGAGCTGCGCACCATCGGCGATCAGCTTCTTCGACAGCATGAACTCGCGCGGGCTGTTGACGGCATGCACCGCGATGAGTTGCCCGTCGCGGAAATAGAAGAGGGCAAAGGCGCGCCGGGAGGGATCGCCGCGCATGACCATGGTGGTGTAGTCCTCGGCGATGCCGGTCATCTGCAGCTTGAGGTCGTACTGGTCGGACCAGAACCAGGGGATCTGCGCGTAGGGGGCCGCCTGGCCGAGGATGTGCAGTGCTGCGGTCCTGCCCTGCTCGGTGGCATTGTGCACGGACTCGAGCCGCAGCCGCCGCTCGAGCAGCGCGTTGGGGTGGAAGCTGCAGTCGCCCGCGGCATAGATGTCGGGATCGCTGGTGCGGCAGAACTCGTCGACCACGATGCCGTTGCGGCATTCCAGTCCCGCCTCCTGCGCCAGCCCGACGGCGGGCAGGATGCCCACCCCCGCCACCACCACGTCCGCAGCGAGCTGTTCGCCGGTGGTGCAGTCCAGCAGCAGCCCGTCACCGTTGCGGCGGATGGCGGTGATGCCGGTCTGCAGGCGGATGTCCACGCCGGCGGCACGATGCGCCTCGAGATAGAAGCTGGAGATGGTCGCCGCCACCGTGCGCACCATGAGGCGCTCGGCAATCTCCACCACCGTGACCTCGAGCCCGGCGGTGGCCGCCACTGCCGCCACTTCCAGGCCGATGTAGCCGCCGCCGATCACCACCATGCGCCGCCCGGGCAGGAAATCCTGCTGGATGCCGCGCACGTCGTCGATGGTGCGCAGGTAGTGGACATGGGGCAGGTCCTGCCCCGGCACCGGGATGCGGCGGACCTGGCTGCCGGTGGCGAGGACCAGCTTGTCGTAACGGAGCTTGTCGCCATCGATGCGGGCCGTGTGGCCGGCCGGATCGATCGCCTCCACGCGGCTGCCGAGCCGCAGCTCGATGCCGTTGTCCCGGTAGAAGTGCTCCGGACGCAGCTGCAGCCGTTCCGCTTCGATGCCGCCGGCGAGGAACTTCTTCGACAGGGGCGGGCGCTGGTAGGGCAGGTAGGGTTCTTCGCCGGCGAGGATGATGCGACCGCCATAGCCGCCGTGGCGCAGCGATATGATCGCCTGGGCTGCTGCCTGGCCAGCGCCGGCTATGAGGATGGTGTCTTGCATGGGGATGGCTTGGGGGAAGATCGCGGCTGATTATACTGATGCCTGCCGGCGGCTGGCCCGCCATGCCCTCACAAATTCGTCATTGCAGGACCCCTGATTCATGAAGCTGATCCAGATCAATCGATGCGGCGGCCCCGAAGTCCTTGAATGGGTCGATGCCCCGGAACCGGTGGCGGGACCCGGCCAGGTGCTCGTCCGGCACACCGCCATCGGCCTGAACTTCATCGATACCTACCACCGCTCGGGCCTCTACCCGCTGGCCTTCCCCGCCGGCCTGGGCATGGAGGCCGCCGGCGTGGTCGAGGCGGTGGGGCCGGGCGTCACCACGCTGGCGGCCGGGGATCGGGTGGCCTACTGTAGTCCGCCGCCGGGTGCCTATGCCGAGAAGCGGGTGCTGGCAGCCGAGCGGCTGGTCAGCCTGCCCGCGGGCATCAGCGACCAGGTGGCGGCCGCGGTCATGCTCAAGGGGCTGACCGCTTGGTACCTCCTGCGCCGCAGTTATCCCGTCCGGCGTGGTGACAGCGTGCTGGCCTATGCGGCGGCGGGTGGCGTCGGCCTGATCCTCGGCCAGTGGGCGGCCAGCCTCGGCGTGCGCGCCATCGGCGTGACCGGCACCGCCGAGAAGGCGGCGCTTGCCCGCCGCAACGGCTATGCGGAGGTGCTGCTTGCCGATACCGCCGGGTTTGCCGCCAGGGTGCGCGAGCTGACCGGGGGCGAGGGGGTCGCCGCGGCCTATGACTCGATCGGCAGGGATACCTTCACCCAATCGCTGGACTGCCTGCGCAAGCACGGGGTCATGGTGAGCTATGGCAATGCCTCCGGCCCCGTCGAGCCCTTCACGCCGCTGGAGCTTGCGCGCCGCGGGTCGCTGTACCTGACCCGGCCATCGCTGTTCGACTTCATTGCCGACCGCGCCGGCCTCGAGGCGGGGACGCAGGAGCTCTTCGCGCTGATCGGCAGTGGTGCGATCAAGGTACACGTGGGCCAGACCTATCCGCTGGTCGAGACGGCGCGTGCGCACCGCGATCTCGAGGCGCGCCGCACCACCGGTTCCACGCTGCTGCTGCCCTGAGGGTGGTGCCGCCGGAGGCCGTGCAGTGGGAATCGCCGCAGCGGGGCCCCATGCCGTGGGCATGAGCAGCCACCTGCAGGAAGCGGATCCTGCGGCGGAGCGCCGCCGGCGCATCTATGCGGTGGTGACCGCCATTCCCCCCGGCGTGGTGGCAAGCTACGGGCAGGTCGCCGCGCAGGCGGGCCTGCCGCGGGGGGCGCGCCAGGTGGGGCGGGCGCTGGCACAGTGCCCGCCCGGGCTGCCCTGGCACCGGGTGGTGAATGCCGCCGGGCGCATTTCCCTGCCGGCGGGCTCGCCAGCATTCAGGGAGCAGGTGGCAAGGTTGCGCGCCGAGGGTGTCGAGGTCCGTGGTGGCCGCGTGTCACGGCGGTTGCTGGATGCCCATGCCGGGCTCGATGCCCTGCTCTGGGGCTTCGCGCCGGATGCAAAAGGAGAAGCCGATGTACAGGATGCTGCTGTTGGCGGGAGTGGTGCTGGCCGGGTGCGGCGGGGTGCAGGAACCGGAGGCCGCCGGCGATCCGGGCGGCACGGAGCCGACCTCCCGTGAATTGTCCGATGCCGTCCACGAGCCGCTCGAGCGGTCGACGAGCTGGCGCTGGAGCGCAAGGGCAGGCTGGACGAGGCCATCGGGGAGCAGGCGCCCTAGATGAGCCCCCTGTCCGCGGCGAGGGCGGCGAGTCCCTTGAGCGCCGGTACCGGATCGGTGATCACCCAGGTCGGGATGTCGCGCAGGTAGCCGCGAAAACGGCCCTTGGCCTCGAAGCGCTCGCGGAAGGAGGAGCGGGCGAGGCTGTCGAGATAGCGCGGCACGATGCCGCCGGCGATGTACACGCCGCCGAAGGCACCCAGCGTCAATGCCAGGTTGCCGGCCATGTTGCCGAGCAGGCCGAAGAACAGCCCGAAGCTTGCCACCGCCGCGGGCTCGCCGTCGGCGAGGGCTGCGCCGATGGCCTCGGCCGGGCGCGTCACGCCGCCATGCAGGGCCTCGTGAAGGAATGACAGGCCATGCCCCGAGAGGATGCGCTCGGCCGAGCAGTGCCCGTAGCGCTGGCGTGCCGCCCGCAGCACGGCTTCTTCCTGGTCGGTGCAGCTGCCGAGGGTCACATGGCCACCCTCGCCGGGCAGGCCGACCCATTGGCCGCCCACCCGGACCAGGGCGGCGACACCGAGGCCCGTGCCGGGCCCGAGGACGATGCGAGGCGCATCCGGTACCGGCCGGCCGCCACCGATGGCGGCGAGGTCGGCCGGGGCCAGTTCGGGCAATGCGCGGGCCAGCGCCGCGAAATCATTGACCAGCAGCAGTTCGTCGAGCGCCAGCGCCGCACGCAGCGCCGGGCGCGAGAAGCGCCAGTCGATGTTCGACATCTGCACTTCATCGCCGCGGATGGGGGCGGCGATGGCGAGGGCGGCCAGCCGCGGCCGCCGCGCGGGGGGCAATCCGTCGAGGTAGCGCCCGAGCAGCGTGGCGGGATCGGGAAAGTCCGCGTTGCGATAGCGGCTGAAGGGCCCGATGCCGGACGGTGCGGCAAGCGCGCAGCGCGTGTTGGTACCACCGATATCCGCCACCAGCAGGGTCATGCCCGCCAGTCTACGCAGCCGTCCGCCACAGGCAAAAAAAACCGCCCCTTACGGGGCGGTGAATTTGGGCGCGGATATCAGGGGTTGTGCTTTTTTCTTCTTCTTGTCGCGGCGGCCTGTTTCTTGTTGTTTTTATGAGGCCTGGGTTGTGCGTTGTGTTGTTTGCGATTGCGTTGGGGTTTGTGTGCGAGAGCAATTCCTTGCCTCTCGCGGGTATCAATGCAGCTCGCATGCCAGCCGTGGCCGGGACCGCGGCCGGCTTGACTTAAGCCCGCATCGACCGCCGTTTGCGTGAACGCGATCACACCTGGCGGTCGCAGCGGGCCGGCGGTCGTCATGCCGTGGTGCGGCTGCAACCGGGGTCGCGGGGTTGGTTGTCAAGATATCCGACGGGTGTGGGTGGCGCGACCCCGGGCTCTCGTCACGAGACAGATCGCAAGACCATTTAAAACAATGACTTGCGTTCCTTCGTGGACTGTCAAACTGCCCGACAGGAGCGCCGGTGATGATCCGGGCTCAGGCGTTGAGATCGGGGATCAGCTGGCTTTCCAGCCGGCTGATCATGTCCTTGAGGCGCAGCTTCTGCTTCTTCAGGCGGCTGACCCGCAGCTGATCCGCATGCGGATTCCTGGCCAGTTCGGCGATGGCGACATCCAGATCGCGATGCTGGATGCGCAGCTCCTTCAGGTTGATGCGGATCCTGTTCTTGAAGGTGTCGGTGTCGACGTTGCTGGTGCTCATCGCTTCTCGGCCGCTGTGCGCTGGCGCCAGCGCAGCGGTGCAGCAGGGCTGGAAACGCCTTCGGGAATGGTGTCCATTCTAATGCAAAACGCCTTGCGCCATGGCCGTGCCGCGCAGGGGGAGCGGCTAGAATGTGGTGGTGGACAGCACTGCATCATGGCTTGACCGGGCATGACCCGCGGCTTCTCCAGCCCGGCGGCGGCCGGCCTGTGGCAGGCCTGCGACACGCTCCTGCTGGACATGGATGGCACCCTCCTCGACCTGTCCTTCGACAACTGGTTCTGGCGCGAGGCGGTGCCGCGCTGGCTGGCGCGTTCCAGCGGCATCGCGCTGGCCGATGCGCGCGAGCAGGTGCTTGCGCATTACGCGCTCAAGCAGGGCAGCCTCGACTGGTACTGCCTCGATTACTGGACCGGGGCCCTCAGCCTCGACCTGCGTGCGCTCAAGGAGGCCTGCAGCCACCGCATCCGCTACCTGCCGGGCGCCAGGGATTTCCTGGGTGCGGCGCGGGCCGCGGGCAAGCGGCTGGTGCTGGTCACCAATGCGCATGCGGATTCCCTGGCCATCAAGGATGGCGTGACCGGGCTCGGGCAATCCCTCGATGTCTGCCTGAGTTCGCACACGCTGGGCTTGCCGAAGGAGGCTGCCGCTTTCTGGCCGCGCCTGCAGGCGCGGCTCGGCTTCGATCCGCGGCGCACGTTGTTCGTGGACGACAGCCAGCCGGTGCTGGCCGCTGCCGCCGCGTTCGGCCTTGCCGGCGTGGTGGCCATCAGCAGGCCCGACAGCCACCTGCCGGCGAAGCCGGCGGGTGCCTTCATGTCGGTCGAGGGCGTGGCCGGACTGTTGCCCGGGCCGGTATCAGCGGCGCTTGCGCCCGGGGCGCTGGCCGCTGCTGCGTCCGCCACCACCACCGCGGCCCTGGCCACCGCCGGGCCTGGGGCGACCGGCGAAGCGTGAGCGGTTCTCGCGCGGCGGGATCTTGACGTCCACCAGCAGGCCGGGGTCGAGCTGGCCCACCGGCAGGCGATAGCCGATGTAGGCCTCGATCTCGGGCAACGTCACCGCATAGCTTTCGCAGGCAAAGCTGATGGAGTCGCCGCTGGCGCCGGCACGCGCCGTGCGCCCGATGCGGTGGACATAGTCTGCGGCATCCTGCGGCAGGTCGTAGTTCACCACCAGGCTGACGTCGGGCACATGCAGCCCGCGCGAGGCAACGTCGGTGGCAACCAGCACCGGCAGCGTGCCCTCCTGGAAGTTCTTCAGCATCTTCAGGCGCTTGGGCTGCGGCACATCGCCGGAGATGGCGGCCGCGCCGATGCCGTTGGCTTCGAGGATGTGGGCCACGTGGTCGGCCTCGCGCTTGGTGTTGACGAACACCATGGTGCGCGAGGCCTGCATGCGGCGCATGAGCGCGATCAGCAGCCCGGGCTTTTCCTGGTTGGCGGGGAAGTAGACGACCTGGGTGATGTTGTCGACCGTCTTCTTGTCGGGCTCGATCTGCACCAGGTGCGGGTTGTTCATGTGCTCGTAGGCCAGCTCCAGCACCCGGTAGCTCAGCGTGGCCGAGAACAGCATGTTGAGGCGGCGGTCGAAGGGCGGCAGCCGCCGCAGCACGAAGCGGATGTCCTTGATGAAGCCGAGGTCGAACATGCGGTCGGCTTCGTCGAGCACCATCGCCTGCACGTGGCGCAAAGAGAAGATGCGCTGCTTGAAGAAGTCGATCAGCCGGCCCGGGGTGCCGATCAGCACGTCCACGCCGGCGGCCAGCTGGTCGCGCTGCTTGTCGTAGTCGGTGCCGCCGAAGACGACCGCGATGCGCAGCCCGGTGGCACTGCCGAGGACCATGGCATCGGCATGGATCTGCACGGCGAGCTCGCGTGTCGGCGCCATGATCACCGCCCTGGGGCCGTCCAGCTGGTCGGCATCCGGCGGGGCGTGGCTCAACAGGTGGTTGAAGGTGGCGATGAGGAAGGCGGCGGTCTTGCCGGTGCCGGTCTGCGCCTGGCCGGCGACATCCTCGCCCTGCAGGGCCAGCGGCAGTGTCTGGCTCTGGATCGGCGTGCAGGTCTGGAAACCTGCGCGACGGACCCCTTCCAGGATGACCTCGGGCAGGCCGAGCCGGGTAAATGCTATGTTCTTTGATTCATTCATGGCGCGCACACGATAGCGGAAATCGGTTCCGGGTACTTGCAAAATGACCGACGACAGGTTCAAATTGAGGCCAGTTCACTGCGGCCCGTTGACCGCATCCGGCCGGCCCGAGGCCACTACCGCTGACTGAATCCTGCCGAAGGAAACTTCGCATCCCATCCCGGCATTGTGCCTGAATCCGGCCCTTGGCCCTGTCTCAGGCTGAAACATCCCTGCCGGGTGCATGCCGCCTGCCGCCCCTTGAGGCGCGCGCGGACCCCATCAAACCGGAGCATCTGCGAGGCTGATCACGAGACCATGAGCATCGTCCATATATCCGAAGACACTTTCGATTCCCAGGTACTGCAGGCCGATGTCCCCGTGCTGGTGGACTTCTGGGCCGAGTGGTGCGGCCCCTGCAAGATGATTGCCCCGGTGCTCGAGCAGATCGCCACCGAGTACGACGGCCGGTTGCGCATCGCCAAGGTCAACGTCGATTCCAACCAGGCCACCGCCATGCGTTACGGCATACGCAGCATCCCGACGCTCCTGCTGTTCAAGAACGGCGCCATCCAGGCCCAGCAGGTCGGCATGCTTTCCAAGGACAACCTCAAGAAATTACTGGATTCAAAACTGTGAGAGGCTATCTCGGCAATGCGGCACGCGGCCGCGGCAAGCAGCAGGGCAACCGCAACAAGAGCGGCAACGTGGCCGACCCGGCCACGCGCCAGCAGCAGCAACAGCACCCGCGGATGCGCCGCGGCCACGAGGAGGACGCACCGACCTTCAGCGAGGATGACGTCATCTCGCGCAGCGAGCTGGATCTCTCCGGCCGCAATGTGATGAAGCTCAACGAGCTGAAGAACAAGCCGGTGAGCGAGCTGGTGAACATGGCCGAGGCCATGGGGCTGGAGAACATGGCCCGCTCGCGCAAGCAGGACATCATCTTCGCGGTCCTCAAGGCCCATGCCCAGAGCGGCCAGGACATCTTCGGCGACGGCGTGCTGGAGATCCTCCAGGACGGCTTCGGCTTCCTGCGTTCGGCCGATGGCTCCTATCTCGCCGGCCCCGACGACATCTACGTCTCGCCCAGCCAGATCCGCCGCTTCAACCTGCGCACCGGCGACACCGTGTCGGGCCTGGTGCGCCCGCCCAAGGAGAGCGAGCGCTATTTCGCGCTGCTCAAGGTCGCCGAGATCAACTATGACGCGCCGGACACCTCGCGCAGCAAGGTGCTGTTCGAGAACCTGACGCCGCTGTTCCCGAAGACGCGCCTCAAGCTCGAGCAGGGCAACGGCAGCAAGGAGGACATGACCGCGCGCATCATCGACCTGGTGTCGCCCATCGGCCTCGGCCAGCGCGGGCTCATCGTCTCGCCGCCGAAGGCCGGCAAGACCATGCTGCTGCAGAACATCGCGCTGTCGATCACCGCCAACTTCCCCGATGCCTACCTCATCGTGCTGCTCATCGACGAGCGCCCCGAGGAGGTGACCGAGATGCAGCGCTCGGTGCGTGGCGAGGTGGTGTCCAGCACCTTCGACGAGCCCGCCAGCCGCCACGTGCAGGTGGCCGAGATGGTCATCGAGAAGGCCAAGCGCCTGGTCGAGCACAAGCGCGACGTGGTGATCCTGCTCGATTCCATCACCCGCCTGGCGCGCGCCTACAACACGGTGGCGCCGTCCTCGGGCAAGGTGCTCACCGGCGGCGTCGATGCCAACGCCCTGCAGCGGCCCAAGCGCT
>JACFNV010000091.1 GCA_019454675.1 Gammaproteobacteria bacterium | reverse complement strand
GCGATCGAGCCCGAGCAGCCGGGCGACCACCGACAGGACCACCAGGACGGCGATGTTGGTGGCAAGGAACAGGAAGATTCGCTTCATCACGACGGACTTGCTCCGCAGGATCGGGGAATGCCATTTAGTGGTGTCCAGCCGGCGTAATTCAAGTCCCGCATTGGCTCCGGGCCTTTCATGCGCCGGCGGGGGCACCTAGCATATGTCGTCCCGCCACCGGAACACCGCCCAAGGCATGACCCCTCCCTCCCTGCTGCGCTTCTGGCAACCGCGCTTCTGGCCCACCTGGCTTGGCCTGGGCCTGCTGCGGCTGCTCGTGCTGCTGCCGCTGCGCGGGCAGCGCGCGGCGGGCAGGCTGCTCGGCCGGCTCGGCCTGCTGCTGGCCCGCAAGCGGCGCGCCATCGCCGCCACCAACCTGCGCCTGTGCTTCCCCGGGCTCGGGGAAGGCGAGCGCCGACGGCTGCTGCGCCGCCACTTCGACTCGCTGGGCCTGCAGCTGATCGAGCTGGGCATGGCGCTGTGGGCAAGCGATGCGCGGGTACGCCGGCTCTGGCGCATCGATGGCCTGGAGCACCTCCAGGATGCGCTGGCGGGGGGCCGTGGCGCCATCCTCCTCAGCGGCCACTTCGCCACCGTGGAGTTCTCCGGCCGGCGCCTGTGCATGGACGTGCCCGGCACGGCAGCCATCTACCGGCCCAACCGCAACCCGCTGATGGATGCGCTGCTGCTGCGCATGCGCATCCGCACCATCCGCCGCCTGGTGCCCAAGGACAGCATCCGCAAGCTGATCCGCTGCCTTGGCGAAGGCAACACCGTCTGGTACGCACCCGACCAGAGCTTCCGGCGCAAGGGCAGCGTGCTGGTGCCCTTCTTCGGCGTGCCGGCGATGAGCAGTGGCGCGCTCAGCGGGCTGGCGCGCGTGAGCCGTGCGCCGGTGGTGCCCTACCTCGCCACGCGGCGCGCCGATGGCAGCGGCTACGACATCCGCATCGAGCCGGCACTGGAGGATTTCCCGGGGAACGACCCGGCAGCCGATGTCCTGCGCATCAACGGCATCCTCGAGCGCCACATCCGCGAGGCCCCCGAGCAGTACTACTGGGTGCATCGCCGCTTCAAGGGACGCCCCGCGCCCTACCCCGACCCCTATGCGGAAGGGGAAGGCGCCGCGCCGGCCACGCCAGCCGCATGACCTGCCAGCAATGCCGACCACTCCCCGGCGCCGCAGCCGGCCACGCCATCGCCGGCAAGCCTGGCGAGCGAGCGCTGCAGCCGCGCCAGGTTGCGCCGCGGCCAGCCCCCCGCCCCGGCCATGATCCGGCCACGGTCGAAATCCAGCAGGAAGACCTTGTCGTCATCGCGCAGCTGCAGGTTGTGCGCATTCAGGTCGGCATGGAAGACACCGGCGGCATGGAAGCGGCCGATGCAGTGGCCGAGCTGCCACCACAGCGCCTCGGGCAACGGCCCCGCCGCCAGCCTTGCCGACAGCGGCATGACGCCGGCCAGCCGCCAGGTGATGAGGTCGGCACGGTACAGCAGGCCGCGGCGCACATAGCGGGCGGCCACCGGCCGCGGCACCGGCAGCCCGGCGGCATGCAGCCGCGCCAGCAGCCGCCACTCGCGGAAGCAGCGCGTGCGCTCCGCGCCAGTCCAGACAAAGGCATCCTCGCTGAGGCGGGCGACCTGCCCCCCACGGCGGTAGTGGCGCAGTACCCAGTCCCGCTCGCCGCTGCGGATGAACAGCGTAGTGCCACGCCCCCTGCCATGGCCGGTCACCGGCCGTGCATCGGGCCACGCCGCCGGATCGAAGCTGGCTTCCTGCAGATGGCCGGCCAGGGAGGCATCGCTTAGGATGACGCTCCCACCGAGCCGCTCCACGCGCCCCACGGCAAGCATGCCAGCTTCATCCGCTCGATCATCCGGGAACGGGCCGGAATCGGTATGCCTCTTGCGGCTGTCGGCCATCGGTGACTGCTGCCATGCGCTGCCGGTGCTCAGGACCCTCCAGGCCGCGTGGCCGGAGACCCGCTTCACCTGGATCATCGGCCAGACCGAGCATCGGCTGATGGAGGGCGTCGAGGGCGTGGAGTTTATCACCTTCGACAAGCGCCACCCGCGCGCCAGCCGCGCCGCCATCCGCCGGCAGTTGCAGGACAGGCGCTTCGCGGTGCTGCTGCACATGCATGCCTCGATGCGCGCCAACCTGCTGAGCCGCTGCGTGCGCGCCGAGCGGCGCATCGGCTTCGACCGGGCGCGCGCGCGTGACGGGCAATGGCTGTTCAGCAACGAGCGCATCGCCGCGGGCGAGCGCCAGCACGTGATGGACGGCTTCTTCGGCTTTGCCGAGCATCTCGGCATCCACCGGCGCGAACTGCGCTGGGACATCCCGCTCGGCGCGGCCGAGCGCGCCTTTGCCGCCGCCCAGGCTCCCGGGACGGGGCCGCTGGTGGTGATCAGCCCCTGCAGCAGCCAGCGCCTGCGCAACTACCGCAACTGGCGGGTCGAGCACTACGCCGCGCTCATCGCGCAGCTGCAAGGGAAGTACGATGCCCAGGTCGTCCTCAGCGGCGCCGATACCGCCATCGAAAACCACTACGGCAAGGCGCTGGAGGCAGCCGCGGCAAGGCCGCTCGCCAACCTCATCGGCCGCACCAGCCTCAAGCAGCTGCTGGCGCTGATCGAGCGCGCCGCGCTGCTGATCTGCCCCGACTCGGGCCCGGCGCACATGGCAACCGCGGTACGCACGCCGGTGGTGGGGCTCTACGCCAGCTCCAACCGCTGGCGCACCGGCCCCTACCTCAGCCAGGAGCTGGTGGTGGATCGCTATCCCGAAGCGGTGCAGCGCGAGTTCGGCGTGCCGGTGTCGCAGCTGCGCTGGGGGCAGCGGGTGCGCGACCCGGCCGCCATGGAGCTGATCACGCCTGCCGCGGTGATGGCCGCCGTCGACCGCGTGCTCGGCGGGCCCGACGGCCGGCCCTGATCAGCCGAGCGAGGCCTTCACCGCCGCCACGGTGATCCCGCGCAGGCAGTTCAGGTGGCCGAGCGGGCACTCGCGCTGGAAGCAGGGGCTGCAGTCGAGGTCCAGGTAGTGGATGACCGCCCGTGCGGTCAGCGGCGGGGTGAAGCGCGGCGAGCTCGAGCCGTAGAGCGCAATGACCCGGGTGCCGGCGGCAGCCGCGACATGCATGAGGCCCGAGTCGTTGCTGACCGCGGCACGTGCCGCCGAGAGCAGGTCCACGCTGTCCTCGAGCCGGGTCTGTCCGCACAGGTTGCTGGCACCCGGCCCCGCCACCGCGCAGATCCGCTCGCCGAGCGGGCGCTCGCCCGCCGAGCCCAGCACCCACACCTCCTCGCCATCGGCCACGATGGCGGCCGCCAGCTCGGCGTAGTACTCGATGGGCCACTGTTTGGCGGGGCCATAGGCGGCCCCCGGCATCAGCGCCACCGCCGGTGCACGGCCGAGGCCGAAGCGCCCGAGCAGGGCATCGCGGTTGGCCGGGTCCACCCGCAGGGCGGGCTGGGGCGGCGACCCGGGCAGCGGCGCGCCGACGGGCAGGCCGAGCGCGAGGAAGCGCTTGACGGTCTGGTCCAGCACGGCGCGATCGAGCGGGCGCGGATCGCTCAGCAGCCAGCGCCTGCCCTCGGCGGCAAAACCGGTGCGCAGCGGCACGCGGGCCGCCCAGGGCGGCAGGGCAGCCTTGAAGGAGCGCGGCAGCACGATGGCGCGGTCGTAGGCGCCGCGCAGGCTGCGCCCGAGGCGCCAGCGGCGCAGCAGGGCAAGCTCCCCGTGGCGCACGTCGAGCGCGATGCCGCGGCGCACCTCGGGCATGCGCGCGGTGAGCGGCACCGACCAGGGCGGGCCGATGACGTCGATCAGCGCCCCTGCATCACGCTCGCGCAGCAGGTGCAGCAGCGACTGCGCCATGACCATGTCGCCGACCCAGGCGGGGCCGACGACCAGGATCCTCTCGCCACGAGCCATGCCGGCAGGCCTCAGCCCGCATCCGCCTTCAGCGCGTCGAGGTAGGCCCGCACGCCCTCCTCCAGGCCGATGAAGTCCTGCCGGTAGCCGGCCAGGCGCAGCGTGTCGAGGTCCGCCTCGGTGAAGCTCTGGTAGCCCGCCAGCAGGCTGGCCGGGAAAGGCACGTAGTGGATCTCGCCGCGGCCGTGCCAGTCGATCACCGCGCGCGCCACGTCGTTGAAGCTGCGCGCCCGGCCGGTGCCGAGGTTGAAGATGCCGCGGCTGCCGCCGTGCTCGAGGAACCAGAGGTTGGCGCGGGCGACATCGTCCACGTGGATGAAGTCGCGGCGCTGCTCGCCGGGGCCGAAGCCGTGGCTGCCATCGAAGAGCCGCACGCGGTCGCCCTCCAGCAGCTGGTTGCGGAAGTGCCAGATGACGCTCGCCATGCCGCCCTTGTGCGCCTCGCCCGGCCCGTAGACGTTGAAGTAGCGCAGGCCGACCACCTGCGAGCGCGCACCGGCGAGGTGGCGGCGCACGTGCTGGTCGAAGACCAGCTTCGACCAGGCGTAGACGTTGATGGGGCGCTCGCACTCGGGCACCACGCGGAACTCGCGGCCCGCCCCATAGACCGAGGCCGAGGAGGCATAGATCAGGGGCACCTGGCGCGCCAGGCACCAATGCAGCAGCTCGCGCGAGAACTCGTGGTTGCGGCGCATCATCAGCCGCCCGTCCCACTCGGTGGTGACGGTGCAGGCGCCCTGGTGCAGCACCGCGCGCACCTTGCCGCCGAAGTCGCTGCCGGCCAGCAGGCGGGCGAGGAAGTCCTCGTGGTCCATGTAGTCGGCGATGCGTGCAGCGGCCAGGTTCATCGCCTTGTGGCCGTCGCCCAGGTCGTCGACGACGAGGATGTCCGCGATGCCGGCCGCATTGAGCTGGCGCACGATGTTCGAGCCGATGAAGCCGGCACCGCCGGTGACGATGATCATGGATGTGCTGCCACTGCCCCGGGGAGCAGGCTCCGGTAGAGGTTGATGTAGCGCGCGGTCATGGCCGCGGGCGAGTAGGCATCGGCACGGGCGCGGTTGGTTGCCGCCATGCGCTGGCGCAGCGCCGCATCCGCATGCAGGCCGAGCAGCGCCGCCGCGAGCCCGTCGATGTCGTCGACCGCGCACAGCAGGCCGTTCTCGCCATCGACGACGACCTCGGGGATGCCGCCCACCCTGGTGGCGACCACCGGCAGCCCGCAGGCCATGGCATCGAGCAGGATGGAACCCAGCCCCTCGTGCCGCGAAGGATAGAGGAAGGCATCCATGGCGGCGAGATGGCTGCCGACATCCTCCACCTGGCCGGCGAAGTGCACGTTGGGCAGCCCTGCGGCCTCCGCCTGCAGCGCCTGCGCGTCGCGACCCGAGCCGACCAGCAGGTAGCGGATGTCGGGCGCGGCCTGCAGCGTCCGCCGCGCCAGCGCGAGGATCTGTCGCTGGCCCTTGTGCGCATCCACCAGCGCACCCACGTGGCCGACGATGAAGCCGCCGCCCAGCCGCTCGCGCAGCGCCGCCGCGCGGGCGGGATCCACGTCGAGCGCGGCGTGGGCGCTGGGGATCACCTCCCAGTGCAATGCCGGGTCGAGCGCGTGGAGCGAGGCGCCGATGGCGCGCGACAGCACCACCACCCCTGCCGCTCCCCGGTACAGGGCGCGGTTGAGGGCGTGGTGCGAGGGCCCCTGCTGCACCCGCCGCGTCACCAGGTAGGGCGCGCCGCCGAGCAACCGCGAGAGCCCGGCGGCCTGCAGCGCACGCGCCTCGTGGACATGGACCAGGTCGGCACCGCCGAGCGCCGCGGTGGCGCTCGGCACGTGGCCCCTCACCCCCTGCAGCTCAAGCCCCGGCAGATCCGCCAGGCGCGCGATGAGTGCCTCGTTCCAGCGCGCCACCAGGCGCTGGCGCCAGCCGGCGCTGGCCAGGCCGCGCACCAGCAGCTCGGTCTGCCGCTCGCCGCCACGGAAGCCGCGTGCCAGGTTGATGTGGGCGAGCAGCGGCCCGGCCACGGGCTGGTCGCTCAGCCCCGCAGCTCGTAGGTTGCGCTGCAGTAGGGGCACTTGATGCTGCCGCCTGCAGCCTCGATGGGCAGGAAGACCCGCGGGTGCGAGTTCCAGCGGTGCATGCCCGGCATCGGGCAGGACAGGGGCAGGTCCGCGCGCGTGACCTGGTAATGGTTTTCGGCATTGGGCTGGATCAGCTGCGGATCCTGGGCATCCGTCTCGTGCACGGCGGGTCTCCGGTCTTTGGCCTGGGCTGCGGAGGATTATAAGCCCTGCCGCGCCGCGCCCCGCGCCAGCGGCGCTCAGCCTCCGAATACTTCGTCCCAGATGGCGCGGATGCGTGCGGCGAGAGGCTCCGCCCGCTCCCCGGGCATGAGCCCCGGGCGACCCGCCAGCGCCAGGTGGTGGAGCTCCGCGCGGTAATCGCGGTAGGTATCGCTGAGCACGCCCGCCGTGTCGGCCGCCATGATGCCGCTGGCCGCCAGCGCCTCGAGCTGGCGGATGTTGTCGGACCAGCGCACCAGCTCCGGGTGGTCGCCGGCCGCGCGCAGCACCAGGTACTGGACGATGAACTCGATGTCGGTGACGCCACCGCGGTCATGCTTGATGTCGAAGTCGCCAGCCGCGGGCTGTGCATGCTCCTGCGCCATGCGCTCGCGCATCGCCAGCACTTCCTCGCGCAGCTGGTCGCGACGGACATGGGCGGTGAGCACCTCGCGTCGGATGGCCTCGAAGGATTCGAGCACGCCCGCATCGCCGGCAATGCCACGGCTGCGCAACAGCGCCTGGTGCTCCCAGGTCCAGGCCTTCTCCCGCTGGTAGGCGGCAAAGGCCGCGAGACCCGAGACCAGCAGCCCGCGGCGGCCTTCGGGCTGCAGGCGGGTATCGACCTCGTAGAGGTGGCCGCCCGGCGTCAGCATGGTGGCGAAGCTGATGATGCGCTGCGCGAGGCGGGCGAAAAACACGCCGTTCTCGAGCACGCGCCCGCCATCGGTCTGCTGCGCCTCGCCCGCGGAATCGTGCAGGAACACGAGGTCGAGGTCGGAGGCATAGCCGAGCTCGAGCCCGCCCAGCTTGCCGTAGGCGATGATGCCGAAGGCCGCGGCCCGCGGCGTGCCATCCACCACGCAGCGCGGCACGCCATGGCGGGTGGCGAGCTCGCGCCAGGCCTGCTCGCAGGAGGCCTGCAGCACCAGCTCGGCGGTCTCGGTGAGCCGGTCGCTGACCTTCATCAGCGGCAGCACGCCCGAGAGATCCGCCACCGCAATGCGGAACACCGCGGCGCGCTGGAAGTTGCGCACCGCCTCCAGCCAGCGCTCGCCATCGTCGCCGCTCACCGCATCGAGCCGGCGCTGCAGCTCCCCGGCGAGCTCCGCGCGCGTCGGCGGCTCGGCAAACAGCCGTGGGTCCAGCAGCTCGTCGAGCAGCACCGGGTGCTCGGCGATCTGCCGCGCCAGGAAACTGCTCAGGCCGCACATGCTGACCAGCCGCTCGCGCGCCGCGGGGTTCTCGTTGAGCAGCGCGAAGTAGGCCGAGCGGCGGCCGATGGCCTCGACCACATGCGCCACGCCATCGATGGCGAGCGAGGACTGCCCTTCGCGCCCGGCCGCCTCCAGCAGCGCCGGCATGAGCAGGTCGAGGCGCTGGCGGCCCGGCGCGTCGAGCCGCTGCAGGCTCGAGGCGGCGTGCAGCCGGCGCAGCCGCTCCAGCACCTGGCCGGATTCGCCGAAGCCCGCCTCGCCGAGCAGCGTCGCCGCCTCCTCCGCAGGCAGCTCCTCCAGCCAGACCCGGCGCAGGCGGCCACCGGCCGGTGCATCGCCTTGTTCCGTGCCTACCGCGCGCGGGCGCGCCAGCTGCGCGGCCACCTCGTCCCAGCCACCCGCACCGAGCTGCAGCGCGAGGCGGGCGCGGTCGGCCGGGTCGTCCGGCAAGCTGTGCAGCTGCTGGTCGCGCAGCGCCTGCAGCGCATTCTCCAGGCGCCGCAGGAACAGGTAGGCCGCGTGCAGCTCGTCGGCTGCCGTGGTGGCAAGGTAGCCATGTCCCGCCAGCGCGGGCAGCAAGCCGAGCAGCTGCTGGCCGCGCAGCGCAGCCACGCTGCCGCCGCGCACCAGCTGCAGCGACTGCACGATGAACTCGATCTCGCGGATGCCGCCGGGGCCGAGCTTGATGTTCGCCGCGAACTCCTTGCGGCGCACCTCGGCCTCGATCAGCGCCTTCATCTCGCGCAGCGAGCCGAAGACGCCGTAGTCGAGGTAGCGGCGGTAGACGAAGGGCCGCACCACTTCGCGGTAGAACCAGCCCGCCTCGCTCCAGTCGTTGATCACCCGCGCCTTGACGTAGGCATAGCGCTCCCAGTCGCGCCCGTTCTGCATCAGGTAGTTTTCGAGCGCAGGCAGCGAGACCGCCAGCGGCCCGCTGTTGCCGAAGGGGCGCAGCCGCAGGTCCACGCGGTAGACGATGCCCTCGGTGGTGGGCTGGCCGAGCAGCTGCACCAGCTTCTGGCACAGCAGGCGGAAGTATTCCTCGTTGCCGAGCTGCCGCGGGCCAGCGCTCTGCCCCGCATCGACATAGACGAAGATCAGGTCCATGTCGGAGGAGAAGTTGAGCTCGCGGCCGCCGAGCTTGCCCATGGCGATGA
>JACFNV010000183.1 GCA_019454675.1 Gammaproteobacteria bacterium | reverse complement strand
GCCGAGGACCCGATGCTGGTGGCGCCGTTTGCCGAACGCCAGCGCCTGGTCGGCAAGCCGGCCTGGGACGCGCTGGAGCAGCGCTATGCCGGCTGAGGAGGTGTTGGCGCTGCCGGCCACCTGGATGCGCGGCGGCACCAGCAAGGGCCTGTTCTTCCGGACCGGCGACCTGCCGGCCGAATCGGCCGCGCGCGACGCGCTGCTGCTGCGCGCCATCGGCAGCCCGGATCCCTACGGGCGCCAGATCGATGGCGTCGGCGGCGCGACCTCGAGCACCAGCAAGGTGGTGCTGGTGCAGCGCTCGCGCCAGCCCGGCTGCGACGTCGACTACCTGTTCGGCGCGGTGGCGATCGAGCAGCCGCTGATCGACTGGTCCGGCTCCTGCGGCAACCTCGCCGCGGCGGTGGGCCCGTTCGCCCTGCAGCAGGGGATGTTGGAGGATGCGCCGGCCGATGGCATCGCACAGGTGCGCATCTGGCAGGCCAATCTGGGCGAGCGCATCATCGCCCATGTGCCGATGCGCGGCGGGCAGGTGCTGGAGACCGGGAAGTCCCGGCTCGATGGCGTCGCCTTCGGCGGCGCCGAGATCCGGCTCGACTTCCTCGATCCGGCGGGCGGCGCGCGCCCGCTGCTGCCGACCGGGCGCGTGCGCGACCTGCTGCGGGTGCCTGGCCTCGGTCCGGTCGAGGCCACCCTGATCAACGCCGGCAATCCAACCGCCATCGTGGCGGCCTCCGCGCTTGGCCTGGCAGGGGTCGAATTGCCGCAGGCCCTGAACCCGGATGTCGGCCTGCTGGCGCGCTGCGAGGCCGTGCGCGCCCAGGCCGCCGTCGCCATGGGCCTGGCCCGCGACGCGCCGCAGGCCACGCGCGAGCGCCCGGCCACGCCCAAGCTGGCGCTGGTGGCGGCGCCGGTCGGCTACGCGGCCAGCGACGGCCGGGCGGTGGTCGCTGAAGAAATCGACCTGCTGGTGCGCATGCTGTCGATGGGGCCGTTTCACCATGCGCTGCCGGGCACGGGTGCGATCGCTCTGGCAGCGGCTGCGGCGCTGCCCGGAACCCTGGTCGCGGACTGCGCCGGGGCGCGGGGCGGC
>JACFNV010000002.1:15812-66011 GCA_019454675.1 Gammaproteobacteria bacterium | reverse complement strand
TCCAGACGGCAACGACCACCACCGCGACGAGGATGGCGATGATGATCGGCTTGTGGCTCTGCTGACGTTCTGCCCACCAGGTCTTGATGCTCATGCTCAGACTCCTATGACTGCGTGATAACTGCGGACGTACTGCGCAGGGTGCCCCGCGCCGAGGTAGGTGTTGTAGTGGGCCTTCCAGTAATCGGCCTGGCCCTCCAGCGTGTCCGGGATCGCGCCGGGCTTGCGCAGGTAGTGCACGCGGCACATGCCGGCGGCATACCGCAGGTTGTAGACCAGCGCCTCGCTCCACGGGCGCGACGCGAAGCCGGCGGCGCCCAGCACCTTGGTCGCGAGGTCGTGCTTGCGGGAGAGGTAGTTGTTCCAGATGTCGTCATGGGTCGCCGGCTCCATCTGCCAGAAGCCGAGCGCAGGCCCACCGCCCAGCTGGCGGAGATAGGTCAGGCGGCTTTCCTGCGCCGCCGTCCCCATCACGAGATCCTCGGCCGCCTTGGACCACGCGCCGATGGCGACCAGCGTGGGCCGCACGATGTACATGCGGAGCTGGCCGGGATCGATCATTCCACCGCCACAGCCGTCGGCGGGCGCGGGATCGGGTTAACGACCAGCGTCACCGTCTCGGCGTCGGTCGGCGTAGTGCCGATGACCTTCTGCACTACCGCCGTGCGCTCGGACTCCACGCCAGAGGCATTGACCGCAGATGCTTGGAACCGCCACGTACCGGGCGCCAGATCAGTGAAGGTCGTCGTGGTGCCGGGCACGGGCACCGTGCGCGACTGGGTGAGCGCGCCCGTGGTCGAGCCGTAGTAGACCTTGGTGGACGCCAGATTGGTGAGCTGCGAGCCGTCCGTGTTCTGTGTCGGCAGGGTCCAGATCACCTTGGCGCTCGCGTCCGCCACGCCTGAGCAGGTGAGTTTCAGCGTGTAGGTGTCCGCAACCACTGCTTGAACCGCGGCGTGCGGACCTGCACCCACTGGAAGAAGTTGAGCTTCGTCTGCCCTGCCGCCTTGGCCGCCTCGTAAGCCTCGCGCCCGCCGTAGGCCCGCTCGGTCTCCGCGTGCTCGCGCCGGGCTGCCTCGGCGTCCGACTCGGTGCCGGATTGGTTGAGTTCCCCTCGCTCCGGGCCTACACTTTTCCGAGGCGACGGAGCTTGCGCGCCGGATTCATCGTCCGGAAGTGAGCGGAGTGCGTCACCTAGAAGCCCGGTTTTCCGGGCTTCTTCCATTTTGACGCCGCCCTGCAGGGACGAATCGAGCAGCCTGCGTGGGTCTGCCGTCGGCGGGAACTTCCACATGGACACCGCGCGCATGTCCTTGCGCTTATTGCTCACGTCCTCGATGAGCACGATCACGCCATCGTCTACCGCCTTGGCGTAGGCGATGCGCTGCGAGCCTTGGTCCGTCTCCAGATCGGTCCGGATCGCGTCGTAGCCGGTGACGATCTCAGGAATGCGCGCCACGTCCGCCGCCTTCACAGCCAGCTGCCCACGCTTGGCTTCACGCTCCGCTGATCCGTGACGCTCGCGGATGTGATTGATGGCAGACCGACTGACTGAGTGCGAGAAGCTTGCAATGGATGGGGCATCCTCCGCGAGCTTGCCGCTCAGGTCTGTCCAGAAAACCGCCTCGGCTCCCTCCTTGCTGTCCCACATTGCGACCGCATCAGATGCGTCCATCGAATGTTTCCAGCCCCTCGGGGGAGCGGCGGCCAGAGCCTGCGCCAAGACGCGGAGAACGCCTCGAGCACCCACTTTGCCGTCACCGGAGAATTGAGCAACAGCTTGTCGTACTCGTCGATCTTGGCGTTGCGCTCGATCTCCGGCAGGTTGCTCTTGACCATCTCGGCCGGGATGCCGGTCTGCCGGCTCATCTTGATGGTGCGGGCGGCAAGGTCTGGGTTCGCCTGAAGCGCCCCGTAGACGCTCGAGCGCACGGCCGAGCGCTGATCGTTGACCACCTGCGAGGCGGCGACGTCGAAGTCGTCGGTCAGGCCGGAAGCCGCCTTGTCGAACTCGTCCATCACTTCACCCCGCGCACGGCACGGATGACGGCATCCACCTGCTCGTCAGTCGGGTTGACGACGCCTCGGCGCTCCAGCGCGGAACGAGCCTTGCGCTTGTCAGCATCGGAGAACTTCACCGTGTACGGCAGGCCCGCGGCCTCAGCCTCGAATACGCGCGAACTGGCACCGAATGGCATATCGATGCCGAAGAACTTGGCGCGGGTCGAGGCATCGCTCGCCAGCCAGTCGATGGTCTTCTGCCGCTCCTCCTGCGTGAGCTTGCGGCCCGCGTCCTGCTGCGCAGCGTCCAAGGCCTTGTTGGCCTCCTGCGCGAACAGGCCGGCCCGCTTGTCCACGAGGCCAAGCAGCTTGATGGTGGCGGCGATCTGCTGCTGCGCCGTCGCTACGCCATGGTCCTGGGTCTTGCCGAGAAGCGTGGCCTGCGCGTTGGCGAAGTGATTGCGGTCGGCTGGCGAAAGCTTGTCGTAGAACCTGCGCAGGTCGGTGGCGGCGAACTGCTGCGGGTCGTCGGCCGCCATCATGGTCAGGTAGTAGTAGGCCTCCGAGTCGGTCTTGACGTCGTTTCCGCCAGACTCCGCCGCCGCGGTTCTCCGCATCGCCTCGATGTCTCGGCCGTCCATGGCAGCGAGCAGGGACGGCGGAATGTTGTCCATGCCGCGGTCGTTCGCGTAGATCCGCCACGCCGCGTCTGCCGCATCCGACTGCGCCCGCTCACGGAACGCCACGCGGTCGGCGTCGAGGCCCTTGAGGCGGTTGATGACTGCGTCCTCCTCCTTGCCGGATAGCTTCTCGCGCGCCTCGGCGATGGCCGCTGCGGCGTTGCCGCCGTGCTTCGCGTACAGGCCGCCGGAGATTTCCTGCGTGCGCTCCTCGAAGTCGGCGGTCTCCAGCAGCTGCATGGCCCGGTCCCGCGCCTGCAGCGTCATGCTGGCGCTGTTGCGCTGGTAGTACTCGCGGGCGAGGTCCACCCGGTGGGCATCGGCCATGCCGTTGATGACGGCCGAGTGCAGCGGGGAGAGCTCGGCCAGCATCCGTGCCTCGCGGATCTGCGGGTCGCCGGCCACGCCGTCGGCCTCGATGCCTTGCTCGACCATCAACCGGATGGTGTCCTCAGACCGCTGCACCTCCTCCTTGTCGCCCCACAGAACGCCGCCCCGGTAGATGGCCGTGTCGATGGTGGCCTTCCGCTGCTCGCCCGCGTAGGCGCGCTCCTGGTCCACCCGGTGGACGGCCAGGCGCTGGTACATCGAGTCCTGCATCGGCGTCACGCGGCGACGGAAGGCCTCGCGCTGGGCCGCGTTCTCGAGCCGGCCCTCGATCTCGCTCGCCGCTTTGTTGGCCCGCTCGACGAACTCGTCGGGCAGGTTCTTGCCGTCCGGCCGGTTGACCGCATCGTTGCCCTTGAGCGAGAGCGCCTCGAGGCGCAGGTCGGTGTCGGCCCGCACGTACTCGGTGAGCGCCGCGTCGGCCCTCGTCTCGTTGGCCTGCTGGGCAAGGTGCAGGGCGATCCGGCTGACCTCGCTCCCGGCGCGCTGCATCGCCTGCCCGGCCTCGCGCATCTGCTGGCCGGCAATATCGGGCATCGCCTGCGGTGTCAGGCGGACCTGCGGCAGCGTGGTAGGCGTGACCTGCGGGCTGTCGTAGGTGGGAACGCGAGGCATGGATCAGCCCTTCAGGGCGAAGACGGTGCCGTCCAGCGCCCCTTCCTTGTTCAGCGTGTACCAGGACGAGGCGACGCTGCCGGCACCCCCGAGCAGCGTGCTGGCAGCCGTCAGTCCCGGCTTGATGGCCTTCGCCGAGGCCCGCTTCATGAGCGCCTCGTTGCGGTAATTCGTCGCCTGCGTCCGGTGGCCCCAGGCCTCGCGCACGGCATTGGCGATCAACGTGTTGGCGTCCATCTCCTTCATGACGTCGGTGGAGGCCTGCACCTCGGCCGCGCTGCCGGTGCCAAGGTCAATGCCGTTGGCGGCCATCGCCGCCCGCTGGCTGCCCTTCATCTGCCCGGCGCGCATGGTCAGCGCCCCGACCTCGCGCTCGCCCTTGAACAGCGCCGACTGCGCGCTCATCTCGGCGAGGCGCGCGTTGATGTCGGCGATGCTCGCCTCCGAGCGCAGGCCGATCTTCTGCTGCGAGGCCCCGTAGTAGCTGCCGGCGGTGGACGCGGCCAGCCCGCCGATCTGCATGACAAGTGATGGCGCGCCCATATCAGCCCCCCAGTGACACTTCGGCCGTGAGGCTCACCACCGTGAGCGGCAACGGGTCAGACTGGCGCACGAACACCTGCCCGCTGGCCGCCCACGATGGTGAAAGCCGGATGTTGATCTCGTCGCTTTTCAGCGCCGGCGGCTCGCCGTAGTTCTCGGTGGTGCGCTGCTTGGCCTCGACCAGGTTGTCGGCATCGGGGCCGGCGAAGATCCCTGAGGAGCGCAGCACCCGCAGCCATACCTGGTTGACGTTCTTCACCCGCCCCTGCCCGGCACTGCCGTCCTGCAGCTGGATCGCGAGCGGCAGCGTCTGCATGTCGGCCTCGATCGGCAGGCCGACCTGCACGACGCTCGCCTCCACGCCGATGTTGACCGTGCCGCCGACCGGCACCTCCTTCTGAGGCATCACCGCCCCGTCGGCCAGAATGCTGACCGTCTTCCCAGCCAGATGATTGAGGCCGCTGACGGTCGCGGTCGGAGCGCCCGAGTAGCGCACGCCGCTGTCCACGAAGAAGGCGTCCTGCTGCGCGCCGAACCGGCGCGAGGCCATCCGCTCGATGAACCGGCGCATGTAGCCGCCCACCTTGCGGCGGACCACGCAGTACAGGACGTCCTCGTCGCCCTCGGCGACCGTGGTGCAGGACTCGAACCACCCGTCCGTGTCGTGCCAGTGCCAGGCACCGACCTGCTGCTCGGGCACGTAGGTCAGCCCCAGCAGGCGCCCGCTCGCGGTCACGAACCACGCGATCGGCGTCGGCGCCTTGGCGTAGCACATGTCGACGATGGTGTCGTCGTCGAACAGGTGGGCGGCCCGGATCGAGGCATCCCCTGTCACGAAGCCGCTGGCCTGCCAGCTGTAGGCGAGCTCGTAGACGTGCCCGCCGCGGGCCGCGCCATAGAGCAGCGTGTTGTTGACGATGATCGGCTGGACGTTGCTGGCGCCGATGTAGGACTGTGGGCGCACGCTGATGCTGCTCGGCGTCACCGCGTCGTTGTTCACGCTGGTCACCCGCCACTCGGCCGAGGACGTCATCATCATCAGGTCGTTCAGCGGCACGATATGCCGGATGGTGTTGGCCTCGCGGGCCGCCACGCGGAACGAGATCCGGTCATCGTCGCGCACCGGGATCGAGTAGCTCATGTTCGACTCGGTGCCCGATCGCGTCATCCAGATGTTCTGCGGCTGGTTGCGCGTGCCGGCGAACACGCGCCGCTGCTCGAAGTAGGACACCGCGCCCGGGTAGTCGCCGCTGCCTGCAAACACGCCCTCGTAGCGCGGCGGGGTCTTGCCCATGTCCGGCGCGATGTTGTCGTCCGTGAACGTGGCGGCCGTAGGCGAGCCGACGTAGCCGAACAGACCACCCTGCATCTTGTAGACGTTGTATGAAGACGCCCCGCCGACAGCCGTCCAGCTGACCGTCACGATGCCGCCCGACTCGTACAGGTTCCCTGTATCGCCGGCAATCACGGACGGCACCGACTCCTGCAGCCCATCGGCAGACACCGCGGTGACGACGTACTCGTAGAGGTACTTGGCCGTCGTGTGCCCCGAGGCGGTCGCCGTCAGCCCGGTCGGCGCGCTGATCTGCGGGGTGAAGTCGATTGGCGTGAACGTCCAGTTGGTGGCGCCGAGGCGGCGCAGTTCGGACGGCGGGTAGCCCGGATGGACCAGTGTCAGTACGTCTGCCGACTGCACGTAGTGGATGTCGAACAGGTCGGCCGCGGCGTAGCTGTTGAATATTTCATAGGGCGATCCGGCATCCAGCAGGGTGAGGCCGTTGCTGTGGAACCGGAAATACCCCGGCCCCAGTTCGATCACCATCGTCTGCGTGGTCGAATAGGTGAACGGGATCAGCCGCACCGGCTCTGGGTTGTCGGCGGCCAGCAGCGGGTTGGCGTCGCTCCACCGGGTGCGGCTGACGAACTCGAAGCCCGGGCGGTTGTCCACTGGGCCCTGCGGGCGGACGATGAAGTTGCGGCAACGCGCGAGGCCCGCCTGGTACTTGGTGTCGTCGTTGCGCCCGAACATCTCCGGGCTGATCTCGCCGCCCGAGAATGAGCGCTGCAGCGTGCGGGTATTGGCCACCGACTACCGCCCCGCGATCCAGCCTGGCGTGCGCTCCGTGAGGACGTGGCGCTGGTTCGCGTCCGACACACGGGCGCCGGAGATCGCCATCATGAACGACTGCAGGCAGGCCCGCGCCATCGCGGCCCCAGCGTCGCCCTTCAGGACGGGCCCGGCAAGGTAGGAGGCCAGCAGCCACGCGAGCGCATCGATGAACATCGGCGAGAACCGGATGCTGTCCGTCACCCGTGCCACATAGCGGACGGTCGCCTCGGGCTGGTTGGTGAGGATGACGCCCGCCCCGTCGGCGCCCATCTCCACGTCAAAGGCCTGCGTGCCCTCCTCGCTCGACTGGTCCGGCCCCAGCACCGCAAGGATCTGCACCGTATCGACCGGCAGCGCGTAGGCGAATCGCCAGCCGGGCACCTCGTCGGCAAGCTCCGCCAGCACCTCGCGGCGGGTGGCGAATCGCCATGCGTGGGACTCCAGCAGGGTGTCGCGGGCGATCGGGTAGAACCGCGCGCAGTGCTCGGCCTGCGCCGAACCCTCCGGCGGGTCGATGCTGGACACCGTGGCCTCGTCGCCGAGGTGCGCCAGTGCGAGATTGCAGATGTCTACCTCAGACGCCATCGGTCATCCGTCCAAAAAAAGCGGGGGCACGAGGCCCCCGTAGTTACCGGTCGCAGGCCCGGGCTGGGGGAGGGATCAGCCCAGGTCATCGGCAGGAGGCTTGCGCTCCTTGCCGCCGGCCTCTACCCGCTGGGATGCGAGCTGGAGGTTGTCGCTCAGCCGCATGCCCTTCGGGAACTCGGTCTCGATCTCCTCGCCGGCCCTCGCCACCCGGCACTCGTGCGACAGCCAGGTGTCGCGGAGCACGATGTACTTCGCCATGACGACCCCTTACGCGACGGTGAAGCCGCTCGGGTAGTACGGACCCTGCGGCGACACGACATCGGTGTCGGTGAGGTATGCGCTCACCACCAGGCCGGTGGCCGGACCGTTGGCAAGGATGGTTGCACGCAGGCCGAGATATATCCGGCCGCGGCGATTCTGCGCGTTGTTGTTCGCAACCTGCCCGAGCGGAATCACGATCGGCCCAATCGCCGGTGTGAGGTTCGCTCCGAGCAGTACAGCGGACGCCCCGACGACAAGGGGACTGGAGGTCAGTGGCGCATCGGCGGCCGTCACGACCTCGAACTGGACCTCGGCGCCGGCGGCGGCGCCGGCAACCGCCACATCCACGTTGATCACGCAGTAGAGCTGGCGTCCGATCCCGATGTCTCGGGCGACGCCGAGGTCCATCACATCGCCCACGACGCCGGTCGTGGCTGCGCTCACGCCTTCCGCGAAGGTGGTCAGTGCATCAGTCATCATGTTCGTGTACTCCGGATGGGTTAGGGCACGAGGGTTTCAGCGATGCCGAGCTGGTCGACGCCGCGAACCGGGATGCCCATGAAGGTGAGCTGGTTGATGTTCTGGCCGAACTGCGACAGCGCAGGCTGGATGCCGAGCGCGTTGGACGACTTGTCCAGCGCCTGGATCATCAGGCCCTCCTGAATCGAGCGGTTGGCATAGAACGCCGCCCGGCCCATGCTGAAGTTCGGGATGCGAGCGATGGCGCGCATCATCAGCTTGATGAGGTTCGTGACAGCAGAAGTCGCCTGCGTGCCGGTCACGCCGATCCAGTCGCTGACGTCGATGTTCGCGATGCGAACGACGTAGCGCCAATCCTTCACCACCAAGCCGGCATCCCACTGGTACAGTGAGCGGGCCGCCTGATACCAGTTGCCACTGCCGTCCTGCACCGACTCCTCGCCGAGGTCGCGGGAGCTGAGGCCTGCGCGGCTGCCCTTGGGGAAGGTCATGAACGCCGTCTGCTCGCCCCACACGATGAGGTAGATCGAGGCATTGTCGGAGCCGGAGCCGCCGGCCTTGATGACGTTGTTGCCGTTGCCGGCAGAGACCAGGCTGTAGCGGGTGGCGAGGCCGGAGAATGTCTTCGCGTCGGCCGCGACGTTGCCGTTGAAGATCTTGCCCGTCATCTCCTGATTCATCGCCTCGATGAACGGGCTCTCCTCGCTCAGCCGGAAGGCTGCCGAGTTGCCGTTCAGCGTCAGGAGCTTTGCGTCGATATGGCTGCGGGCCTCGAGCATGGCGCACGGCTCAGTGATCTGCGCCGTGGTGCTCTTGCTCGTCGGCACGCCAGCGTTGTACTGGCGCCAGTAGACGGCCGGCAGGCCGGTGCGGATCGTGACGACGTGGCTCGTCGGCTGGTTGGCTTCCTTCCAGACGATGTCCTCGAGGATCTCGTTCTGCTGGCTCAGAAGCTCGGCGATGGGATCGACCTTGCCATCAGGGCCGAGCCGCTTGCTCATGTCCGCCAGGGTGAGCTGGCCTGCGTTCAGGACTGCCATGATCTGTTATCTCCGTCAGGGGTTCATGTTGGGGTACATACGCTGCGCGATGGACTGGGGAGCGGATGTCCCCGGCTTCCCGCTGACAACGCCGTCTTCGCTGATGGCCTTGCCAACACGGAAAAACAGCCTGATGACGTCAGGGTGGTCACCGAGGCCGGAGTCTTCCAGTAACGTGCGCAGCTCCGGCGTGGCGAAGGTTTCCAGTGCCTTCTTGGCCACGCCGAGGTTTTCTTCCAGCTTGTCGCCACCGAACTCCTTGTCGGCCTTGGCGTTCTCCACCCACTCGGTGCGGGCGGCCTGCAATCGCTCGGTCGCCTGCGTGGCAAGCACCGGGGCGATCTTGTCGATGACCTTCTGGGCCTGTTCCTGCGGCAGGTTCAGGTCCTTGGCGACTTCCGCGAACGCCCCGACGACCGCGTCATCGAGGGTGACGCCGTCTGGCGCCTTGAACTCGTAGCTGTCGGGGGCGCCGGCCGGCTTCTCGGCTGCCTTGCCGTCCTTGCCTGCATCCTCGCCTCCCTTGGCGGCAGCCTCAGCGGCTGCGCCCTTGTCATCGGCGGGAGCGGCGGCGGCCTGCTGGTCGTCTGCGGGAGCGGCGCCGGCCTTGGCGGCATCGTCTGCACCAGCGGCAGCGGCAGCCGCATCATCGGCACCAGCCGCCTGCCCGGTCATCAGCGTGTCGTCAGACACTCGCCTGCTCCTTCACCATCGTCGTGTACCGCTGCGGGCAGAGCTCGTGCAGCCTCGCCAGCATGCGCAGCCCCTGGCTGCGGGCGCCCTCACCGAAGGCCATGACCAGCGGGTCGGAATTGAACGTGAGGTTGAACACGCCAGCGCTGCTCAAGATCCGCCACACGATGCGTCGCCCCCTCTTGCTGCTCATCAGCCACACCAGATCCGTGCCCTCGGTCTCGTCGGCCAGCTTGGCTTGCGTCTTCGCATCTGCCTGCGCGAGCTCCTGGCCGCGGATGTTCGTCGGGTCGTAATCGTCCACGCGAAAACCCTACCAGCGAGGTTGCGCGGTATGGGCAGGCCCGATCAGGTGTAGCCGCTGAAAGCGCGGGTGTGGGTCAGCGGGCGCAGCTGGTGCGACTTCGCCAGCTATTGGCCCGGTCTCCCGATCTTCATCCACCGCGTGGAGCGCGACGAGCGGCGCATCGCCGAGATCGCCGTCGCGGTCGAACAGTTCAACCAGGAGCTGGAAGCCGTGCTGGCCCAGCTCGCCGTTTTCAGGAGCGCAGCATGACCGCCGTCACCATGCTGCGCACCCCCTCCGGCCTGTCGCCGGCAGGTGAGACGGCATGACGCCGGGGGAGAGAAGATCGGCCCGGGCGGAAGCCATCCGCGAGGCGGCGCGGGACGCCGGCGTGACGGTGGACGCCCTGCGCAAGCGGATGAGGCGGTGCGGCGAGGCGCCGGAGGAAGCCGCCAGCAGGATGCAGCGCCGGGACCCGCTGCTGCGCGCCCGCATCTGCGCCGCGGCGAAGCAGGCCGGCGTGGCCGAACGGGCCATCTACAAGCGGATCACCGGCCGGGGCGAGACCCCCGAGGAGGCGGCCGCCAGCATCGCCGCCCGCAAGGCCAGGCAGGAGGCCAACAAGGGCCACCGCCCGTCGGGCGCCGACCGCGACAAGACCATCGCCAGCGAGCAGAGCGCCATCTCGGCCGCGCTGCGGCGGTGGCGGTAGTAGCGGATATGTCGCGCCGACAGGACAGTCCGATTACCATGCTGCCATCTGTCGGCACGCCAGATGCGGGCGCCATCGCCAACATCCTGGCAGAAGAACTACAAAGCCGGAGGGGAAATGAGCAAGGCGGCCGCCTACGTGCGCAGCTCGAAGGACAGGTCCGACGTGAGCCTGTCCGCGCAGCTGCACGAGCTGAACGCACTGGCAGCCTCCCGCGGGCTGACAATCGCGCGGACGTATAGGGACGCCGTCAAGTCGGGCTCCACCGATGACCGCCCGGCCTTCCAAGAGCTCATCCAGGACCTGAAGAACCCGCGCCGCGGCTGGTCCACCCTGCTCGTCTACGACACCAGCCGCATCGCCCGCGGCCGCTACATCGCGCAGGCATTCAAGCACGAGTGCCGCCGCAGGGCCGTCGACATCCTGTACGCCAAGATCCCAGAGACCGACCCGGTGTCCGCCGTGATCCTCGATGCCGTGTTCGAGGCCATGGACGAGGTGCACTCGATCATGAGCCGGGAGAAGGGCGTCGCCGGCATGCGCGAGAACATCCGCCGAGGATGGCGGGCCGGCGGCCGTGCGCCGTGGGGCTACCGCCTGCACCACGAGACCACCGGGGCGGTGCGCCAGGGCCGGCCGGTCATGAAGTCGAAGCTGGTGCCATCGGAAGACGCCAGCACCGCCCGCCGCTTTCTCACTGCCAGGGCCCGTGGCGTCCCCCGCGCTGTCGCCGCCCGAGATATCGAGATGTCCGCCGCCACGCTGGTCGACATCGAGTGGAACGCCCTGGTCTACGCCGGGCATACCGTGTGGGGTCGTCACCGTCCGAAGGCCGAGCGCGGAACAGGCAAGCCGAAGCGCCGCCCGCGCAGCGAGTGGCAGATCCAGCCAGACACCCACGACGCCCTGATCACCGAGGCGCAGGCCGAAGCCATCCTCGCCCAGCTCGAAACCAGCGAGATCGGCGCCGCTGTCAGCCGCGCCAAGGCCGGGATGAGCCGCTACCTGCTCTCAGGGCTGCTCCAGACGAGCGACGGACGTCGATGGGTCGCAGCCGGCCGGAGCTACCGCCTGCGGTCGGATCACGGCGCACGCGGCCGCATGGTGCCTGCGGCAGCACTGGAGGATGCCGTGGTCCGGCAGATCCGCGACGACTTCCAGCGCCCGGCGTTCGTGGCCGAGTTCGCCGCCGCCGTCCGCTGCCACGCTGCGGCCGGGCCGGGCTCGCTCCAGGGGCTGGACGCCGAGATCGCACGCCTGCGGAAGCAGCGCGACAGGGCTGCCAAGCTGGCGATTTCCGAGGCCGACGGCGACATCTTCGCGGCCATGGTGGGCGACCTCGGCCGGCAGATCGAGGCGATCGAGCGCGAGGCGACGGCGTCTGTCGCAGAGGACCAGGTGCAGGCCGAGCTTCGCAGCCTCACGCCCACGCGGATCCGCGAGATTTTCCTCGGCATGGAGTCGCACGAGGCGCTGGTCGGGGCGCTGAGTCACATCACCCTAGAGCCGGACCTATCGTGCAGGCTGCACTACGGCCTATCCATGGCGTCCCCAAGGGGATTCGAACCCCTGTTACCGCCGTGAAAGGGCGATGTCCTAGGCCTCTAGACGATGGGGACGTGGTGTGGTTGGTGCTGGGTCGAGGTCTGGTGGAGCTAGGCGGGATCGAACCGCCGACCTCTTGCATGCCATGCAAGCGCTCTCCCAGCTGAGCTATAGCCCCACGCGGCAGCGGACTGTACGCAAGCCCCTCTGGCCTGTCAAGAAACCCGTGCCTGCGCGAACGCCTGCGCCATCTGCAGGCGGCGCAGCACGCGCTCGCGGCCAATCACCTCGAGGGTGATGTCTATCGGCGGCGAGACCGCGCCACCGGTCACCGCCACCCGCAAGGGCTGGCCGACCTTGCCGAAGCCGAGCCCCAGGTCGGCCGCCACCGCCTGCAGCACGGCGTGGATCGGCTCACGCTCCCAGGTCGCCAGCGCCTGCAGCCCCTGCAAGACACCGGTCAGCACCGGCAGCGCGCTCTGCTTGAGATGCTGTTTGGCAGATTTTTCATCGAATTCATTGAAATCATTGAATACATAATGGCTCGCCTGCATCATCTCTTCGAGCGTTGCAGCCCTCTCGCGATAGGCATCCACCACCTTTTCCAGTGCCGACCCCGCCTCCTGCGGCTGGCCGCGATGCGCCATGTAGGCAGCAAATTCGCCGGCCAGCTGCCGACGATCGCGCACCAGCATGTACTGCTGGTTGAGCCAGCGCAGCTTGTCCGGATCGAAGCGCGAAGCCGCCGTGTTCACCGCCGCCAGGTCGAAGAGCTCGATCATCTCCTCGCGGCTGAACAGCTCCTGGTCGCCGTGGGCCCAGCCCAGGCGCACGAGGTAATTCAGCAGGGCATCGGGGAAATAGCCACGGTCGCGGTACTCCAGCACGTTGACCGCGCCATGGCGCTTGGAGAGGCGCCCGCCATCCGCACCGAGGATCATCGGCAGGTGGGCATAGGTGGGCACCGACACGCCCAGCGCCTGCTGGATATGGATGTGGCGCGGCGTGTTGGTGAGATGGTCGTCGCCACGGATCACATGCGTGATGCCCATGTCGGCGTCATCCACCACCACGCCGAAGTGGTAGGTTGGCACGCCATCCGAGCGCATCAGGATCACGTCATCGAGGTCGGCATTGTTGAAGCTGACATCACCGCGCACCAGATCGTGGACCACCACCGTCCCCGCACGCGGACTGCGCAGGCGGATGACGGGGCTGACGCCGGCAACGGCCGTCTTGCGCTCGCGACAGCGCCCGTCATAGCGCGGATTCTCGCCACGGGCCACCTGTTGCGCGCGCATGGCCTCCAGCTCCTCGCGCGAGCAATAGCAGCGATAGGCGGTGCCCCTGGCGAGCATCTCCTCGGCCAGGGCGGCATAACGCGGGAAACGATCGCTCTGCAGGATGGGACCCTCGTCGTAATCAAGCCCCACCCAGGCCATGCCATCGAGGATGGCCTGGATCGACGCCGCGGTGGAACGCTCCCTGTCCGTGTCCTCGATGCGCAGCACGAAGCTGCCCCCGTGGCGACGCGCATACAGCCACGAGAACAATGCGGTGCGGACGCCGCCGATGTGCAGATACCCCGTGGGACTGGGGGCAAAACGTGTCTTGACGGGCATGGCCGGATACCGGGGCTGCAGAAAGGGGTGATTTTACTTGCCCCACCGGCAAAAGGTGCTTCCCATTGGCAAGCACGCCGGCGATCGGCAGACTCGCGGCATGGATCCACGATCGGCAGCCAGCCCGGCACCTACGGCCCTGCACTCGCTGCTGCCGGCGGGCATCGCCTGCAGTTCGCTGCAAGAAGGATCCGCGCTTGCCCCCCTCCTTGCGGAAGAATCTGCCGCAGCAGCCCGCTTTTCGGCGCCACGGTTGGCCGAGTTCGCCCTCGGTCGCAGCTGTGCACGGGAGGCACTGCAGGCACTTGGCGCAGCACTGGCAGGCATCGGCATCGGCCAGCACCGCGAGCCGCTGTGGCCGGCGGGCATCGTCGGCAGCATCTCGCACACCGCCGGCATCGCGGTAGCCGCCGTTGCCCATGCCGATGATTTTGCGGGTATCGGAATCGACGTCGAGGCAGCGCGCGTGCTCGATCCCGGGCTGGCAAGCCTGGTGTGCCGCCCCGGCGAACTGCAGCGTGCAGGCAGCGCCAGCCATGACGAGGGCCTTGCCGCGCTGCTGGTGTTCAGCGCCAAGGAAGCCGTTTACAAGGCCCTCTGGCCCATCCTGCGCTGCTTCCTCGATTTCCAGGACCTGGAAATCATGCTGGATGCAGATCTCTGCTCGTTTCGAGTGAGATCACACAGCCCTCTCTGCCCACCCACACTCGCTGCCGCCGTACATGGCCGCACCATGCTGCTGGAAGAGGGGGTGGCAGCGGCGGCATGGATTCCCGCGCCCGTCCCGGGCTCAAGCCTGCTCCCCGGTTGACTCCCCCGGGACCGCATCCGTTGCTCCCGAAGTCCCGTCTGCGGTGGGCAGGTCGCCTGCTGCGGACCCCGGGTAGGCATGCTGGCCATCGCCAGCACGCCGTGGCACGGCGCGGCGCCGCTCATGCCCCGAGCGGCGCTCCACTGCAGGGAGCCGGGAATCATCGCTTGCCTGGCGCCGATCCGCACGGCAGCGACGATCCGGAACCGCGCTCCGGCGGCGACAGATGGAACGCCCCAGAAAGCGCATGCGGCGCCAGGAACGCATGATCATCCAGAAATACAGGATGCCTGCCAGCAGGAAACCACCCGCCAGGACCAAGTCGGGCACATCGAACCAGGTGCCAGCCAGGCCCACCGCAACGCCGCCCGCGCCAAGCAATGCCATGGCGCCGACCGTCTGGTTCACGTCGAATCCTGCCAGCAGGAAGACGTGATGGAGATGCTCCCGGTCGGGGCTGAATGGCGACCGCCCACGAACGATCCGCCGCAGCATCATGGCAACGGCATCCATGATCGGCACCGTGATGAACCACAGCGCAGCGGCCGGCTTGATCACCGGATCGGACCCCTGGGAAAGCGAAATGGCAAACCATGTCAGCGCAAAGCCGAGGAACATGCTGCCCGCGTCACCGAGGAAGATCGATGCGCGCAGGCGCCCCGGCAATCGCATGTTGAACAGCAGAAAACCGATGACACTGCCTGCCAGCACGAGAAGCAGGCCGATATCGGCATGCCCGCCATGCAAGGCGATCGCCAGGCCAAAACCGGTCAGCGACACCAGCGTCTGGCTGCCGCTCAACCCATCCAGGCCGTCGCACATGTTCAAGGCGTTGATGACGCCTATGGTCGCAAATATGGTGAATGGCAGCGCGGCGATGCCCAGTTCGAGCCTGCCACCGGACAGGCTCATGTGGCCGAGATCCGCCAGGATGACATCGGCACCAAAAACCATGACCAGTGCAGCCAGTGTCTCGGCCACGAAACGTGCGGCAGGCGACAGTTCGAGGAGATCATCCGCAAGGCCCACGCCAACCAGGATCATGCTGGCCACGGCAAAGCTCAGCACCTCGGGTACCCGCAGGGACAACCCCGTCAGCTGCGGGATCAGGCATGCCGCCAGGACGCTGGCAAAGATGGCCACCCCCCCCACCAGCGGGATGGGCCCATGATGGTTCTTGCGCCGGTCCGGGACATCCACGAGACCGACCCTCATGGCCACCGGCCGCAACACGAAAATCAGCATCGCGGTCAGGCCACAGGCCATGGAAGCTGCCAGCAGGGCGGTCATCAGGGTGCTCGATTACCGGGCATCGTGCCGATTCAGGGGCTGAAACAAGGCACTGTATATAAACCAGACGGCCGGTTAATGATATGCTGCTTTCTGCGATACGGTGCACGGTCGCAGCACCGGTTGAACGATCACAATAGACTGCAAAACAGGCCAATCACCCGCCGGGCGCTGACCTGATGTTTCTGTGGCCGCCTTAACCGCTGCTTAAGGATCACCAGCCCAGCATGCCACCGGTTTCCTGAAGGCCGGTTGCCGTGAAGGGCGCCCCGCCGCCAAGACCAATGGGAGTTCCTGCATGCTCAAACAGGTAAATGCCGGGCGACTGCTCCGTGTCGCAGCGCTGCTGCTGGCACCCGCCTTCGCCGTCCAGGCCGCCGACACCCTGCCCGCCCGGGATCCCTATCGCATCAATCCCGGCGACATCCTCCAGGTCTCGGTCTGGAAGGAGCAGGACCTGCAATCCCAGCTGCTGGTCAACCCCGACGGGCACTTCTCCTTTCCCCTGGCGGGCGATATACGCGCCGAGGGCAAGACCCTCGAGGAAGTCCGCGAGGAGCTGGTCGAGCGGCTCGGCAAGCTCATTCCCGACGTCGTTGTCACCGTCAGCACGCTGAAGCTGGAAGGCAACAAGGTCTATGTCCTCGGCCAGGTTGCCCGCCCCGGCGAATTCATCGTCACCCGCAGCGTGGATGTCATGCAGGCCATCGCCATGGCTGGCGGCACCACGCCCTTCGCCAAGCTCGATGACGTCAAGATCCTGCGCCGTGGTACGCAGGGGGCACAAACCGCCATTCCATTCAGGTACAGCGATGTCCAGCAAGGCCGCAAGCTCGACCAGAACATCGTGCTCCGTGCCGGCGACACCATCGTCGTTCCCTGATGTCCACCCCAAGGCGTGCCTGCCGGCGGCAGCCGGCAGGATGACGGACTGCATGATGACCCATTCCGGCCCCGTGGCGGCCCGGGCACTGGCAGCAGGGCTGCCGGTCGCCATCATCGGCGCGCTTGCCCTGCTGGCTGGAAATGCGGCCCAGGCCCTTGGCTGGGACTACATCCCCTCCGCCTCGGCCGGTGCGGGCTACGAAAGCAACCCGAACTCCGCCTCGCGCAGCAGCCAGCGCGACGACAGCTACGTTGCCACCGCCAGCGGCCTGATCGACATCGTCGGCGAAACCCAGCGCACCAGGATCAGCCTGCGCCCGGAAATCCGCAGCGCCGTCTATTCCGGGATGGAACGCGACAGCCGGGATGACAGCTACGTCAATTACTACCTGCCCATGAGCATCAGCGAGTCATGGCAGACCCTGCAGGCCAGCCTCGGGGCAGGCGTATCGAGGGTTTCCACCCGTGACAGCGTCGTGGTCGGCTTCGACCCCAACACGCCACAGCAGCCGGGCATCGACACCGCCAACAGACGCACCGAATACCAGGAGCGCTGGTATATCGCGCCCTCGCTGCGCTACCAGCTCACGCCAAGGGATCTCATCTCGCTGAGCCTCAACCATGACGACATCACCTATACCGAGGCAGAGTTCAGCCTGCGCACCGACTACACCGCCACGTCGGGGCAGCTCGCTTGGAGCCGCTCGTGGACCCGGCGCAGTACCCTGAGCCTGAGCGGCAACGTCAGCACCTTCGAGGCCTCGCGACCCAACAGCCCGATCAAGAACGATACGCTCACCTACGGCCTGACTGCGGGCTACCAGTACGCCCTGAGTCCCGTCAGCATGGTGGGCGCCAGCGCCGGCGGATCGCGCAGCGAGGTGAAGATCAAGGGGCTGCCCTGGATTTTCACCCCCTCCGGCCTGCTGCTCCCCTGTCTGGATCCTGAATCGGGGACATTCGTCGCCTGCACGATCAAGTCGACCGCGGGCAACTTCATCGGCGAGGTTTTCTATCGGCAGCGTCCCGACCGCACGGTAACAACCGAACTGCGGCTGTCACGTGCCATACAGCCCAGCTCCGACGGATCACAGGTCACGGTGGACCAGATCGCCGGCTACTACACCAAGGAACTGACGCCGCTGCTGTCGCTCAAGCTGTCCGCGATGTTCTGGAAGCAGGATGCGGTCAGCCGCGAAGCCAACGCCCTGTCCAACCGCTTCCGCCGCGATTATTACTCGGTGGAAGCCGCCGCCACCCAGCGCCTTGGCCGCCACTGGTCCGTCACCGGACAGTACCGCTATACGGACGACGAACGTGACTTCGATGTCCTGTCACGCTCGATCTCAAACCACAGGTTCTATCTCACGCTGAACTACCGGGGCCTTGGCAGTCACTGACCTCGCGCAGGCTTCCGTATTGCATGACAGCAAGGCCGGCACAGGAGCGCTTGGGCATCCAGGCCGGGCGAAAAGACCCCGGATCAGGGTGGATCTCCGGCAAGGCGGAACTGGTGGGCGATGAAGGGATCGAACCTTCGACCTCTCCCGTGTGAAGGGAGCGCTCTCCCGCTGAGCTAATCGCCCTGGTCCTGCCAGCCCCGTGGCGTGGGCCGTTGCCGACCTGCCCGGCCAGCGCGGAGCGTCATGATAAGCGAACTGCGTGCACGCCGGAAGCGGTTCGTTGTAATAACATGTGAAGTCGATCGCAACCGTTGCCAGCAAGGCCCTCCATCCATGTATGAACAGCATTTCGGACTGAGCTGCCGTCCCTTCGACCTGACGTCCGACCCGCAATTCCTGTTCATGACGGCCCAGCACGCACGGGCCGTGGCCAACCTGAAATTTGCCCTGATGAACCGCGACAGCTTCGTGATCATCACCGGCGAGATCGGCATCGGCAAGACCACCGTCCTGAACATGGTCATGCAGGAGCTGGGGCCGGATTTCGTCACCGCACGGCTCACCCACACCACGCTCTCCCACATCGAACTCCTGCAGGCGCTGCTGTCCGAGTTCGGGATGCCGATCTACAAACGCAAGAAGGTACTTCTGCTGGATACCCTGAGGGCATTCTTCCTCAAGCAGCACGAGGAAGGGAAACACGTCGTCATCATCGTCGACGAGGCCCAGAACCTGAGCGGCCCGGCACTGGAAGAGCTGCGGCTGCTCTCCTGCATCGACACCGCCGAGCGCAAGATCGTCAGCATCGTGCTGACCGGGCAACCCAGCCTCGATGACCTGCTCGATGCCCCCGGACTGACCCAGCTGCGCCAGCGTGCACGGCTGCGCCAGCGGCTGGAAGCCCTCGACGAGGGCGAGACCGAGGAGTATCTGCGCCATCGCCTCGCCGTCGCCGGCGGTGAACTGGAGCAGATCTTCGACACCGCAACCATCGGGGATATTTTTCGCCTGACCCAGGGCATTCCCAGGCTGATCAACACCTTGTGCGACACGGCGCTGACCGCCTGCATGGTGGAGAACCTGCCGAAGGTCACCACCGAGGTCATCGACGAGGTGGTCCAGGAACTGCGTTGGCAGTGGTTCGAGGAGCGCGTCGCCACGCCCCAGCCCGAACAGCCGATCGGAAATCAACGCCAAAGCCGGGTGATGCTGACGATCTACAAGGACGGCCAGTTCATGGAACAGGTGGCCGTCAACCACTTTCCCTTCGTCATCGGCCGCAGCAATGCCAATGACCTGGTGATCATCGACAAGGAGGTCAGCCGCCGGCACGCGCTGATCGACTGCATCGGCGGCATCCACGTGGCCGAGGACCTGAACAGCAAGAACGGCATTCTGATCAACCGCAAGCGGCGTCCGCGCGCGCTGCTGCGCCCGGGAGATGTCATCACCTTCGGCCAGATCGATGTCGTCTTCCACAGCGACCGGGCCGCCGCAGCCGACGGCAGCGGTGGCTCGCCGCTCAGCATCGTGCCCGAATCATCGGCAGGCGATACGAGCGTACAGCCCGCCCTCGGTGAGGGCACCGATGACCTCGAGCATACGGCCCGTCGGCGCAACAAAACAGGCATCCTGAAGAAACTGCCATCCTGAGCGGAACGGGCGCGCTACAGGGGCGATCATTTACGTTTACGGGACGGGGCGGCGCCCCCCGGCGGCGGTTACCGCCGGACGGTACGTCGACGGGGTTCCGGCTCCTCGCCCTCCCCACCGTCCGTGTCCACGGATGGCGGGGGTGGTGCAACAGGCTCCACCCCGGTCTCGGGAACCAGATGCGATCTGTCCCCGGCAGACCCGCCCATCCGCGGCCCCGCCATGCTGGTACCACGGCCCCAGACCACGACTTCCAGCGTCTGCAGGAGGATGACCAGGTCAAAAAGGATGCTGGCGTTCTTGATGTAGAAAAGGTCGTACTTCAGCTTTTCGTTGGCATCTTCGATCGACGCCCCGTAGGGGAAGTTCAGCTGCGCCCAGCCGGTGAGTCCCGGTCGCATGCAATGGCGATAGTCATAGAGGGGGAGATGCTGGACGAGCTCACCGACGAACTCGGGGCGTTCCGGTCGCGGCCCGACGATGCTCATCTCGCCGCGGATCACGTTGACGAGCTGCGGCAGCTCGTCTATCCGGAAGCGCCGGATCATGGCACCGGCACGGGTCACGCGATCGTCGCCCTGCCGCGAGGCCCATCTTGCACCACCCTTCTCGGCATCGAGGCGCATGCTGCGGAATTTCAGCAGCTCGAACTCATGCCCTCCCCTGCCGACCCTTCGCTGGCGGTAGAGCAGCGGCACACGCCAGCCCTCCTCGATGCGGATGGCAGCCACCGCCAGAAGGAACAGCGGCGAGGCGAGAAGCAGCATCAGCATCCCGATGCCTACATCGATCACCCGCTTGAGCAGACGAAACCCCCAGCGGCTGTGGTTGCTGGTAGCGAAGATCAGCCAGCCCGGATGCAGGACATCCAGGTCTATCTTGCCGGTCTCCCTCTCCAGGAAATCGGCGATATCGCATACCTGGATGCCGGCTGAACGATAGCGAAGCAACTGGCTGGTAGGGAAACGCCCGCGACGATCGTCGAGCGCCACCACGACCTCGTCATACTGGAGCCGATCGGCATCGGCACCCGCGTCGGCTTCCGCATCGAGCAGCGGACCCATGCCGTGCTCCCTGGCAAACTCGCGCTCGGCTGCGCTGCCGGGAACGAAACCGACCACCTCGAAGCGGCGCCGGTCCGAGCGGCGACGCAACAGGCCGACCTTTGCCGCCACCCTGCCGGAGCCGATCAGCAGCACGCGGCGCTTGACCGGATTGTGATCGAGAAAGTGCAGCAGCAAGCCCCGCACCAGGAGGATTGCCAGCACAGTAACCGCAAGGGCAATGCCCAGCGTCAAGCGGCCCGTGTTGTGCTCGGGAAAGAAGTAGAAGAACAGCACATGGCCGAGGCCGCCCAGGGCGATGCCCACCAGTATCCGGGCGGTTCCTTCCATCATCGTCGGTCGCTGCCGCGACCGGTACAGGCCCATGGTGGTCAAGCCAATGACGATGCAGGCGGCAAAGCTCACCGCACGTGGCCCGATGGGCCCCAGCACGCTGACCGCTTCCGGCAGGCTGAAGCCGAATCGCATCCAGGCCCCGGCAAACATCGCACCATAGGCGATGCTGGCATCGGCCAGCAGCAAAACCAGCAAGGGTGCGGACAGGCGTTGTGAAAGGCGGCGAAGTGGGCTCACGGCAGGCAACCAGGCAGTGGAACGGCAGCGATCGGCTTACCCTTTGTCATTGGCTTGTTATCGGGCTGGCTCCTGACGGCAGAAACCGGATGCGTACGAAAAATTATAGGTCCTGCCCGCATCCTCGTACCAGCAAACCTGTCTCACATTCCCGCTTCCGGAAGCACGGTCGGGCCTGGTGGATACCCCTAGACCAGCACCTCGAGGGGCTCCGGGTGGCTGAGAAAGCCCAGCGGACTTGCCGTGTAGCCGTAGGCCCCCGATTGCAGCACCACGACCAGATCGCCCGGCACGGCAGGCGGCAGGAGCATGTTGTCGGCCAACAGGTCGAGCGGCGTGCACAGCGGCCCCACCACCATGACCTTTTCGGTGGGCTTCTGCGCCATGCGCGTGGCCACCACCACCGGATAGTTCTTGCGGATCACCTGCCCGAAATTGCCGCTGGCTGCCAGATGGTGGTGCAGGCCGCCATCGGTGACCAGGAAGATGCGGCCACGCGACTCCTTGCGATCAAGGACGCGGCAGACGTAATACCCCGCCTCCCCCACCAGGTAGCGCCCCAGCTCCATGATCAGGCGGGTACCGGGGAACCACTCTCGGGCCTGTATCGCCAGTTGCTGCAGGCTCAGCCGCATGGCAGCCAGGTCCACCGGCTGCTCCCCCGGAAAATACGGGATGCCGAGACCACCGCCGATGTTCAGCTCCGAAAGCGGAGCCGGAGCATCCGCAGCCAGACGCCTGGCGAGCTCCAACGCCCTCGACTGGGCCTCGGCAATCGCCTCCGCGCTCAGGTTCTGGGAACCGGCAAAAATATGGAAACCGCGGAAATCGATCCGCGAGCCGTCCAGGCCGCGCAGCACCGATGGCACTCGCTCGGCGTCGATGCCGAACTGCGAAGCACCGCCACCCATCTTCATGCCGGCCGACTTGAGCTGGAAATCGGGATTGACCCTGATGGCCAGCCGCGGCCGGCGACCGCCGGCGGCAAGTTCATGCAGGATGGCGATTTCCCGTTCGGATTCGACATGGACGGTAATGCCCGCCTCGACCGCTGCCGACAGCTCGGCAACCGACTTGCCCGGACCGGCAAAACTGATGCAGGCGGGCGACATGCCCGCTGCCAGCGCCACGGACAGCTCACGCCCCGAGGCCACGTCAAAACCATCCACCAGGCCCGCCATCCAATCCACGAGGGCCGGCATGGGATTGGCCTTGAGCGCATAGTGCAGGTGCATGTCCGCGGGCAGGATGCCGCGCAATTCATCCACCCTGCTCCTGATGGCCTGCCGATCGTAGGCATAAAACGGCGTCTGCCCCACCCGGCTGGCAAGCTCCCCGACCGTTTCCCCACCGATCAGCAGCTGGTCGCCACGCATGTGCAGCCGCTTCAGCGCCGCATGCGCCGGTGCCGGATCATGCGCCATGGTGCTTTTCCAGCTCCGGGCGCAAACGGGCAATGATGCCGCTGCGATCCAGCTTGCCATTGGGGTTGCGGGGCAGATCGGCCTCCCACACGACGACGTGCGGGACCATGAACGGCGGCAGTGAACGGCGACATCCCGCGAGCAGGTGCTCGGTATCGGGTGCCTGCCCCTCGTTCGCCTCGACCACCACCGCGATGCTCTGGCCCAGGGTTTCATGCGCCAGGCCGAAGGCCACCGCGCCACAGACCATCTGCGTCGCATACAGCGCCTCTTCCACCTCGGTCGGGCTGACGCGATAGCCCGAGGTCTTGATCATCTCGTCATGGCGACCGACGAAGTAAAGGAAACCATCGGCATCGCGCTGCACGGTATCACCGGACCAGACAGCCATCTCCTGCAACGGCACCTCGGGCAGCTGCCCGGGTGCCGGGCGGAAGCGCTCGGCGGTCCGCTCGGGATCACGCCAATAGCCCTTGGCAACCAGGGCACCCCTGTGCACCAGCTCGCCAGGCTCATCCGGATCGCACTCGCTGCCATCGGGGCGTACGACGAGGATCTCCGCATTGGGAATGGCCTTGCCGATGGATGTGGGGCGCTCATCGACCATCTCCGGCGGCAGATAGGTCGAGCGGAAGGCCTCGGTCAACCCATACATGAGGAAAACACGCGTCTGCGGCAGGCGCTGGCGCAGCTTCTGCAGGGTGGCAACCGGCATCTTGCCGCCAGAGTTGGTGATGTAGCGCAGCGAGGTCTTCGCTGTCTCCGGCCACTCCAGCGCCGCAAGCTGGATCCACAGTGGTGGCACGCCTGCAAGCCCGGTGATGTGTTCGCGTGCCACGGCGCGCAAGACATCCTGCGGCAGAAGATAGTTGAGCAACACCACGCGGGCGCCGGCGTGGAAGCAGGTGCTCAGCTGGCTGAAGCCATAGTCGAAACTCAGCGGCAGGACGGCGAGGACACTGTCATCGGGATGGTTGCCAAGGTAGCTTGCCACGCTGTGTGCGCCAGCCACCATGTTGCGGTGGCTCAGCACCACGCCCTTGGGGCGCCCGGTGCTGCCCGAGGTGTAGAAGATGGAGACCACATCCTCATCGACGGTACGCGGCGTTACCAGCGAGGTGGCCGCGGACTCAAGCTCCGCCAGCGATACCACCCGCAGCCGCGGGGGGACAGTGGACGGCACGGCATCCACGGTGACCACCGTCTTCAGGTCGGGACAGGCAGCCAGCTCATTGGCCAGCACAGCCAGGCGATCAGCGGAGATAACCAGCAGCTCGGCACCCGAATCCTGGAGAATGTAGGCCACCTGCTGCGCCTTGAGCAGCGGGTTGACCGATACGAAGATCCCGCCTCCCATCGCCGTGGCAAAGAATGCGCCGACCGTTTCGAGGCTCTTGGGCAGGAACACCGCCACACGGGACGAGCGCCGCATGCCGAGGGCAGCAAGCCCGGCGGCCATCGTTTGCACCCGCGCCGCGAGCTCCGCATAGCTCACGGTACGGGCACCATCGCTCACGGCTGGCCGGTCGGCATGGCGTTCGGCAGAAGACAGGATCAAATGATGCAGCAGTGTGCTCATGACGACAGGGTCCGAAGCAGAATGATTTCCGGCTTCCCGCTTGCCGGGAAGAACGCAGGGGAAGCCACCTTGGTCCCGCCTCCCGATACCAAGCAGTTTAGCCGACATCCGCACGCCGGAATATGAACTGCGACAAGACATCGAACAGTGCCGGCGGGCATGCCGCATCCCGGCAGCTCGCTCAGTGCGCCATTCCCGCAACCTGCACGACATCCCCGCCAAGGCTCTCGCCATCGATGACTGCGGCGAATACTTCCTGCATCGACGCCCAGCGGAAGTCGCGCAGCAGCTGACGCAGCTTGGGCTCGAAGCGGGACAGGTTCACATAGTGGCGAAACCGCGTGCGCGCATCCAGTCCTGCCACCCTCGGCTGATCAGGATCAATTTCCCATGGATGGAAGTAAAAGACACAGGGCTGCCGATCGACATTCGCCACCCTGTTCAGGGCGTAGCGCGTCCACCAATAGGGAAATAGCCGGAAAAATCCGCCACCACCACATGGCCAGCGCCAGCTGCCCAGCTCGATGCTGCTGACCGGTATTTCCGGGATGCGCTTGCCATCCAGGCGGAAGGCGAAGCGGGGCGCACTGCGCATCCCGTAGTGGTCGTGGCTTACCGGGTTGATACTCGAGCTGTACAGGTAGCCCGCCTCGGCCAGCTCGTCGAGCGCCCACAGGTTGCGTTCATCGATCGAAAAGCTGGCCGCGCGATAACCGCTTACCGCACAACCGGACAGATCCTCGAGGATGGATTTCGTGCGCCTGATGTCCTCGCGAAACTGGCCGGCGGTCTGCGCATGGACGCGCACATGGCTGTAACCATGACTGGCGATCTCGTGACCTGCCGCAACCACTTCCCTGAGGAGGGTGGGCAGCCGTTCCGCAGCCCAACCCAGCCAGAAGAAGGTGGCCTTCGCTCCGCCTTCCGCAAATATCTCGAGCAGGCGACGGACATTGGCTTCGATACGCAGGGGATGTTCATCCCACGTCGAGGTCGGGATGTAGGGCGCAAGGGCCGATACCTGGAAATAGTCCTCCACGTCCACCGACATCGCGTGGATGGGCGCCACGGGACCTGTCATGCCACCCCCTCGAGCAACTTGCCCGGCTGCCGCCGGCTACAGACGAAAGGCATGCGCCAGCTGGATCCTCGCGTAGAACTCGTCGTAGTCGACGAGCAGCGAGCCGTTGCGATCCAGCCAGCCAAGGCCGGCGGTGAGCGTGGTACGTATGCCAAGCTGGTAGTCCAGGTCCAGGCGCAGGTTGGTCAGCTTGTCGGTGTAGCGTTGCAGGTCGCAGCTTGTACCGCCGCCAGGCATGCAGCCTGCAAGGTCATTGACCCGGCGATGGGTCCAGTTACCGTCGAATGCAACGGTCGCGCGTGCCCCGGCCTCCCACTGCAGATGCAGCAAGCCGCCATAGGCCCGCTCGTTGTGCAAGGCCGTGCCAAGCGTGCCGCCGGCACCCTGCATCACCTGGTCTTCGCGGTCTTCCACGAACAGGGCAAGGCGCACTGCCGTGCGGAACAGTCTGCGGTCGATCGCGGCATCCCCCCGCTTCAGCACATAGCGGACGGCAGCACCCGGGCGGCTGAGCGCACCATCGGGAGGCAGGGGCGCAGGCATCTCGCCGGGCACGGCAGGAATGCCGATCCGCTCCAGAGAGGACAGCTCGGTGGTCACCGGGGTTTCCTCGTAGCTCAGCCTGTAGCCCGCATCAGGCTGGGTGTTCTCCCATTCGAATGCGTAGCTGGTACCGAAGTACCTGTGGCCCATCGTGGCACGAACCCGGCTGTTGCCGATCGCTGCACGAAAACCGGCTTCCCAGCGGCTTTCACTCATCGAGCGGCTGCGGAGATCCTCGATATCGCTGTCCAGGCCGGCAAGGCCCAGCAGCGCAAAGCCGTCGGAGAGGTTATAGGCCAGTTCCAGGTAGGAGTTCTGGACGATGACCTCATCACTGATCTCGTAGTCGAAGCGATGGTATTCATATGCCAGCTCGTAGGAGATGACCGGCCGCCAGAGGTCGAGGTCGGAATGCAGGGCCACCCTGCCATAGGCGGCATCGACATCCTGGGCCATGGCCTCGTCCGCCGAAAAATCGATGCGTGCGGCGGTGACATGGCCGTCCAGGACCGATGAACCGAAAACGCTCCTGCGCCATTGCGGACCGATCGAGAACATGCGCTGATCGCCGCGATTGCCGGTGGAGTTGACGTTCGAACTGGCAACCGCCCGCTCCGGCGAGAGGTTGATCTGCTCGATTTCCGCCGCAGCCACCAGCTGCAGGCTCCTGCCCAGGACATCGAGCACCGCAGAAGAGGCCAGCTGGTTGTAGACCTCGTTGCGATCGGAGTCCTCGGCGTAGAAGAGGCTTTCCAGCGTGTAGTCGACATCCACCGCCAAACCCGGCCCCGCATGCTCCAGGCGCAGATTGGGCGCCACCCGCGTGACCCACTCGTGTTCCTTCTGCCCATCCGGCTGCAGATCAACGTTGTCGGTGTAGATCTCCGTCAACTCCACCGATGGCAGGATGTCGAGCGCCATCGCCGGCAGGGACATGCCTGCAAGGCCCAGCAGTGCCGGCAGGAAGGGAGCTTTCAGTGCTTGCATCACGATGGCCACCCCGCTCAGCGGTAATACATGTCGTGACGGTAGGACAAAGCGGCTACCGGCACCTTGTTCATGGCAATGCTGACCGTGGCCGATGTCCCGCGCAGGATATCCACCACCTGGGCGACATCCGCCGCCGTGGAACGCCCGGCCTCGACGACGACCAGCACCTGCCTGGCATTGTCGGCCAGCACCCGACCCTCGCTCGACAGCAGCAGCGGGGGCGAATCCAGCACGACCACCGTGTTGGGATCGTTCAGTGCAGTGAGGAAGGCAGCCATCTGCGTACTGGCAAGCAGCTCGGTTGCATCCTCCCGACTCTGGCCGGCCGGAACGAAGTACAGCGCCTCGACATCGGTAGCAAGCGTGACATCCGACAACTGGACTGCATCACCGGCAATGAGCTCCATCAGCCCCGGACGGTCGGCCACCCCCAGCAGGTTGCTCAGCGAACGTCGTACCGGATCGGCATCGACAAGCAGCACCCGCAGCATCTTTTCCTGGGCGAAGCTTGCAGCAAGGTTGCGGGAGATGAAGGACTTTCCCGCCTCCGGAAGGTCACTCGTCACCATCAGCGTATGCTGCTGCTCTCCCTGCTCCTGTGGCGCAAACAGCCGTGCCAACAGCGGACGCTTGAGAAACCGGATGTCCCGGTCCAGGTCGGGAAAGATGCCTGTTGCCAGCGTTGCCCGCAGCGGCAGCGGCGGCACGTCGGCAACGGTCGGCAACGGCAGCTCCGTGACCCGGGGCAAGGTGTTGCGATTGCTGCTCCGTGGCTGCTGGGTGGCCGGTTTCTGTGCCGCCTGCAATGCACGCTCGATAATGCTCATGCACCCAGACCTCCGGCCGCAAGGCTGGCCGTGCCAGCAAATCTTGTCAGGAACAACATCAGGCCATAGCTGACCAGCAACAGGCCGATACCACCGACAAAGGCCATGACGGCCTGGCGCTGGGCTATCGCTTCGGTGGCACTGAGGCCTTGTCTGACGGTGCCGACTACGGCCAGGCCGAAACGACGCTCCAGATCCTTGCCGGTAAAGAAAACCGGCCTGAGCAGGTTGAGTGCGATGGCCACGCCAGCCCCCGCCCCCAGCGCAAGAACCAGCACTGCGGTGAACAGCAGCGGGCGATTGGGCCCCACCGGATCAGCCAGCACCTTGGGCGGATCGATCACCCTGAAGGCCTTGCCCTTGCTGGAGCCAGCCTCTTCCGTCACCCGCGCGGCCTCCACGCGCCGCAACATATCGTCATACTGCGAGCGGTTGACGTCATCGTCGCGGACCAGCCGCTTCAACTCCGCCTCCACCTCGGGGATGATATTGACCTTCTGGCGCAAACCCGCCACCACGCCCGCCTGATCGGAATACTCGGCCTGCAGCTGGGCGAGTTCCACCTCCACCTGCGAGAGCTGGATCTTCATCTGCTGGTAAACCGGATTCAGGTTGAGCGATGAATAGGCGCGCACCTGCGAGCCGCCTGCCTTGAAGGCAGCCTCTTTCCGCTCCCGCAGCTGCTCGAGGGTTTCCCGGGCGGCGACCACCTGCGGATGGGTTTCCGTGTAACGCAGTCGCAGGTCTGCCAGCCTTTGCTCCAGCTCGAGGATCTGCCGGTCCTGCGGCGAGGTCATGACCGCTGGTGTCTCATCCTCCGCCAGCAGCCCGAGTACCGGGTCTTCTCCCTCGATCTGACGTTGAAGCTCGCTGCGCCGGTTTCTCGCCGCCCGCAGGCGACCCTCGATCACGCCAAGCTGCGCCAGCTCGGTCTGCAGGCGCCCGTAATAATCGATGTTGTTGTCACCCGGTATCAGACCGATGTTTTTACGCTTGAAGTCCGCAAGAGCCGCCTCTGACTCATTCAGGCGCAGCTCGTACTCCTTCAGTTTTTCCGCCAGGAACTTCTCGGCGGTGGAGCGATCCGCCTGGTTCTCATCCATCGCCCCTTCGATCAGCTGGTTCAGCAGGGTGGTCACGACCTGCAGGGACTTCTCGCGGTCGATGTTTTCGTAACTCACCGTAACGGTATTGTCACCATCCCGACGCAGCTTCAGGGACTTCTGCAGCTGCACGATGGCGAGCTCGGTCTCCCTGCGCTCGCCGGTCACCATGCCAAGACCGGTATCCCGCACCAGCTTTTCCAGATTGGGATGACTCATCACTGCCCGCTCCATCAGTGCCACCTCGCTCAGCACGTCGGAACCAACGGCAAGGCCCTCCAGCAGGGGACGCAGCACGCTCTGTGTATCCACATAGACACGCGCATAAGCCCCATAGACATTGGGCATCAGCCACACCGCAATCCAGCCGAGACAGCACAATGCCCAGGCCAGCCCGAGGGCCAGCCAGCGATGCCGCCAGCAGCCGAGCACCTGGCTGCGGGCAATATCAAGGATCACCTGAAGGTCGGGAGCGGCGGTCTTGCGGAGCTGCACCATCGGATTTCCCTGCAACCGACTTCAGCCGGGCCTAGAGCCGTGACTCGGGGATGACGAGGACATCACCGGGCATGACCTCGATGTTGTTGGCGAGATCGCCTGCATTGAGGAGATCATCCAGCCGCAGCCTGAATTCGGTCACCTTCCCATTCACCTTGCGCACCAGCTTGGCACGGTTGCCGGCGGCACCCGGGGCCAGTCCGCCCACCTCGATCATCACATCGAGCACCGTCATGCTGCGCCGATAGGGCAAGGCCCGTGGCTGGGCTGCCTTGCCCACCACACGTATCTGCTCGCCGAAGGTGCCGAAGAACTCGCGAACCACGACGTTGACCTGTGGCGACTTGACATAATTTGCAAGAGCAAGCTCGATGTCGCGTGCCAGTTGGGTTGGTGTCTTGCCCACCGCCTGCATGTCTTCCACCAGCGGCGAGGAGATACGACCATCGGGCCGCACCGGGACATTGACCGAGAGATCCGGGTTGTTCCAGACGAAAATCTCCAGCTGGTCACCGGGTCCGATAAGGTATTCCAGCGGCTGCGTCGAGGCGGCGGTGGTCGGCAATTCCGGATAGCTGACGCAGCCCGCAAGCCATGCCATCACGCCCATCGCCAACCAGTATTTCAATGACGGTACGCTCATGTACTTCCTCCCCTGTTCTTCAATCCTGGCAGCCGATTTCCATCTGTTCCGAGCCCGGGACAGGCAGTGTCCGCATAGCCTGCCCCGCCTCTGTCGCGGCCTCACGACAGGCGGGCCTTCAGGCTCGCAACTGACTGGCCGGGATCCATGATCGTATCCGGAATGATTTAACAGTTGCAGTATTTTCGCAGTGATTGCGATCCCATTTCGCTCGCATGTCGACGGCAGCGCTGCGGCGCCCGACACAGCCGGCATCGGGACCAATGACAACAGCAATCTTCATTTTATTTTTATTAAGAAAATCAATAAATTGGAGCTCATTAATAAGTTTACACCTATCATGGTGCGTCGGTCCTGGCCATCACCACGAACTCAGGGTATCGGACCATTGCGCCCGATGCCGAAATAACGCAGGCCCATGCGCTGTACCAGCACCGGATCATAGATGTTGCGGCCATCGAAGATGGCCCGGGCCGCCAGCCTGTCGCGCAGGAGCTCGAAATCCGGGCTGCGGAATTCCTGCCACTCCGTGACGACCGCCAGGACATCGGCCCCTTCCACCGCCTCGTAAGCCGTGGCGCAGTAGTCGAGATCGGGCCGTTCGCCATGGATGCGCCGCGCCTCGCCAGCCGCCTTGGGATCGTAGGCGCGTACCCGCCCGCCGGCAGCCCAGACCTGCTGCATCAGCACGCTGCTCGAAGCCTCGCGCATGTCGTCGGTGTTGGGCTTGAAGGCCAGCCCCCACAGTGCAACGGTCCGCCCGCGCAGATCGCCGCCGAAGAATCGCTCGATCTTGGTGAACAGCACGCGCTTCTGGCGATCGTTGACATCCTCGACAGCCCGCACCAGCTGCATGTCGAACTGGTGCTCCTTCGCGGAGCGGACCAGGGCGCTCACGTCCTTGGGGAAACATGAGCCACCATAGCCACAACCCGGGTAGATGAACTCGAAGCCGATGCGCGGATCGGAGCCTATCCCCAGGCGCACCTGCTCGATGTCGGCGCCGCAAATCTCGGCAAGATTGGCCAGCTCGTTCATGAAGCTGATCTTGGTGGCAAGCATCGCATTGGCTGCATACTTGGTCAGCTCGGCCGAGCGGACATCCATGACCAGCAGCTTGTCGCGATTCCGGCTGAAGGGCTCGTAGAGTGCGCGCAGCAGCTCGGTGGCCTGCTGGCTTTCGGAACCGACGATGATGCGATCGGGCTTCATGAAGTCGCCGACCGCCGCACCCTCCTTGAGGAACTCGGGGTTCGATACCACGTCGAAGGATGGCGCCGGGTCGCGCTGTGCCAGTACATCCTCCACGGCCTGGCGCACCTTGTCGGCCGTACCCACCGGCACCGTGGACTTGGTGATGATCACCTTGTAGTCGCGCATGTCGGTGGCAATCGCCCGGGCAACGGTCAGCACGTGGCGCAGGTCCGCCGAGCCATCCTCGTCCTTCGGCGTTCCCACCGCGATGAACTGGATCGAGCCGTGATGGACACCGCTGCTGATGTCCGTCGTGAACTTCAGGCGGCCGGCAGCCGCATTCCGGCGGACGATATCCTCCAGGCCAGGTTCATAGATCGGGATCTCGCCACGATTGAGTGCGGCAATCTTCCCCGCATCGACATCGATGCAGGTCACATGGTTGCCGACCTCCGCCAGGCAGGCGCCCGTGACCAGGCCGACATAGCCGGTCCCATGAACTGTTACGCGCATACTTCCATCCCGATGGTAACTGGCCCAGCGGGCCGTTGATGTTCATCCGGCCCGGACAGCCGGCGATGCCGGCTCGCCGCTGGCCGGCTGTTCACGCCCCGCTCTTGCGATCGATCCCGTAATACCCGAGATACCATTCGACGAAGCGCGCCACGCCGACTTCCACCGAGGTGCCCGGACGGTAGCCGACCTCGGTGATGAGGTCTTCCACGTCGGCATAGGTATCGGGCACATCGCCGGCCTGCATGGGCAGCAGGTTCTTCTCGGCCTTGCAGCCGAGGTATTCCTCCAGCACCTCGATGTAGCGCATCAGCTCCACCGGCCTGCTGTTGCCGATGTTGTAGATGCGGAACGGCGCCGAGCTGCGTGCCGGGTCGGGGTTGGCGGAATCCCAGGAGGCATCCGGCGTCGCAATCCGGTCCATGGCGCGCACCACGCCCTGGGCGATGTCATCGACATAGGTGAAGTCGCGGCGGTGGTTCCCGTAGTTGAAGACATCGATCGGCCTGCCCTCGAGGATGTTCTTCGTGAACTGGAACAGCGCCATGTCGGGGCGGCCATAGGGACCGTACACGGTAAAGAAGCGCAGGCCCGTGGTCGGCAGGCCATGCAGCATCGAGTAGCTGTGCGCCATCATCTCGTTGGCCTTCTTCGTCGCTGCATACAGCGAGATCGGATGATCCGCGGCCTGGTGGGTGGAAAACGGCATGTGGGTATTGGCGCCATAGACCGAGCTGGTGGAGGCATACACCAGGTGCCCGACCCCGGAGGCGCGGCAGCCCTCCATCAGGTGGAAGGTTCCCACCAGGTTGCTGTCGATGTAGGCATGGGGATTGATCAACGAATAGCGTACCCCCGCCTGTGCCGCCAGGTGGACCACGCGGTCGAAGCGATGCTCGCGAAACAAGGCCTCCATGCCCGACCGATCGGCCAGGTCGAGCTTGACGAAGCGGAAACCCGGCATCTTCTCGAGCAGCGCCAGGCGGTGCTTCTTCAGGTTGACATCGTAATACTCGTTGAGATTGTCAAGGCCAACCACCTCTTCGCCACGTTCGAGCAGCAGGCGCGAGACGAACATGCCGATGAACCCGGCAGCGCCGGTGACAAGGATCTTCATGGGTTTTCAATCATCCTCTGCGCGATCACAGCCGGGCGTCCACCTGGTCGGCAGGCAGCATGCTCTTGATGTCATAGAGGACCGCACCATCCGTGCCGAAAGTACGGATGGTGGCGGCGCCCATGTCATGGAACTGCTGGTGGGCCACCGCCAGCACCATGGCATCGTAGCTTGCCGCCCGCGGCATGTCCTGCAGCAGGTCCACCCCGTACTCTTCGTGCACCGCGCCGGCATCTGCCCACGGGTCATAGGTATCGACCGCCGCACCATAGCTACGCAGCTCGTGGATGACATCGATCACCCGGGTATTGCGCACATCGGGGCAGTTTTCCTTGAAGGTGAAGCCAAGGACGAGGATGCGGCACTTCGGCAGGCTCTTGCCACGCCGGACCATGAGCTTGACCACCTCCGAGGCAACATACAGGCCCATGTTGTCGTTGATCCTGCGGCCGGCGAGGATCATTTCCGGGTGGTAGCCGATCTGCTGCGACTTGTGCGTGAGGTAATAGGGGTCGACCCCGATGCAATGCCCGCCGACCAGGCCCGGCCGGAAAGGCAGGAAGTTCCACTTGGTGCCGGCGGCCTCCAGCACTTCCACGGTGTCGAGGCCCATGCGGTTGAAGATCAGCGCCAGCTCGTTGATCAGGGCGATGTTGACGTCGCGCTGCGTGTTCTCGATCACCTTGGCGGCCTCTGCCACCCGTATGCTGGAAGCACGATAGGTGCCGGCAGTGATGATGCTGGCATAGAGCGCGTCGATGAAGGCCGCCGCCTCCGGCGTGGAGCCCGAGGTGATCTTGCGGATGGTGGTCAGGCGGTGCTTCTTGTCGCCGGGGTTGATGCGCTCGGGGCTGTAACCGAGGAAGAAGTCCTGGTTGCGCTTGAGGCCCGACTCCGCCTCGATGATCGGCGCGCAGTCGTCCTCGGTCGCCCCCGGGTACACGGTGGACTCAAAAACGATGATGGCACCTTTCTTGAGCACCTTGCCCACCGTACGGCTGGCACCCAGCAGGGCGCGCAGGTCCGGGCGCTTGGCGGCATCGATGGGCGTCGGCACCGTGACGATGAAGACATCACGGTCGCGCAGCTGCTCGATATCCGTCGTATAGCGCAGGCGCCTGGCGGCGGCGAGTTCCTCGCTGCTCGCCTCGAGGGTGGCATCCCGCCCGGAGCGCAGTTCGGCCACCCGCCCGGCATTGATATCGAAGCCCACCGTGTCGAAGTGGCGTCCGAACTCCACTGCCAGCGGCAGGCCGACATAGCCGAGGCCGATGACGGCCACCCGGGTCTGATCCAGCTTGTTCAGGTCCAACATATATCTTCGTTTTTCTGTGTGAAGTGGTAATGCCCGACCGGCCATCGGGGACGCCGGGAAAGGCGCCATACCCCATGGCGGACCGTGCCATTGTGACCGCCCTCCCGGCACGCCGCCAGAATACCGATCACAGTCTCGACGACGGAACGGGCAACGGGGAGACCACGTCCCTCCTCAGCCATCGCGACGCCACAGCGCGCCCTGCGGACAGCTCTTCTGCAGCAGTTCGAGCTGCCGCTCATGCGCCTCGATCTCCGCTGCGCTGGCGCGCTTGACCACCAGCCTGAGGCCACTGCGGTCCAGGCGCGCGTCGGCCACACGGCCGACGGCATCCCGGGGGGCGACATCCAGCGAGAGGGCTGCCTGCCCGCCGGTCATGGCCAGGTACAGGTCCGCCAGCAGCTGGGCATCGAGCAGGGCGCCGTGGTAATCCCGCCCCGAGTTGTCGATATCGTAGCGCCGGCACAGCGCATCCAGGTTGTTGCGCTGCCCGGGGTGCAGGCGCCGGGCGAGATCCAGGGTATCGAGCACGCTGCAGTGGCTCTGGATGCTGCCTGCCGGCCGACCGGCCAGGCGGAATTCGTTGTCAAGGAACCCCACATCGAAGCCGGCATTGTGGATCACCAGCTCCGCGCCACGGATGAAGTCCAGCAGCTCGTCGGCAATCTCGGCAAAGCGCGGCATGCCGACCAGCTTCTCGTTGCTGATGCCGTGCACCTGCTCCGCCCCACTGTCTATCTCGCGGTCGGGCTGCAGGTACTGGTGGAAATGCCTGCCGCTCCGGCGACGATTCACGAGCTCGACGCAGCCGATCTCGATGACGCGATGCCCCTGGCCGACCTCCAGGCCGGTGGTCTCGGTGTCGAGGACGATCTGTCTCACGAGAGCTTCTCCTTGCCGGTATCCGCACCGCTGCCCAGGAGCTCATCGACACCGCGGTTGGCAAGACCATCGGCGCGCTCGTTGCCGGGGTGGCCGGCGTGGCCACGCACCCAGTGCCAGCTCACGCTGTGCAGGCCGGCCAGCCCATCCAGCCAGCGCCAGAGATCCTCGTTCATGACGGGCTTGCGGCTCGCGGTCTTCCAGCCACGGCGCTTCCACTGCTCCAGCCACTCGGTGATGCCGCGCCGGACATACTGTGAATCGGTGTAGACCTGCACCCGGCAGGGCGTGCGCAGCGCTTCCAGCGCACGGATGGCAGCGGTCAGTTCCATGCGATTGTTGGTCGTCAGCCGCTCGCCGCCCCACAGCTCCTTTTCACGCTCTCCCGCGCGCAGGATCACTCCCCAGCCCCCAGGACCCGGGTTGCCGCGACAGGCGCCATCGATATGGATCTCCACTTCGGTCATGCATCGCTCCGCATCGTCGGATTGACCAGCCCGCCAACCACCGGCGCCGGCCGGCGCCAGGTCATGCGGATCGGCGTGACCAGGAAAGTCTGCTTGCGGGCCACCAGGACATAACAGCCTGCAAATACCGCCACCCTGCGCAACAGCGGCTCGCGCGGCGTGCGCCGGCCACCATGGCGGCCGGTCTGCTCCATCGACACGGGAGGCCGCCGGGACCGGGTCCGCCGACGCAGCAGCGCAGGCAGGAAAAAATGGTAGAAGACCGAATGCTGCACCTGGAAGTCCAGCAACCGCAGCCAGTCGTGGAGCCGGCGCCGGGAAATCATGCGCCGGGAGCCCGGCGGGAAGTGACGACCCGAAAGCAGGTGGCGGCCACCCCACCAGCCCCAGGGATTGAAGCCAAGGATGACCAGCTGGCCATCCGCTCTCAGGATGCGCCCTACCTCGCGCAGCAGCGCATGGGGGTCCTCGACGAGATCCAGGGTATGGGGGAGAAGCACGGCATCGACCGATTCGCTGGCGATGGCCAGTGAATCAGCCATGCTCACCACGTCCACGCCCTGCAGGGCAAGCGGCGCAAAGACCGCCGTGCGCCGGGTGCGGGCCAGGCGACGGAACCTGCCCGCCCCGCCCCAGGTGCCGATCTGCACCAGCTGGTCCCCGAAGACGCCATCGAGCACCCGCCGCAGCTCCCGCACTTCCTCGCTCAGCAGCCTGCGTCCGGTGAGCGTTCCCAGCCACCCCGGGTCCTGTGTCATGGGCATTGAAACCGGCCATCCGTATGGTGCAGCGGGCACCGGCCATGCGCAAATCCGCGCCGCCGCCTATCATACCCAAGCCCGCCGCTGCAGGCTCTTGTGACGGAGCGCAGCGGCTCGCATACAATCAGCGTCGGTTTGCAGGGGGCAAGAGCGGACATATGGGTTTCTTGACGGGAAAACGTGCACTGATCGTCGGTGTGGCCAGCGATCGCTCCATCGCCTGGGGCATTGCCGAGGCCATGGCGCGGGAAGGGGCCGAACTCGCCTACACCTACCAGAATGACAAGCTCAAGGAGCGGGTCGAAGAGCTGGCGGGGCAGACCGGCACCCGGCTCGTGCTGCCGCTGGATGTCAGCGAGGATACGCAGATCGACGGTGCCTTTGCCAGGCTGCGCCAGGAGTGGTCGCAGCTCGACATCATCGTCCACTCGGTGGCCTTTGCTCCCCGCGAGCAGCTCGCCGGCAGCTATGTGGACACCGTCACCCGCGATGGCTTTCGCCTGGCCCAGGACATCAGCAGCTACAGTTTCGTCGCCCTCGCCAAGGCGGCACGCCCCATGCTCAGGCCGGGCAGTGCCCTGCTCACCATGAGCTATCTTGCCGCCGTGCGCACCATCCCCAACTACAACGTCATGGGGCCGGCCAAGGCCAGCCTCGAGGCCAATGTGCGCTTCATGGCCTCGGACCTGGGCCCCTCGGGCATCCGTGTCAATTGCATCTCGGCCGGACCCATCAAGACCCTGGCCGCGGCCGGCATCGGCGGCATGCGCATCATGCTGCGCTACATGGAAAAGACGGCCCCGCTGCGGCGCTGCGTCACGATCGAGGAAGTCGGCAATGCCGGCGCCTTCCTCTGCTCGGACCTGGCTGCCGGCATCACCGGGCAGACGCTGTATGTCGACGGGGGCTACCACGTCATCGGCATGAGCCCCGAATAAGGGGCATCAGGCCCCCTGCCCTGCCGACCAGCGACCGCCGTCAGAAGTTGTCCTGCTGGTCGAACAGGCCAGGCGCCACCACGACCTTGGCGGCCTTGCGCAGGTCGGTGGCCACGCCGGTACCCTCGCGCACGCCGGTCTGCCTGGCCAGGACATCCTTGCGCGCATCGCGGTCGGTGCGCGCAACATCCTCGGGGCGCCCGGGCAGCACATCGTCAACGCGGAACACCGCATAGCTGCCATTCGCAAGGCTCAGGCCGTCGATGCTGCCGCCAGCCGCCGCCGTGCCGCCGCCGGGATGGGGAGCCTTGAAGATCGCCGCCAGGATCTCGGGCGGTACCGTGGGGCTGTTGCGTGACACGGGCTCTGCGGGAACCACCGGCGTCGCGCCAGCAGCTGCCAGCGTGGCTGCAAAATCCGCCCCTGCCCGCAGTTCTTCCACGACGTGCCGGCCACGTTCGGCTGCCAGCGCGGCTGCCTTCTGCATGCGGACCTCGGCCTCCACCTGCGCACGTACCTTGTCGAAGGCCTGCAGCTCTGCTGGCCGGTGCTGGGTCACCCGGAGCACCACGGCACGCTCGTCGGCAAGCTCCACGAGGGCGCTGTTTTCACCGCCCTCCACTACCGCCGTACCGAAGGCTGCGTTGACCACCGCACGATCGGCGCCGAAAGGCTCGGCGCCTGCGCTGCGGGTGAACTCCTCGATGTGGCGCACCGGCGTCCCTGCCACGCTGGCCACGGCCTCGAGGCTGCCCGGGTTCTCGAGGGCCGCGTCATCCATCTTCTCCAGCAAGCCGTAGAAACGGTCCTGGGTGCTGCGGGCACGCGCTTCGGCCAGCAACTCGTTGCGGGCCTCGCTGAAGGAACGGTCGACACCGGCACGCACCTCCTCGAGCTGGATGATGTGATAGCCGAATTCGGTCTTCACCGGCTGGCTGATGTCGCCGGGCCGGGCAGCAAACAGGGCATTGTCGAAAGCCTCCACATAGGTGCCCTGGGCAGCCCACCCAAGCTCGCCGCCATTGGCAGCCGACCCGCCATCATCGGAGAACTCGCGGGCCAGGGCAGCAAAGTCCTCGCCCTGCGCCAGGCGAGCACGAATATCCGCCGCCTTGCTTGCGGCCGCCTGGTCATCCACATCCTTGCTGACAGCTATCAGGATATGGCGCGCACGACGCTGCTCCGCCGCCCGGAAACGCCCGGGGTTGGCGTCGTAGCTGGCGCGCAGCTCGGCCTCGCTGGGCTCGGCGGCCGCCGGCATGTCATCTGCACTGACGAGGACGTAATCGAGGGCGACGCTCTCCTCGGACTCGAAGCGCTCGGGATGCTGATCGTAATAGGCCCTGGCGTCTTCGTCGGTGACACTGACCGAGGCGAGGGCGGACTGGATATCCAGCACCGCAAAGGCCACCTGGCGACGCTCGGCATCGAGCACCACGAAGCGGCGGAATTCCGCGGGCGTGAAGAATGCGCTTTCAAGGAGCCCGTTCTGCAGCTGGCCGATCTGCAGGGCGACCCGCCGCTCCTCCTCGAAGGCGGCCGGAGAGATACCCTGGCTGGCCAGGGCCGCCTGGTAGCCCTCGGGGGAAAACTGCCCGCCGACCTGGAAGACTTCCATGCTGCGGATCAGGTCCGCCACCTGCGCATCCCCGACCCTGAAGCCCTGCGCATTGACATATTGGGCCACGACACGATTGCGCACCATGTTTTCGAGCACGCTGCGTTCCACTTCCTCGCGCGCCGTCGCGGAGAGATCCATGCCGGTCTGCTGCTCGCGCTCCACCAGTTCGCGCTGGGCAATCTGGCGGAAGTCACCGGCCGCGATGTCCTCCCCATTGACCGAGGCGGCCACGTCACGCGCCTGGATGCCGGTATTCATGTCCACCAGGCCAATGGTCATCGCCACGCCGATGCCGCCGATGAGGATGAGGGCGACGATTCCGGTTGTGCGGTTACGAATACTCTGCAGCATGGCAACTCCAATATGGACGGGCTCCGCGGCACGGATCCCCGGCATGGCCAGGCCGGGCGGACGCGCAGCGCATTCTACAGGCAGAAAAAAGAACGGGCGCCATTGATGGCGCCCGTCTTTCCTGAGCTGGCGGAGTGGACGGGACTCGAACCCGCGACCCCCGGCGTGACAGGCCGGTATTCTAACCAGCTGAACTACCACTCCCCAAAACTGATGGGTGCTGAGGGTCTCGAACCCCCGACCTTCGCCTTGTAAGGGCGACGCTCTTCCAGCTGAGCTAAGCACCCGTCCGCAGCGCTCGTGCGCCAGGCCGGCCTGCCGCCGCTGGAAGCTGCCTTCGCATGCCGGTGCGGAAAAATCCGTCACTGACATCCCGCAAGGCGATGGACAAACCAGACCCTACCCGGATAAAGGCGCGCTAGTTTACGGCATCTTTGAGAGCCTTGCCAGCCCGGAATCCGGGTACCTTGCTGGCCGGGATCTGCATGGTATCGCCCGTGCGCGGATTGCGCCCGGTGCGGGCAGCCCGCGTCTTGACCGTAAACGCACCGAAGCCGACCAAGGAGACCTGCTCGCCGTTCTTCAACGCATCGGTAACCACCGAAAACACCGACTCGACCGCACGCGATGCATCGGCCTTCGACAGGCCTGTTTCATTGCTGACGGCATCAATCAGATCGCCCTTGTTCATGGCATGCGCCCCCTACAAGACAAAAAACACACGATCCCGCATCACTGGCGGACAGCGGGAATCCGAACCCAAACAAATACCAGCTGACGATTGCACCCGTCGCTGGTCTTCCGGCACTGCAAGACATTCGCACGGGAAACACCGCGTCCCGGCAGCATGCGAATGACGAAGCCGCCAATCCTTATACCAAGCGGCAAAAACCACTGTCAACAAAGGTACGGAAAGAAGCGTGCCTCAATGCGCCCGCACGCCGCTCGAACCTGTTGCGGCTTTCTTCGGCGATTCCTTCATCGCCGCATCGTCTCCCGGCCTGGGCACCGGCATGCGCTGGAGAGCCAGCTGCAGGACCTCGTCCATCCAGCGCACTGCAACGATATGCAGCCTGTCCTTGATGTTCTTCGGGATCTCCGCCAGATCCTTCTCGTTATCCTTCGGGATCAGCACCGTGGCGATGCCGCCGCGGTGCGCCGCCAGCAGCTTTTCCTTGAGCCCGCCGATAGGCAGCACCTCGCCGCGCAGGGTGATCTCGCCCGTCATGGCCACATCCGAGCGCACCGGAATGCCGGTGAGTGCCGAAACCAGTGCCGTGCACATGCCAACGCCCGCACTCGGCCCATCCTTTGGCGTGGCGCCTTCGGGAACATGGACATGCAGATCGAAGCGCTGGTGGAAATCCTCGTCGATGCCAAGCACGCGCGCACGGCTGCGCACCACCGTGGTGGCCGCCTGGATCGACTCCTGCATGACATCGCCAAGCTGCCCGGTATTGATGAGCTTGCCCTTGCCGGGCACGACGACTGCCTCGATGGTCAGCAACTCACCACCAACTTCGGTCCACGCCAGACCGGTCACCTGGCCCACGCGGTCCGTTTCTTCGGCGCGACCATAGCGGAAGCGGCGCACACCAAGATACTTGTCGAGACCGCGCGCGCCGACTTGTATCTGCTTCTTGCGCGGCTTGAGAAGCAGGCTCTTGACGATCTTGCGGCAAATCTTGGCGATCTCCCGCTCCAGGTTGCGCACCCCCGACTCACGGGTGTAGTAGCGGATGATGTCGCGGACGGCGGCACTGCCGATGAGCAGCTCCCGCTCCCGCAGCCCGTTGGCCTTCATCTGCTTGGGGATGAGGTAGTTGCGGGCGATATTGAGCTTTTCGTCCTCGGTATAGCCCGGGATGCGGATGACCTCCATGCGGTCCAGCAGCGGCGCGGGGATGTTCAGCGTATTCGCCGTGCAGACGAACATCACGTCGGAGAGATCGAAATCGACCTCCAGATAGTGGTCGCTGAATGCCGCGTTCTGCTCCGGATCCAGCACCTCGAGCAGCGCGGAGGACGGATCACCGCGGAAGTCGGTCGACATCTTGTCGACCTCGTCGAGCAGGAACAGCGGATTGCGCATGCCGCTCTTGGCGAGGTTCTGCACGATCTTGCCCGGCATCGAGCCGATGTAGGTGCGACGATGCCCGCGTATTTCCGCCTCGTCGCGCACGCCACCCAGCGACATGCGGATGAACTTGCGGTTGGTTGCCCGCGCAATGCTCTGCCCAAGCGAGGTCTTGCCGACGCCCGGCGGGCCGACCAGGCAGAGGATAGGGCCCTTGGTCTTGCGTACCCTCTGCTGCACGGCAAGATACTCGAGTATGCGCTCCTTGACCCTGTCCAGGCCGTAGTGATCCTTCTCCAGCACCGACTCGGCATGGCGCAGGTCGCGATTGATCTTGGTGCGGCTACGCCACGGCATCTTCAGCAACCAGTCGATGTAGTTGCGCACCACCGTGGCTTCCGCCGACATGGGCGACATCATCTTGAGCTTGTTCAGCTCGGAGACCGCTTTCTCGCGTGCCTCCTCCGGCATGCCGACCTGGGCGATCTTCTGTTCGAGATCGGCGATCTCGTTCGGCGCATCGTCCATGTCGCCAAGCTCTTTCTGGATCGCCTTCATCTGCTCGTTGAGGTAATACTCGCGCTGGCTCTTCTCCATCTGCTGCTTGACGCGGCCGCGGATGCGCTTCTCGATCTCGAGCATGTCGATCTCGGTATCCACCAGGCCCAGCACGTGCTCCAAGCGCGCGCGCGCACTGCCGATCTCGAGCACCTTCTGCTTGGCCTCGAGCTTGAGGGACATGTGCGCAACCACCGTGTCGGCCAGGCGGCCCGGCTGCTCGATGCCCATCAGGGAAGTGAGGATTTCCGGCGGAACCTTCTTGTTGAGCTTCACGTAGCTTTCGAACTGCGTGACGATGGTGCGCTTGAGCACATCGAACTCCCGCGCATCGACCGCCTCGTCCTCGACGACGGGCTCCACGTCCGCGGAAAAATGGCCATCCTGCCGGCAGGACCGCAGGTGGGCGCGTGCCACGCCCTCCACCAGCACCTTGACCGTGCCGTCCGGCAGCTTGAGCAGCTGCAGGATGGTCGCCAGCGTACCCACTGCATGGATGTCGTCGAGGCCGGGGTCGTCGGTGTCGGCCTGCTTCTGCGCCACGAGCAGGATCTGCTTCTCGGCAGCCATGGCGGCATCGAGCGCCAGGATGGACTTCTGGCGGCCGACAAACAGCGGGATCACCATGTGCGGGTAGACGACCACATCCCGCAGCGGCAGGACGGGAAGGCCCTTGCGGGCCTGTCGCTCGGCTTCAGACATCTGCTTCTCCATCGTGTCCGCGACAGTCGCGCACCGGGCGCCGCCGCCTTGCAGTCGGCTCAGGAGCGGCCGGAACCCGCTCGCAGGCGCTCTTCCTCCACGCCCTGGCGCGTGGCAGAGGCCTCATCCGACTCATAGATGATGTACGGCCGCGTCTCGCCGAGGATGACCGCCTCGTCGACGACCACCTTGCGGGCATTGCTCATCGACGGCAGGTCGTACATCGTATCGAGCAGCACGCTCTCCAGGATGGTGCGCAGCCCTCGTGCACCGGTCTTGCGCTCCATCGCCTTCAGTGCGATCGCCCGCAGTGCATCCTCGCGGAATTCGAGCTCGCAGCCCTCCATCTCGAAGAGCTTGTGGTACTGCTTGGTCAGCGCATTGCGCGGATCGACGAGAATGCTGATGAGCGCGGCTTCATCGAGCTCGTCCAGCGTCGCCACCACCGGCAGGCGACCGACGAACTCGGGGATCAGGCCGTACTTGATGAGGTCCTCGGGCTCCACGTCCATGAGCACCTTGCCGATGTCGACCTCCCCTTCGCTGCTCTTGATCTCCGCAACGAAGCCGATGCCGCCCTTCCGGGCCCGCCCGCGGATGATCTTGTCGAGCCCCGCGAAGGCTCCGCCCACGATGAACAGGATGTTCGAGGTATCGACCTGCAGGAACTCCTGCTGCGGGTGCTTGCGCCCGCCCTGCGGCGGCACCGATGCCATGGTGCCCTCGATGAGCTTGAGCAGCGCCTGCTGCACGCCCTCGCCGGATACGTCGCGGGTGATGGAGGGGTTGTCCGACTTGCGTGCGATCTTGTCGATCTCGTCGATGTAGACGATGCCCGACTGGGCCTTCTCCACGTCGTAATCGCACTTCTGCAACAGCTTCTGCACGATGTTCTCGACATCCTCGCCGACATAGCCCGCCTCGGTGAGGGTGGTGGCGTCGGCAAGGGTGAAGGGCACGTTGAGCAGCCGCGCCAGCGTCTCCGCCAGCAGCGTCTTGCCGCAGCCGGTGGGGCCGATGAGCAGGATGTTGCTCTTGGCGATCTCCACGTCCCTCTTGGCGCTGTCGCCGGCGCGATTCTCCAGCCGCTTGTAGTGGTTGTAGACGGCGACGGAGAGCACCTTCTTGGCGCGCTCCTGTCCGATCACGTACTCATCGAGGCTGGCCTTGATCTCATGGGGCTTGGGCAGCTTCGCGCTGCGCTGCTCCGTCCGATCCTCGAGTTCCTCGCGGATGATGTCGTTGCACAGCTCCACGCATTCATCACAGATGAAGACCGACGGGCCCGCGATGAGCTTGCGCACCTCATGCTGGCTCTTGCCGCAGAAGGAGCAGTAGAGCAGCTTGCCGTCGTCGTTTCGTCCACGGGTATCGTTCGACATGTCACCCTCGGTTCAGTGACGGCGGCTTTTCAGCAAGCCGGAGCCACCATTCCGGCTTCGTGCCGGTATATATCACGCCCCGGACGACCAGGGCAAAGCACCCAGGTCGCGTTTCCGGGAGAAAACACTCAGGCCGCACCGCCCGGCGACGGAACCGGGGCACGCTGCGCCAGCACGGTATCGATGAGCCCGTACTCGGCAGCCTCCGCCCCGCTCATGAAATAATCGCGGTCGGTATCCGCCTCGATCCGCTCCATCGCCTGCCCCGTGTGCCTAGCGAGGATCTCGTTGAGGCGCGAGCGCGTCTGGAGGATCTCGCGGGCATAGCGGTCGAAGTCCACGGCCTGGCCCTGGAAGCCGCCCAGGGGCTGGTGGATCATCACCCGGGAATGCGGCAGGCTGTAACGCTTGCCCTTGGCGCCGCCAGCCAGCAACACCGCGCCCATGCTGGCAGCCTGGCCAACGCAGATGGTGCTGACATCGGGCTTGATGAACTGCATCGTGTCGTAGATGGAAAGCCCCGCGCTCACCGACCCTCCGGGGGAGTTGATGTACAGGTGTATGTCCTTGTCGGGGTTTTCGGACTCCAGGTACAGCAGCTGCGCCACCACGACGTTGGCGGTGTAGTCCTCGACGGGCCCGACCATGAACACCACCCGCTCCTTCAGCAGCCTCGAGTAGATGTCGTAGGAACGCTCGCCGCGCGCGGTCTGCTCGACCACCATCGGCACGAGATTGAGAGCCTTGGTATCCATTCGGTTCATGATCCTTTGACTACACGCCCATCAGCTCGGAGAAGGAAATGCTCTTGCCCGTGATGCGGGCACGCTCGGCAAGCCAGGCCATGACCTGCTCTTCGAGCACGGAATTCTCGATCTGCGCCATCCATTCGGCATTCTGCAGATAGAGCCTGCGCACCTCGTCGGGATGCTCGTGCGGGCGGCACAGGTCATCCAGCTTCTGGCCGATCCGCCCCTGGTCGGCCTCGATATCCTGCCTGCGGATGATTTCGCCGAGAATCAGCCCCACGCGCACGCGACGACGGGCAACTTCATCATAGGCACCATCCGCCTGCTGATCCGCGCCACCGACGCTGCGCGCGGCCTCGGCCTGCAGGGCCGCCACCTCGCGGGACACCATCGCTACGGGGACTTCGACAGGATTGACGGCCAGAAGTTGCTCGATGAGCTGGCGACGCACCTCGGCCTGCGCCTTGGCGGCCGCCTCCTGCTCGAGGCTTTCCCGGATACGGCGCCGGAACTCGCCCATTTCGCCACTGACAACATCGAAGCCGCGGATGAAGTCGGCATCGACCACGGGCAGCTCGAGGGCCGCCACCTCGTGCACGTGGATGTCGAAGGCCACGGTGCGCCCGCGCAGCCTCTCCTCGTAGTAGTCATCCGGAAAGACGACATCGAAGCGCTTGTCGGCGCCTGCCGCCAGCCCGCGGAGATTGGCCTCGAAATCGGGGAGCATGCGTCCTTCGCCGATCACGATGGGAAAGCGCTCGGCCTTGCCGCCCTCCAGCGCCTCGCCATCGAGGCTACCGTCGAAATCCACGGTGACCTGGTCGCCATCGGTGGCTGCACGATCGGCGGGACGCCATTCGGCATGCTGCCTGCGCAGGCGCTCCACCGTCTGGTCGATATCTGCATCGGAGACCTCGGCCTCCGGCCTTTCGACGGCCAGGCCATCGAGACCAGCCACATCGAACTCTGGATACACCTCGAAGATGGCGGTGTAGGCCACGCCCTGCTCCGTGCTCTCCGGCTCGTCCTCGATGCGCGGATTGCCCACCGGCCGCAGCTTCTCCTGGGTGATGGCCTCCGAATAACTGGAACGGACCATGTCCTGGATCACTTCCTGGCGGATCTGCGAGCCGAAGCGCTGCCGGATCACGCCGGCCGGCACCTTGCCGGGCCGGAAGCCCTTGAGGCGCACGGTACGGGCCGCCGACTTGAGTCTCGCGGCAATTTCCTGCTCTACCCGGTCGGCAGGCACCTGCACCCGCAGACGCCGCTCCAGCCCCGCTCCCGTCTCCAACGAAACCTGCATGTCGGTCAAACCCCGTTCCTCAAGCCCTGGTTCATGAATCTGATGCGGGACGACGACCCAATCACGCGGATGGTGCGAAAGGAGAGGATCGAACTCTCACGGGTTGCCCCACAGGAACCTAAATCCTGCGCGTCTACCAGTTCCGCCACTTTCGCGCGTTGTCGCTGCCGTCCGGCAAGCCGCCATTATAGCCAAGAGCTTGCGCCGAACCCGGGAAAGTGGGCGGCACGCCGTGACGGCGACGGCGGCTGCCCCGCCATCCTCTCGAGTCCCCGCACAGCCCATCCGGGCTGGCGCCCTCTGGCTATCACCACCCCTCCCGGTCACCCCAGACCCTCGCAGCCCCGGACCGCCGCCCCCCAGGGATCGGCCACGCGCAAAGCCTCCCGCACCAGCTGCAGGCTTGACGTCACCGGCACTTTCACGGATCGTGCGGGTGCGCTCGACATCAACCGGAGTCATAACTTATGCGCTTCCTGATCCGCCCCACCACGCTCGTCATCCTTGGCGCCGCCCTGGCCATGCCCGCGGCGTGGGCCGGCCCTTCGGCCGAGGCCGGCACACCGGCCGGCACGGTCACCGCATTCAATGCCGCCGTGACCGCCAAGGACCTGCCCAAGGCCGCCAGCTACATTGCACCCGGCGGCGTGCAATTCACGCTGCGCGCGGCCCATCCGGGCATGGGCGGTGCACAGGACGAGAGCCTCGGCAGCGACCTGCGCTCGCACTGGATGCTGATCGGCTCCACCGTCATCGCCGCCACCAAGGTCTACAGCCGCAATGCGGAGATCCTCGACAGCCGGATCGATGGCGATGTCGCCACCGTGTGGGCAAGGATCAACACCCTGTCCCATCGCAACGACCAGCCGGAAGCCAAGAAGGACCAGTTCACCGAGGTTTACCTGATGGTCCGCAAGGATGGCAACTGGCTGATCGGCGCCGTCGCCGACAACCGCCAGCCCAACGACATCGGGCCTCCCGGGCGCTGATCCATCATCGGCAGAACCGGGATTGCAGCTTGCCCCGATGGACAGGAGACGAGTGCGTCTCCTGTCCATCCGGCATTGCATTGCAACCGGGACGGCAGCCGGTGCTGCCAGCCGTGCATCGGGATGTAGGGGACGGGGGAGTGGTGGGTCGTGTAGGAATCGAACCTACAACCAACGGATTAAGAGTCCGCTGCTCTACCAATTGAGCTAACGACCCGCGCCTACTTGTTCATCCGTCGCCATGGCAGCGACGCCTGCAAACTGGGGTGGACGATGGGACTCGAACCCACGACGACCGGAATCACAATCCGGGGCTCTACCAACTGAGCTACGCCCACCATCGCACGCTAAACTCATCCAGGCACGGCAACTGGCGCGCCTGGCAGGGCTCGAACCTGCAACCCCCGGCTTAGAAGGCCGGTGCTCTATCCGTTGAGCTACAGGCGCCCCGCCTCGACCGCACGCTCCCGGCCGTACTGCCCTGCCGGCCGCATGCCCGGCGGGGACTGGTCGGGGCAGACGGATTCGAACCGCCGACCCTCTGCTCCCAAAGCAGATGCGCTACCAGACTGCGCCATGCCCCGATGTGCCTGTCGGCCGGATCTTGTGCAAGCCCATTATAGCTGCCCCGCACTTGGGCCGGGGGATCATAAGGACGCATCCGCTGCCCGTCAATTGCCACTGCAATCGTGCCGCCCATGCCATGGAGGCGGCATCCTCTGGTATGGTGTGCGCCGAACCCCTTCCGGCCGCAGACAAGCACCTGCCAGCAATCATGTCCGCCCAGATCATCGATGGCCGTGCCATCGCCCGTGATATCCGTGCCGAGATCCGCCAGCGGATCGAGGATCGTCGCGCAGCCGGCCATCGTGCTCCCGGCCTGGCGGTGATCCTGGTCGGCAATGACGCCGCCTCGGGGATCTATGTGCGCAACAAGCGCACTGCCTGCGAGGAGGTCGGCATCCTCGCCCGCGACCACGACCTGCCGGCCAGCACCCGCGAGGAGGAACTCCTCGACCTCATCGCCCGGCTCAACGACGACCCGGCCATCGATGGCATCCTGGTGCAGCTGCCACTGCCCTCCCACATCGACGAGCTGCGGGTCATCGAGCACATCAGCCCGGTCAAGGACGTGGACGGCTTCCACCCCTACACCGTCGGGCGCCTGGCGCAGCGCATCCCGATGCTGCGCCCCTGCACGCCCTTTGGCGTGATGACGCTGCTGCAGCGGATCGGGATGGACCCGAAGGGACAGCATGCGGTGGTGGTGGGTGCTTCCAACCATGTCGGCCGCCCGCTGGCGCTCGAGTTCCTGCTCGCCGGCGCCACCACCACGGTGGCCCACCGTTTCACCAGGGACCTGCGCGGCTGCGTGGCCAGCGCCGACATCCTCGCGGTGGCGGTCGGCAAGCCACAGCTGATCCCCGGGGAATGGGTCAAGCCCGGCGCCGTGGTGCTCGACATCGGCATCACGCGGCTGCCCGATGGCAAGCTGGTGGGCGATGTCGACTTCGCGGCCGCCAGCAAGCGCGCCGCCTGGATCACGCCGGTGCCGGGTGGCGTGGGGCCGATGACGGTCGCCATGCTGCTGAAAAACACGCTCGAGGCGGCCATCACCGGCAGCCAGCTGCTGGAAGTCGCCTCCGGCAAGCGTGCGGGGCTCGCCTGATGCAGGGAACACGACCGATTGCGATCGGCCTGCTGGCCATCCTCTGCCTGCCGGTGCTGGCACAGCCAGCAGATGCCGCCGAGCCGCAGGTGCGCATCGAAACCTCCGCGGGCAACATCACCATCAGGCTGGAAGCCGAGCGTGCGCCGCTCAGCGTGAAGAACTTCCTGAGCTACGTCGAGGAAGGCTTCTACGAGGGCACCGTCTTCCACCGCGTGGTCACCGGTTTCATCATCCAGGGAGGCGGCTTCAACCAGGAACTGGAAGCCAAGCCCGCCCATCCGCCGATTGCCAACGAGTCGGGCAATGGCCTGTCCAACCACCGCGGCACCATCGCCATGGCACGCACCAGCGAGCCGCATTCGGCCGATGCGCAGTTCTACATCAACCTGGCCGACAACGTCACGCTCGACCCCAAGCCCACCCGCTGGGGCTACGCGGTGTTCGGCGAGGTCATCGAGGGCATGGAAGTCGTGGACGAGATCGGCCATCGCGCCACCAGCGCCCGCAAGGACCAGCCGGATGCCCCCGTCCAGCCGGTGCTGATCAACAAGGTGGTGCTGCTCGCCGCCCCGTGACAGCCGCGCTGTTCATCTCCGACCTCCACCTCGATCCCGCGCGGCCCATGGCCACCGGGGCGTTCCTCCGCTTCCTGGCGGGAGCCGCCCGCGAGGCCGGGCACCTCTACATACTCGGCGACCTCTTCGAGTTCTGGATCGGCGATGACGAAGAACAACCGCCGGCAGTCGAGGTCGGCGCGGCGCTGGCGGCATTCACCGGGGCCGGCCATCGCTGCAGCATCATGCGCGGCAATCGCGATTTCCTCCTCGGCCGGCGCTTTGCGGCGATGACCGGCGTGGACCTGCTGGCAGACCCCTCCACCATTACCCTTGGCGATGAACGAGTCCTGCTGATGCACGGCGATCTCCTGTGCACCGATGACCAGGCCTACCAGCGCTACCGCCAGCGGGTAAACGACCCGCGCCTGCAACGCCTGTTCCTGGCGCTGCCGCGCAGCTGGCGACGGGCGGCGGGAGCCGCGGGGCGTCGCCGCAGCCACCGCTATGCGCAGGACCGGCCCGCGGCAATCATGGACGTCAACCAGGCCGCGGTGAGCGCTGCCATGCGCCAGGCGGGCGTGCTGCAGCTGATCCACGGCCACACCCACAGGCCCGCGATCCATTCCTTCATGCTGGACGGCAGGCCCGCCACGCGCTCGGTGCTGGGCGCCTGGGACAAGCAGGGCAGCGTGCTGGCATGGACGCCGGACGGGCCGGCGCTCGCCTCACTGCCCTTCGGCTGATTCCCGTGCCGGCACTGCCGCCGGCTGCCAGGCCAGCACTTCCTCCACCGACTGGAAGCGATCCTCCGGGCGCTTGGCGAGCAGGCGGTCGACCAAGGGCTGGAAGTGCTGCAGGCCGGCGGGCAGCTGCGGCACCGGCGCCTCGCGATGCTGGATGATGACGGCCATGGCCACATCGCCCTCGTAGGGCCGCCTGCCGGTGAGCATCTCGTAGAACACCACGCCGAGGCTGTAGAGATCGCTGCGCTGGTCGACGATGCTGCCGTTGCCCTGCTCCGGGCTCATGTAATAGGGCGTGCCGAAGATGGCACCCGTGCCGGTGATGCCCGCCTTGAAGCGCGCCTGCTTGGCGAGCCCGAAGTCGATCAGCACCAG
>JACFNV010000002.1:0-15802 GCA_019454675.1 Gammaproteobacteria bacterium | reverse complement strand
TGCCGTCCTCGCGGAACATGATGTTGGTGGGCTTGAGGTCGCGATGGCAGATGCCTGCCGCGTGCAATGCCCCCAGCGCGCCGGCGATGACCTGCAGCCAGGCCAGCGCCTGCGCGCTGTCGATGCCGGCGATGATCCGCCGCTTGAGGCTGCCGCGGCTGCAATACTCCATCGCGATATAGGCATGGTCATCGGCCACCCCGAGGTCGGAGATGCGCACCACGTTGGGGTGGTCCAGCTGGGCGATGAGCTCGTACTCCTGGAGGAAACGGTCGAAATGCCGCTCGGTTCCGGCATCGGGCACCTGGCGCAGCACCTTCAGCACCATCACCTCGCCGCTGTTGCGCGCACGGGCAAGGTAGACGCTGGAGATATCCCCCTCGCTGAGGATGCGCACCAGCTCGTAACCCGGCAGGCCGGGCATGCCGCCTGGCGCACGCGGTGCCGCCTCCCCGCCGGTACCGGCGGCCTGCACCCGCTCGAGCACCTCGAGCAGCCGGGCGTGATTCAGCCCGGCCTTGCCGATGTAGTCCTCGGCGCCGGCCTTGATGGCAGCGACGATCTGGCGCTCATCGCCATCGCCGAAGAAGATGATGGGCGGGAAATGGGGCATGCGACTCATGCGGCGCAACCACTCGAGCGCATCCCCGCGCACGCTCGGATGGCCCAGCAGCACCATGTCGCTGCCCGCTCCGGAGAAGCTCAGCGGCAGCGGGCCGGAGACGGCCGGGTCGTAATGCAGCAGTTCGGCATCGGGCCAGCGGGTGGTGATGTGATGGCCGAGCAGGCGCCGGAAATCGGCGTGGTCGTCGATGATGAAGATACGTGGCGCAGCCATGGCCCATCAGCGGCGGATACGAAACCCGCCCCGCCTCATGCAGGCATCAGGCGGCACCGGCATGCGACTCCGCCAGCACCTCGTCGGACTCCGCATCATCATCTTCCTCGGCTTCCGGCATATCGCGCCCACGCTGCGCACGGCCCTCCTCGCACTGCTCGACCTCGAGCCTTGCGAGGTAGGCTGCCGTTACCTCGGGGGTGACATAGCGACCCGAGAAGCAGGAGGTGTCGAACTCGATGATGTCGCCGTTGTCGTAGCGCACCGCGCGCACCAGGTCCTCGAGATCCTGGTAGACCAGCCAGTCGGCGCCGATGAGGCGCGCCACATCCTCGTCGGAACGCCCGCTGGCAACCAGCTCGCGGCTGGTCGGCATGTCGATGCCATAGACGTTGGGGAAGCGCACCGGCGGCGAGGCGGAGGCGAAATACACGCGCCGGGCGCCCGCCTCGCGCGCCATCTCGATGATCTGCCGGGAGGTGGTGCCACGCACGATCGAGTCGTCCACCAGCAGGACGTTCTTGCCCTGGAACTCGAGATCGATGGCGTTGAGCTTGCGGCGCACCGATTGCTGGCGCAGCTTCTGCCCCGGCATGATGAAAGTACGGCCGATATAGCGGTTCTTGATGAAGCCTTCGCGGTACTTCACGCCCAGCCGGTGCGACACCTCCAGCGCACTGGTGCGGCTGGAATCGGGGATCGGCATCACCACATCGATGTCGTGGTCCGGCCGCTCGCGCAGGATCTTGTCGGCCAGCCTCTCGCCCATGCGCAGGCGCGACTTGTAAACCGAGATGCGGTCGATGATGGAGTCCGGGCGGGCGAAGTAGACGAACTCGAAGATGCACGGCGTGTAGCTGCGCGGGGCGCCGCATTGCTGGCGATGCAGCTGCCCGCCAGCCTCGATGTACACCGCCTCCCCCGGGCCGATGTCGCCCATGAGCCGGAAGTCCAGCGCATCCATGGCGACGCTTTCCGACGCCACCATGTATTCCGGCCCGAGATCGCCGTCGCGCCTGCCCAGGCAGATCGGGCGGATGCCGTTCGGGTCACGGAAGGCGACGATGCCGTGCCCGAGGATCATGGCCACCACCGCATAGCCGCCCCGGCAGCGCCGGTGCACGCCGGCAACCGCGGCGAAGACCCCCTGCGGCGTCAGGACCGGATTGCTCTGGCGTTGCAGCTCGTCGGCGAAGACGTTGAGCAGCGCCTCGGTGTCCGAACCCGTGTTGAGGTGGCGCCGGTCATGGCTGACCAGCTGCTCCTTGAGCTCCGCCAGGTTGGTCAGGTTGCCATTGTGGGCGAGGCAGATGCCGTAGGGGGAATTGACGTAGAACGGCTGCGCCTCGGCGGAGCTTGCGCAGCCATTGGTCGGGTAGCGGGTGTGGCCGATGCCCATGTTGCCCTTCAGGCGCAGCATGTGGCGCTCGTGGAAGACATCGCGGACCAGGCCCAGCGCCTTGCGCGTATGCAGCGTGCCCTCGTGCTCGGTGCTGATGCCCGCTGCATCCTGGCCACGGTGCTGGAGAACCGTCAGTGCGTCATACAGACCCTGGTTGACGGGCCCGTGCGCCACGATGCCGACAATGCCACACACGCTGCGTGCTCCTAGCTGCCAAGCCGGTCGGATGCCGGCAGCGGCAGCCGCGGAATCGATGGCTGGCCGGACCTGCCGAACTCCTGCTCCGCAGCCTCCTGCAGGGCATCGGCCACGGGGGCTGCATACGGTAACAGTTTCGACTCCTGCCACCAAGGTTCGGCATCAAAACCTGCGCTGCGCAACACCACCACCGCGATGCCCGCCAGCAGCACCCCGCGGGCCACGCCGAACACCATGCCGGCGGTGCGATCGGGCACACCGAGGCGGCCGCTGTGGAGCAGGAACGAAACGAGCCAGCCGAGCAGCCCGCCGAGCAGCAGCACGGCGATCAGCACCGCCAGCCGCGCGGCCCACAAGCCCAGCACCGGGCTCTCGATCCAGCGGCCGAGATGGGGCACCAGCCAGTCGGCATGCCGCAGGGCCGCCCATATGGCCAGCACCCAGGCAGCCAGGGACAGGGCTTCGCGGAACAGCCCGCGAAAGAGACCCACCAGTGCCGAGACCAGCACGATGAAAACCAGCCCATAATCAAGCAGGACCACGGATCAGCCACTCCTATTGCGGCACGACATTGCCCTTGTGCCCCGCTGCAGCCAGCTTCCCTGCCAGCGTGCTGGCCGCCTCGCGCGTAGCGGCGGGACCCACCCGCACCCGGTACAGCTTGCGGCCACCGGCGGCCGTCGTGCTGAGGACGGCGGCAAAGCCCTGTTTCTCGAGCTGCGCGGCAAGGCGCTCGGCATTGCCCTTCTCGCCGAAGGTGCCTACCTGCACCACCCAGCCACCGGCGGTCGTGGCTGGCTTCGGCAGCGGTGCAGGACTGCTGGTCGGCGGGGGCGACGCCACCGCGGGTACAACAGGTGGCACCGCGGGCGCGGGCGCTGCCACCGCCGCCACCGGGGATCCTTCCACCGATTCCGGCGCATTCGCGGATGCAGTTCCGTCTTCCTCGACACCGTCCCCCGCCTGCTCCGTCGCCGTAGAGCCGCCACCAGCGGTGCCGACGGCCTCGGCCGGGGGTGGTGGGGGCAATGCGGGTGCCGGGGTGGCGGATGGCGTGCTCAGGACGGGCGCACGGCCATCATCCGTGGCACGCAGGTCGAAGGTGCGGACACGCAGCTCGTCGCTGCGCTGGCCGGGAATAGCCTGGGGGTCGAGCCCGTTCTCCTCGCCGCCATCGAGGATCAGCGGCGCGAGGATGACCAGCACCAGCACGAGGACGCCGGCGCCAACCATCCGTTCCTGCAGTTTTCGCTCCATGCGGCCGCGCCTCCCGGTCAGCGCTTCAGTATAGGTCAAGCCACCGCAGCGCGGGCCCGACCATGCGAAAGGAGCCACAGACGATGATGCGCCCCTGCAGCGGGGCAAGCTGCCCGGCCAGGTCCAGCGCTGCAGCGGGCGCAGCCGCCACGAGAACCTCGGCGGCTCCCAGCTCGCGCAAGCGCCCGGCGATGCTCGCGCCCGCCCGCGCACGCCCATCCTCGACGGTGCAGCAGATCCAGCGATCGACGACATCCCCCAGGCTGCTCATGAAGGCATCGAGGCTCTTGTCACCCAGCAGGCCGATCACCGCCGTGACATGTGGCGCGGCCGGCAGGGTATCCAGCTGCGCCCGCAAGGTGGCAACCGCCTGCGGATTGTGCGCGACATCGAGCACCCACTGGTGCCTGCCCTCCACCACCTGGAAGCGCCCCGGCGGACGCGCCCGTCCGATGAGCCGGTTGAGCATGCCGGTGTCGGCAAGCAGCTGCGGCCGATACTGTTCGATGGCGGCCAGCACGAGGCTGATGTTGCGCAGCTGGGCTGGGGTCCCTCCCGGTGGATACTCCAGCCCCTCGAGCGCTGCCTGCCTGCCCCGCCACGACCAGCGTGGACGGCTGGCCACGTGGCCGAAATCCCTGCCGGCGCAATGCATGGGCGTACCCAGCCGGGCCGCCGCATCACGGACTGCTGCCGGCAACGGCTGGTCGCCAAAGAAGCCCGGGCGCTCCGGGCGCAGGATGCCAGCCTTCTCGGCGGCAATCTGCTCCACCGTGTTGCCGAGGAATTCCTGGTGATCCAGCGCCACCGTCGTGATCAGCGCATAGTCGGCATCGATGATGTTCACCGCGTCCAGCCGGCCACCCATGCCGACCTCGAGGATCCAGCAGTCGCAGCCGGCGGTGGCGAACACCTGCAGGGCCGCCAGGGTACCGAACTCGAAAAAGGTCAGTGGCACCCCGGCGCGTGCCGTCTCGACACGCTCGAAAGCAGCCAGCAGCATGGCATCCGTGGCGGGTACACCGGCCACCCTGATGCGCTCGTTGTAGGACACCAGGTGCGGCGAGGTATAGACGCCGGGTCGATGGCCAGCCTCCAGCAGCAGGGCCTCCAGCAGCGCCACGGTGGAACCCTTGCCATTGGTGCCGGCCACCGTGAAGACCGGGCCTGCCGGCCGGGCGAGCTGCTGGCGGCCGAAGACCTCGCGCACGCGATCGAGCCCAAGCTCGATCCAGCGCGGGTAGAGCGACTCCTGCCAGCGGAGCCACTCCTCGAGCGAGCGCTGCGCCATGCTGCCTGCCTTCAGTTCTCGGGTGGCGGGCGCTTCATCAGCTTGGCGAGCAGCGCGGCGATCTCGGCGCGCATCTGGCGCCGGTCGACGATCATGTCGATGGCGCCGTGCTCGAGCAGGAACTCGCTGCGCTGGAACCCCTCCGGCAGGGTCTCGCGCACCGTCTGCTGGATGACCCTTGGACCGGCAAAGCCGATCAGCGCCTTCGGCTCGGCGATGTTGATGTCGCCCAGCATGCCGAGGCTTGCCGAGACGCCACCGGTGGTGGGATCGGTGAGCACCGAGATGAAGGGGATGCGCGCCTCCGACAGGGCGGCAAGCGCCGCGCTGGTCTTCGCCATCTGCATGAGCGAGAACAGGGCCTCCTGCATGCGCGCCCCGCCGCTGGCGGAAAAGTTGATCAGCGGCATCCGGTTGTCGCGGCCATAGGCTGCCGCGCGCGCGAATTTCTCGCCCACCACCGAGCCCATCGAGCCGCCCATGAAGCGGAATTCGAAGGCACTGGCCACCACCGGCTGGCCCATCAGCAGGCCGGTCATCGCCACCAGCGCATCATTCTCCCCGGTCTCCCGCTGCGCCTGGCTCAGCCGGTCGCGGTAGCGCTTGCTGTCGCGGAACTTCAGCGGATCCTGCGGCAGCAGCCGCTCGCCGATCTCGCGACCCGAATCCGCATCGAGGAACACCTCGAGGCGGCTGCGCGCGGACAGCCGCATGTGGTGGCTGCACTTGGGGCAGACATAGAGGTTGCGCTCGAGCTCGGCCCGATAGAGCTGGGCCCCGCACTCTGGGCATTTGATCCAGATGCCCTCGGGGACGGAACGCGTCCTGCGCTCCGTCTTGATCCGCGACGGCATCAGCTTTTCGAACCAGGTCATTTGATCTGCATGATAATCAACTCATGGCCACAGATCACCGGCCATGAAGGGAGGCGGAGCCGGTATCCCCAGCGCCGGCGGATAGTGCACGCGGCCGAGATAAAGGCCGGTGGCAGGCGCCGTCATGCCGGCAGCGCGGCGGTCCCTGCTGGCCAGCACCTCGGCCAGCCAGCCGGGCGGGCTCTCGCCGCGCCCGATGCGCAGCAGGGAACCGACGATGTTGCGCACCATGTGGTGCAGGAAGCCGCTGGCGCGGCATTCCACGCTGATGCAGGGACCCGCTCGGCGGATCTCCAGCTTGTGCAGCGCACGCATCGGCGAGCGGGCCTGGCAGGCGGCGGCGCGGAAGGCACTGAAGTCGTGCTCCCCCAGCAATGCCGGAGCCGCTGCCTGCATGGCGGCAACATCGAGTTCCCCGCGGACCCACGATGCGCGCTGGCGATGCAGCGCCGGACGCGCCACCTGGTTGAGGATCAGGTAGTGGTAGGTGCGTGCGATGGCCGAGCGCCGGGCGTCGAAGAAGTCGCCCACCGGTTGTACCCAGGCGAGCGAGATTTCCGGCGGCAGGAGGCTGTTGGCACCGCGCAGCCAGGCATGCAGCGGACGCACGGCAAGCGTGTCGAAGTGTGCCACCTGGCCGATCGCGTGGACGCCGGCATCGGTACGACCGGCAGCCGCAACGCTCAGCGGTGCATCGGCGACACGCGACAGTGCCGCCTCGACCTCGGCCTGGATCGAGCGTGCATGCCCCTGGCGCTGCCAGCCGCAGAATGGCGTGCCGTCATATTCCAGACCAATGGCCAGGCGGGGCATGGAAGGCGCTGCACCGGATCCTGCCGTCGCGGGCGGCGACAGGCCGGCCCTCAGCGGTCCAGGCCATCGAGCAGCTGGCGTGCCTCCTGGCGCTGTGCGGGATCGCCCTCCTCGAGCACCTCGTTGAGGATGCTGCGTGCGCCTTCCCTGTCATCCATGTCCATATAGGCGCGTGCCAGGTCGAGCTTGGTGCCCACCTCGGTCATGGTGGGATCTTCCGGCCGGCGGCCACCGATGGCGCGCAGGCCTGTGCTGGTCAGGTCGGAGCCCGCCACATCGTCCTCGGCCAGGTCGAGATCCAGGTCGAGGTCGAGCGCATCGAAGTCCTCATCGCCGCCGACGTCCAGACGCTGCGTTGCCATGGTTGCCTCATCGACGAAATCGACGACCGGCTGCTCGGCCGTCTCGTCGCTGCCGGTCGCATCGGCAAACCCCGCCCCGGCAAACACTTCGTTGAACGGGTCGAGTGCCGCCGCCCCGCCCTCCATTTCCGCGGTGTTGCCAGGCACATCATCCAGCCCGGCCATGTCGCTCAGGTCGAGGTCGATGCCGGTATCCCCCGGCAGTGCCTCCTGCAGGCCGGTGCCCATGTCGCGCATGACCTCATCGAGGCCCGAGAGATCGAGGCCAAGCTCCTCGAGGTCGATCTCGGCCGTCTGGTCGTGCTGCTCATCGCCGCCGGCAAGCTCGTGCAGGCGTGCGGTGCCGCCGATGCCGGGCGTTTCCAGCGTCGGCGTCTCCATGGTGCTGCCGGCCATCGACGTTTCGATGGTCGGGGTCTCGAGCGTCGTCGCGGAGAGCTCGGGGCTCTCGATGGTGGGCGTCTCCATGGTGCTGCCGGCCATCGGTGTCTCGATGGTGGGCGTCTCCATGGTGGACTCCGGCCCCGGGATCTCCAGCGTGGGGACCTCCTGGGTCGGCGCCCCGCCCCTGCCCGGGGCGATCATGGTCGGCGCATCGGCATCCGACTCGAAGTCCACGCCGCTGAGATCGAAATCCAGCCCGGCATCGGTGCCCGGCTCGAGATCGACCATGCCGCCGCTGTCGCCATCGAGCGCGAGGTCCATATCCTCCGCCAGGGGAGTCCCCGCACCGGCAAACAGGGCCTCGCCCGGGCAGAGCTGGCGGCCCATGATGCAGACGCGCTTCCAGTCGGCATCGCTGTCGTCGATCCGTGCATGCAGGGCCCTTGCCTGCTGCAGGAAGCCCTCGCGGTTTTCCCAGCCGAAATGGACTTCCAGCAGCTTCAGCTGCAGGTCGCGCCGCCCGGGTTCGCGGGCAAGCGCCGCGGCGAGGATATCGGCCGCCTGGTCATAGAGGCCATAGGCGACGTGGAACTCGGCTTCGGCCAGCGGATCGGCCTGGTCGAGGTTGATGGCGCTGTCGGTGCTGATGGTGCGCTCGAGCGGCGTCTCCTGGTCATCCCGCGGCCGGCCACGGTTCTCGAAGCCTGCGGGGACAGCACCGGCCGGCCTCTCGGTGACGACGACATCATCCCGGCGCGAGGGCTCTGCCGGCACGGGCTCCGCGGACTGCATCGGCGGGGGCACCGGCCTCCGGGCGGAGAGATCGGCCGCCGTCGAACGGCGCCTTGCCAGCAGCAGCGCACCCAGCAGCACGACTGCCGCAGCCAGCCACAGCCAGATCGAGCCGAGCAGCCCGGTCAGGGTATCCAGGATCCCCGGGCCGGTGGACCCGGCGGGCGGTGTCGGCTGGACCCGCACCGGCTTGGCCGCCTCCGGCGCGGCCGGAGCCTCCTGTGCATCGGCAGCCGGGGCCGCAGCGAGATCCGTATCGGCATCCGGCTGCGCCTCGGTCCCGCCCGGAGCCGGGGCGTCCATCTCGGCCTCGATCTCGCCGGGCACATCTGCCGCCGGGGGAACAGCCGGCACGGCAGCTTCGCCCCGCGCCTCGAGCTCGGCAACACGCTTGCGCAGCGCCGCCAGCTCGGCATCCTTCACCGCCAGCAGGCGGCGGTTCTCGGCCTCCTGTTCCGCCGAGGGCGTGACCGCAGTACCGGCGGCGCCCGCCGGCAGCGCCGACGGAGCCTCGGCCGGGGGCAGCAGCTCAAGGCGTGCCGTCGTGCTCTCGTAACCCGTTTCCCCTTGCCACTCGCGGGTCTGGCGCTGCACTTCGGCAGCTGCTTCGCCGCGCCCGATGTCCGCGATGGCTGCCTGGTCGGGCATGCGCAGCACGGCACCTGCGTTCAGCCGGTTGATGTTGCCGGCAAAGGCCTGCGGATTGGCACGGTAGATGGCCATCATCATCTGGTTGATGCCGACGCCCTCATCCGCCCGGTAACGCTCGGCGATGCGCCAGAGGGTCTCGTTCCGGGCAACCGCGTGCGTCATCGGCCCGCTGTCGGACACCGCGGGTGGGCGGGCGGACGGCGCCGGCCCGGCTTCCGCCGGGGCCGCCACGGGAACCGGCGCAACCACGGCAGGAGCTGCCGGGGCAGCCGCCTGCACCGGCTGGCTGATGGCGCCGCCCGTGAAGGTCGGTGGATCGAGCAGGACGGTGTATTCGCGCAGCAGCCGACCCTGCGGCCACTGCACCTCGAGCAGCAACGTGATGAAGGGCTCGGTGATCGGCCGGGTCGAGGTGATGTGGATGACCCCGCCCCCCGCGCCGGTGGCGACGGTAAAGGAGAAATCCCCCGCCGAGTCGGGCAGCTGCAGGCCATGGCGGGAAAAGGCATCCGCCGAGGCCAGACCAACGCTCAGGCCCGTCAGCTCTCCCGCCGTCTCGGCAAAGACCGGGATATCCGCCGCGAAGGGCTGGTTGAGATGGGACTTCGACTCGACTTCGCCCAGTCCGAGGGCACCGACCGACAGCGGCAACAAGCCGACCAGCGCTACACCTGCGGAAGCGGGAATACGTGACATAACCGGACCCCGAAGACTAAGGCTTCGCCTCCGGCCACCCGTGGCAGCCCGGAAGCGAAGGCACAACAACCGCTCGCAAACCCCTGAAAAGCCGGGTCACTATAGCTGAAAAACAAGCTCAGAAATATTCACTTACCAAAATTTCGGCGATCTGCACGCTGTTCAGCGCGGCGCCCTTGCGGATATTGTCGGCCACCACCCACAGGTCGATGCCCCGCTCGCTGGAGATATCCTCGCGGATGCGCCCGACGAAGACCTGGTCGCGCCGGGCCGCCTCGGTCAGGGCGGTGGGGTAGCCCCCGGGGCGGGCCTCATCGAGCACCGTCACCCCCGGCGCCCTGGACAACAGCTCGCGCACCTCGGCTGCCGATATCTTCCGGCGGGTCTCGACGTGGATGGCCTCGGAGTGCCCGAAGTAGACCGGCACCCGCACCGCGGTCGGGTTCACCCGGATGCTGTCGTCACCGAGGATGCGATGGGTCTCCCACACCATCTTCATCTCTTCCTTGGTGTAGCCATTGGGCTGGAACTCGTCGATGTGCGGGATGACGTTGAAGGCGATCGGCTTGACGCCGCCCTCGGGCAGCAGCTGCTCGCCGCCGAGCGAGCGCCCGGCCTGCTGCCTGAGCGTTTCCATGTAGCGCCGCCCCGCACCCGACACCGACTGGTAGGTGGCGACGTTGATCCTCGTGATGCCGGCGGCATCGTAGATCGGCTTGAGTGCCACCATCATCTGGATCGTCGAGCAGTTGGGGTTGGCAATGATGTTGCGCGAGGTATAGGCGGCGATGGCCTCCGGGTTTACCTCGGGCACCACCAGCGGCACGTCGGCCTCGTAACGGAATTTCGAGGTGTTGTCGACCACCACGCAACCGGCGGCAGCCGCACGCGGAGCATGCTCCGCCGACACGCTGCCGCCCGCCGAGAACAGGCCGATCCGTACCCCGGCGAAGTCGAATTTCTCGACATCCTGCACCGGGATGTCCTCGCCGCGGAAGCGCACGCTCTTGCCGGCCGAACGGGCGCTTGCCAGCGGCACGAAGCGCGATACGGGAAAATCGCGCTCTTCGAGGATGCTGATGAGAGTCTCGCCCACCAGGCCGGTGGCGCCGAGGACCGCAACGCTGTAACCCTTGCTCATGACCATTCTCCGGATGCGCCCTGCCCGCTGGCACCGAGCGCGCAGCATAGGGCCTGGGCGGCTGAAAACAAGTGCTCAGCCGGCGTCCCGCCGTGCCGCCAGCGGCGGCCAGCCGCTTCGCACGTCGGCATTCTGCGCCCGCTGGCGCAGGTAATGATCCATGAGCACCAGCGCCAGCATGGCCTCGGCGATGGGCGCCGCCCGCAAGCCCACGCAGGGGTCGTGGCGCCCGGTGGTGACGACTTCCACCGGCCTGCCGTCGCGGTCCACGCTCGCGCCCGGCAGGCGGATGCTGGAGGTCGGCTTGAGGGCGATGCTGACCAGGATGTCCTGCCCCGAGCTGATCCCCCCCAGCACGCCACCGGCCGAGTTCTTGAAGAAGCCATCCGGGGCCATCTGGTCGCGGTGCTCGGTGCCCTTCTGCTCGACGACGGCGAAGCCATCGCCGACCTCGACCGCCTTCACCGCATTGATGCCCATCATGGCATGGGCGATGTCGGCATCCAGCTTGTCGAAGACCGGCTCGCCAAGGCCGACCGGCACGCCACTGGCACGCAGGCTGATGCGCGCACCGACCGAGTTGCCCTCCACCCGCAGCGCGTCCATGTAGGCTTCCAGCTCGGGCAGGCGCGCCGGCTCGGCGCAAAAGAAGGGATTGTCGTCGACGGCGGAGAGATCCTTGCAGCCAAGGCGGATGGGGCCCAGCTGGGCGAGCCAGGCACGGATCTCCACGCCGAGGCGCTCGCGCAGGTACTTGCCCGCCACGGCACCGGCTGCCACCCGCATGACGGTTTCGCGGGCCGAGGAGCGGCCACCCCCGCGGTAGTCGCGCAGCCCGTACTTGCGCTCGTAGCTGTAGTCCGCATGCCCGGGGCGATAGCTGTCCCTGATCGCCCCGTAATCCCGCGAGCGCTGGTCGACATTTTCCACCAGCAGGCCGATGGGGGTGCCGGTGGTCAGCCCCTCGAACACGCCGGAGAGGATGCGCACGCGGTCGGGCTCGCGCCGCTGGGTGGTATGGCGCGAGCGCCCGGGCCGGCGCCGCTCCAGCTGCAGCTGGATGTCCTCCTCGGCCAGCGCCAGGCCGGGCGGGCAGCCATCGATGATGCAGCCGAGGGCCGGCCCGTGGCTTTCACCGAAAGTGGTGACGCTGAACACCTTGCCGATCGTATTGCCTGACATCCTGCCCGTCCTGTCGTCGATCCATGCCCTGGGGCCGCCTGGGCGTCATTGTCCCCCGCCCCGCTGCCGCCCGCTACCGGTGTCCACGCGCCGCGGCTGGCAGCGCTGCCGGCGGGCGGCGGCTGCGGAACGCCCATGTAGAATGGCCGCCTCCAGTGTAGCCCGAGCCGAAGAGCCAGCGTGTCCACCGCCCTGCGTGCATCCTTGTTCATCGCCCTGCAGAAGCTGCTGCCGGCACGGTTCCTGGCGCGCCTCGTCTACGCCGCCACGCGCAGCCGGACGGTCTGGTTCAAGAACCTGCTGATCCGCGGCTTCCTGCGCCTGTATGCGGTGGATGTCGCCGAGGCAGCGGCCCCGGTGCCTGCCGGCTACGAGAGCTTCAATGCCTTCTTCACCCGCGCGCTGAAGCCCGCTGCCCGCCCGCTGGCGACGGACCCCGCTGCCATCCTCAGTCCCGCCGACGGCATCATCCAGCAGATCGGCGATATCGACGAGGACCGGATCCTGCAGGTCAAGGGCATGGACTACCGGCTCGGCGAGCTGCTCGGCAGCGAGGCGGACGGCGTGGCGGCCTATCGCAACGGCAGCTTCATCACCATCTACCTGGCACCCTCCGACTATCACCGCGTGCACATGCCGCTGGCGGGCCGGGTGACCGGCATGAGCTACGTCGCCGGCGAGCTCTGGTCGGTGAACGCCAGCACCGCGGCGCGCGTGCCGCGGCTGTTCGCCCGCAACGAACGCGTCATCTGCCATTGCCTGGCGCCGTGGGGGCCCTTTGCCGTGGTGCTGGTGGGCGCGCTCAACGTCGGCAGCGTTTCCACCGTATGGGCGGGCGAGGTGCTGCCGCGCCGTGGCGGCAGCACGCACTGGGACTACCCCGGCACGGGAAGCAGCATCGAGCTCGGGCGCGGCGAGCTGCTCGGGCAGTTCAACATGGGCTCCACGGTGATCGTGCTGCTGCCGCCGGGGGTGGCCCGCTGGCAGGCGGGGCTGCAGGCCGGCGCCCCCGTCCGCATGGGGCAGATGCTGGGCCAACGGCTCGCGCCGCCCCCGTGAGCGGGGATCACCAGCCCTGGCGCCCGACCGCCAGCATCGACACGCTGCGCCTGAGGGCGGGCGCCCTGCAGGCGGTGCGCGACTTCTTCGCGACACGCGGCGTACTGGAGGTGGAAACCCCGCTGCTGGTGCGCCATGCGGTGAGCGACCCGCAACTGGCCAACCTGCCGAGCGCGCTCGGCGTGCGCCCGGGCCTGCCCTGCTTCCTGCACACCTCGCCCGAGTACCACATGAAGCGCCTGCTCGCCGCCGGCGCGCCGGACATCTACCAGCTGGGCAAGGTGTTCCGCGATGGCGAGCTGGGCAGGCGCCACCGCCCCGAGTTCACGCTGGTCGAGTGGTATCGCCATGGCCAGGGCTTCGATGCGAGCATCGGCGAAACCTGCGAGCTGATCGCCAGCATCGGCCGGCAGCTGGGACGGGACATCCCGTCGCCGCGGCGACTGAGCTATCGCGAGCTCTTCCTCGAGCATGCCGGCCTGGACCCGCTGGAGGCCTCCCTGCCGGAGATCCGCCATCGTGCACAGGCACTGGTCCCGGGTGGCGTATCCGCCTCGCTGGAAAACGGCCTTGGTGAGCGGCGCACGGCCTGGCTCGACCTGCTGCTGGTGCAGGTCGTGGAACCCGCCCTGCGCACCGGGGGACTGGTGGTGGTCGGACACTACCCGGCAGCCCAGGCCTCGCTCGCCCGCCTGCACCCCGATGACCCGCGGGTGGCCGAGCGCTTCGAGGTCTATCTCGATGGCATGGAGCTCGCCAATGGCTACCACGAGCTCAGCGATGCCGGCGAGCAGCGGCGGCGCTTCGCCGATGACCGCGCCGAGCGACGCCTGCTCGGCCTGCCCGATGTGGAGCCGGACGAGCTGCTGCTGGCGGCACTCGATGCGGGACTGCCCGACTGCTGCGGGGTGGCGCTCGGCTTCGACCGCCTGCTGATGGCCTGCCTGGGGCTGGCCGACATCGCCGCGGTGGTCGCCTTCTCCGCCCCCGAGGACGGCGGCTGAAGGGCGGCGCCCTCAGCGCACCCTGGAGATGTACTCCTTGGTGCGGGTATCGACCTTGATGACCTCGCCCTCGTTGATGAAGAGCGGCACGCGGACCACGGCACCGGTCTCCAGCGTGGCGGGCTTCATGCCGCCGGAAGCCGTGTCGCCGCGGACGCCCGGATCGGTCTGCACGATCTGCAGCTCGACGTGCGCGGGCGGCTCCACCACCAGCGGCAGGCCGTTCCAGAGCGTGATGGTGCACACCATCTGCTCCTTGAGCCAGGGCTTGGCCTCGGCCATGACGGTGGCATTGGCGGCGTGCTGCTCGAAGGTCTCCGGCTCCATGAAGTACCAGACGTCGCCATCGTTGTAGATGTACTGCATCGGGGTGGTCATGACATCGGCGGCTTCCGCCGTGTCGCCCGACTTGAAGGTCTTCTCCACCGTGCGCCCGGTCTTCAGGTTGCGGACACGCACGCGGTTGAAGGCCTGCCCCTTGCCCGGCTTGACGTACTCGTTCTCGAGGATCACGTAGGGATCCCCGTCGAGCAGGATCTTGACGCCGGACTTGAATTCGTTGGTGCTCAAACTGGCCATGATGGTCTGCCACGCAGTGCGGGAGAGTTCCGTACAATCATCCGGCGGCCCCGCTGCTGTGCCGACCAGATGTTCGCGCCCCGGCGGGGCGGCGCCATTCTATAGATTTTGAATCGCCTCTGCCCGATCAAGCCCTTGCAAGACACCACCCCACTACCCCGCCCCACTGCTGCCCCCGGCTGGCAGCGCGAACTGGCCCATGCCGTCACCACCCTCGACGAACTGGCGGCGGCGCTCGAGCTGCCCGCTGCCAGCCTCGGCAAGGGTGCCGCGGCGGCGGCGGACTTCGCGCTGCGGGTACCCCGCGGCTTCGTCGCCCGCATGCGCAAGGGCGACCCGCATGACCCGCTGCTGCTGCAGGTGTTGCCGCTGGCACGCGAACTGCTGCCCGTGCGCGGCTACGGCTCCGATCCGCTCGACGAGGTGGCGGGTCTCCAGCATCCGGGCCTGCTGCAGAAATACCGCGGCCGGGCACTGCTGGTGACCACCGGGGCCTGTGCCGTCAACTGCCGCTACTGCTTCCGCCGCGACTTCCCCTATGCCAGCGCCAGCCTGACGTCCCAGGCGCTCGACGGGGTGCTGCAGGCGCTGGCGGACGACACCGGCATCGAGGAGCTGATCCTGAGCGGGGGTGATCCGCTCAGCCTGAATGACCGGCGGCTCGCCGTGCTGATCGGCGCGGTCGAGGACATGCACCACGTGCGGCGCATCCGCATCCACACGCGCCTGCCCATCGTGCTGCCCTCGAGGGTGGATGCCGGCCTGCTCGGGGTTCTCGCGCAGACCACGCGCCAGCTGGTGGTGGTGCTGCATGCCAACCACCCGCAGGAACTCGATGCCGATGTTGCCGGCGCCGCCGCCAGGCTGCGCAGCGCATGCTCGCTGCTGCTCAACCAGTCGGTACTCCTGCGCGGCGTCAACGACGAGCCGGCCACGCTGGTGGCGCTCAGCCAGCGCCTGTTCGACATCGGCGTGCTGCCCTACTACCTGCACCTGCTCGATCCGGTGCGCGGGGCGGCGCATTTCCACGTCGGCGAGCGGCGTGCGCGACGCCTCATGGGCGAGGTGGCCGCCGCCCTGCCCGGCTACCTGGTGCCACGCCTTGCGCGCGAGCGCCCGGGCGCGCCGGCCAAGGTGGTGCTCGCACCCATGCTACATAAGCCCGCACACGCCACATAACCAGACGCGGGTCACATAATCCGCAGGCCCTGCCCTGCAGAATCCTGCCCGACCTCGTTCTCCCGGGATGGAACCATTGCGCGACGCCATGGGTGTGCC
>JACFNV010000182.1 GCA_019454675.1 Gammaproteobacteria bacterium | reverse complement strand
CACGCGCTCGCGCAGGCTGCGCCCGCGCAGGTGCGCCACGCCGTGCTCGGTAGCCACCACATCGGCGTCGCTGCGCGCGGTGGTCACCGGCCCCGACAGGCGGCTGACAATCCTGGAGTTGCCGCCCTTGCCACTGGCAGGCAGCGCAACGATGGAGACGCCGCCCTCGGACAGCGCCGCCGCGCGAACGTAGTCGACCTGGCCGCCGATGGCGCTGATGTGGGCTGAGCCAATGGCCTCGGCGTTGATCTGGCCCGTCAGGTCGACCTCCAGCGCCGAGTTGATCGAGACGAAGTTCTTCAGCCGCCCGAGCACGCCGATGTGGTGCGTGTAGCTGGTCGGGTGCAGGCGGATTTGCGGGTTGCGCTCGGCGTAGCGGTAGAGCTGGTGCGTGCCGAACAGCACGCCGCTCACCGTGACTCCAGGGTCGATGCCCTTGTGCGCATTGGTGACGGCGCCGCTTTGCATCAGCGTCATGGCCGAGTCGCCGACCATGCCGGAGTGGATGCCCAGCTCGCGCCGGTCGGCCAGCATGCTCATGATGGCCTCGGGCACGCTGCCGATGCCCATCTGCAGCGTCGAGCGGTCGCCGATCAGATCGCCCAGGTGGTGCGCGATGCGCTGCTCCAGCGCGCCAAAGGGCGCCGCGGACAGCTCCAGCGGTGCACGGTCGGTCTCGACGGCGACGGTGATGTCATCGGCCGTCAGCAACCGGTCACAGTGCACCCACGGCACCTGGCGGTTGACCTCAGCGATGACCACGCGCGCCTTGCTCATCGCCGCGCGCACGTAGTCGTTGACCAGGCCGAAGCTGTATTCGCCTCGTTCGTTGGGGGGACTCACCTGCAGCATCACTACATCGGAGGGGATGATCCCGTCGCGCAGCAGGCCCTCTATCGATGAAATGTGGCAGGGGATCGGATCGAGCGCGCCGGCGCTGGCCAGCTTGCGTAGCGTCCCGATGCCGCCGATGCCGGAGAAATGCAGGTGGTCGGCATGCTCGGGCTGGAAGCTGCGAGAAAAGCCCGAGCCCATGAACAGGCGGGCGCCGGAGTAGGCGGCGCGCTGCCGCACGAATGTTTCCGCCAGGCTCAGCGCCTCGCCGCAGCCCTGCTGG
>JACFNV010000181.1 GCA_019454675.1 Gammaproteobacteria bacterium | reverse complement strand
CAGTCGGACGAGGACGCCACGGTCCTGGCGCTGCACCTGGCGCAGGAGGACCGCCCGGCCATCGTGGCTCGCTGGCGGGCTGTGTCGGCGAACAGCCGCCTCACGGCAAGCTGAAGGGCTACAGGCCCAGCATCAGCTGAAGGTTCTGCACCGCGGCGCCGCTGGCGCCCTTGCCCAGGTTGTCGAGCCGCGCGACCAGCACCGCATGCTGGTGGTCCATGTTGCTGTACACGCGCAACTCCATCCGGTTGGTGTCGTTCAGCGCCATGGGCTCGAGCTTGCCGTCCTCGGTGGGCGCCTGCACGCTGACCCATTCGCTGCCTTCGTAGTGGCGACGAAGCACCTGCTCCAGGTCCTGCGCACTGGGCTTGCCGGGCAGCAGGTCCAGGTGCAGCGGCAACTGCACCAGCATGCCCTGGCGGAAGTTGCCGACGGAGGGGATGAAGATCGGCCGGCGCGTGAGGCCGGTGTACTTCATGATCTCCGGCAGGTGCTTGTGCCTCAGCCCCAGGGCATACAGCTCGTAGGGCGGCGCCTTGCCGCTCTCGTAGGCCTCGATCATGGTGCGCCCGCCGCCGGAGTAGCCGCTGACCGAAGGCAGCGCCACCGGGTGGTCGGGCGGCAGCACGCCGGCGTCGATGAGAGGGCGCAGCAGCGCGATGGCGCCGGTCGCATAGCAGCCCGGATTGCTGACCCGATCGGCCTTGCGGATCGCCTCGCGCTGGCCGGGCGCCAGTTCGGCAAAGCCGAACACCCAGCCCTCGGCCACGCGGTGTGCGGTGGAGGCGTCGATGATGCGCGGAGCGCGGCCCTGCTGGCGCCGGATGTCGTCGACCATGGCCGCCGACTCGCGCGCGGCGTCGTCGTGCAGGCAGAAGATCACCAGGTCCACGCCGGCCATCAGCTCGCGCTTGGCCGCCGGATCCTTGCGCCGCTCGGGCGCGATGCTCACCAGTTCCACCTGCGACATCGTCGTGAGCCGCTCGCGGATCTGCAGGCCGGTGGTGCCGGCCTCGCCGTCGATGAAGACCTTGGGCATGGGGTGTTCTCCTGGGGCTGGTGCGGTGCAGCGCGCGGGCTGCATCGTCAAGATGGAGTAAGTAGGATGCGCTGCAATGG
>JACFNV010000090.1 GCA_019454675.1 Gammaproteobacteria bacterium | reverse complement strand
GGCGAAGGTCATCTCCACCTTGGTGTTGACCTGTGACTGGCCGATGCCGTCGATGTAGTACTCGATCGGGTCTTCCACCGTCATGATGTTGCGGGTGTTGTCGTTGATGCGCTCGAGCGCCGCATAGAGGGTGGTGGTCTTGCCCGAGCCGGTCGGCCCGGTGACCAGGATGATGCCGTGCGGCTTGTGGATGAGCTCGTCCATCCCCGTTTGCGTGGCGGGCTCCATGCCGAGGTTGTTGAGGTCGATGCGCCCGGCATGCTTGTCGAGCAGGCGCAGCACCACGCGCTCGCCATGGCCGGAGGGCATGGTGGAGACGCGCACATCCACCGCGCGCCCCGCCACCCGCAGCGAGATGCGCCCGTCCTGGGGCAGGCGCTTCTCGGCGATGTCGAGCTTCGACATCACCTTGATGCGCGAGACCACCAGCGGTGCCACCGCGCGGCGCGACTGCAGCACCTCGCGCAGCACGCCATCGACGCGGAAGCGGATCACCAGCCGGTTCTCGTAGGGCTCGATATGGATGTCCGAGGCGTTTTCCTTTACCGCCGCGGTGAGCACCGCGTTGATGAGGCGGATGATCGGTGCGTCGTCATCGCTCTCCATGAGGTCGGAGGGCTCGGGCAGCTGCTGCGCCACCTGCAGCAGGTCGGTGTCGTCGCGCAGCCCCTCGACCATCTGCATGGTGGAGTTGGATTCGCGTTCGTAGGTTTCCTGCAGCCGTGCATCGAATTCTTCCGCTGCCGCGCTGTACAGCAGCAGCGGCAGGCCGAGGAAGCGGCGCGCTTCCGCGATCGCCTGCGGGCGTGCCCCGCTGCGCACCAGCAGCCGTGCGTGCCCATCCTCCGTGCCGAGCACCAGCACCCCGTGGCGCTTGGCGAAGGGGAAGGGCAGCTGGCGCGAGCCGACCGGGCCCGCTGCCATGCCCGCATCCGGCGATGCAGCGGCGGGCAGCTCCAGCTGCAGCTCTTCAGCGGCCTGGCTGGGCGAGACCGTCATCGTCGGCATGGCCGGCGGTTTCCGTGCTTGCATGGGGGGCGTCGAGGCGCAGCTGGCGCAGGTCGAGGGTGGGTGGCGTGCCCGGTGGTGCCGGTGGCATCAGGGGGCGCGTCTCGCCCGGCATCAGCCGCACCCGGTCGGGGTTCATCGCCAGCTGCTGGTCGCGCACGTAGTTGTACTTGGCGTTGGTCTCGAAGGCCGCCTGGGCATCGTTGCGCAGGATGGTCGGCTTGATGAAGACCATGAGGTTGGTCTTCTTCTTGGTGGTGCTGTCGACGCGGAACAGCTGGCCGAGCAGCGGGATGCTGCCGAGCACCGGCACGCGCTGCTGCTGCTCGGTGAGGTCGTCCTGGATGAGCCCGCCCAGCACCAGCGTGCCGCCATCCTCGACGATCACCGAGGTGGTGATGGAGCGGTTGGTGGTGACCAGGTCGGCCGCCCCGCGGACGTTGGCGGCCAGCGCGGAGAGCACCTGCTCGATGCGCAGCAGCACCGCGTCGCCCTCGTTGATCTGCGGCGTCAGCTTCAGCGTCAGGCCGACCTGCTGGCGCTGGATGGTCTGGAAGGGATTGACGCTGGTGCCGCCACTGGTGGCCCCGGTATTGGTGAACTGCCCGGTGACGAAGGGCACTTCCTGGCCGACCTTGATCTCGGCCTCCTCGTTGTCCATGGTCACCAGCACCGGCGTGCCGACGATGTTGGTGCTGGCATCCGCCGCCAGCGCGTTGATCAGGGCCGCAAAGCTGGTGCCCGAATCCGAGACCCTGCCGACCGCCAGGTTCAGCCCCTTGCCCAGCGCCGAGCCGATGGCCGCCGCGTCATCGCCCTTGATCGCCCCGGCAACGCCGACCAGACCGCCGCCGGCGGTGTTGGGCAGGTCGAAGCGGGTCACGCCCACCGCGTTCTTGAGATCGGAGTCGCCGATGGCCCAGCTGACGCCGAGCTCCGAGGCGCGGTCCGCGCTGACCTCGACGATCAATGACTCCACCAGCACCTGCATGCGGCGGATGTCGACCTTGTCGATCACCGCCATCATCGCCTTCATGGTCTTCGGCGGCGCGGTGATGACCAGCGCGTTGGTGTTCTCGTCGGCCCAGATGGTGACCTCGCCGCGCTCGGCGGGCGCTGCGCCCGCGCCCGCCTGCCCCGCGGCCGCGCCAGCCTGCTTCTGGTACTGCGCCTGCAGCTTGGTGGCGAGGTCCTTGGCTTCCGCGTAGCGCAGGTACCTGACCCGCGTGTCGCCGCCTTCCTGCAGCGGGGTGTCCAGGTGTGCCACCAGCGTGCGCAGCCGCAGGCGCTCGTTCTTGTCGCCGCTCACCAGAACGCTGTTGGTGCGCTCGTCGGCAACGATGGTGGCGGCCGGTCCCGCGCCCTCGGCCTTGCTGCCCTGGCTGAGCGTGGTGACCACACGCACCACCTCGCTGGCCGAGGCATTCTCGATCCGGATCAGCTCGATATCGGAGCTGCTCTCGGTGTCGATGCGGTCGATGATGCGCTGCAGGCGCTCGACGTTGCTGGCGCGGGCGGAAATGATGAGCAGGTTCGAGGCAGGATGGGCCGCCAGGTGCCCGTACTGCGGGATGAGCGGACGCAGGATGGGCACCAGCTGCGCCGCGGTCACGTTCTTGACGGCGATGATGCGGGTCACCAGGTCATCGGCGGCCCGCGCGCCGCCGGCGGCGGTCTCCGCGCCCGGCATCTGCCGGGCGGTGGCATCGGGCAGGATCTTGATCAGGTTGCCGGATGGCACGGCGACGAAGCCGTAGACCGAGAGGATGGAGAGGAAGGCCTCGTAGAAGGCATCGGGGCTCATCGGTGCCGATGACAGCATCGTGACCTGCGCCTTGACCCGCGGGTCGAGGATGAAGTTCTTGCCGGTGACGGCCCCCACCGCCTCGATGACCTGGCGGATGTCGGCATCCTTGTAGTTGGGCGTGATGGAGCCCTGGCCCTGCTGGGCGGCGGCGATGCCGGGCACGAGGCTGCAGGCCAGCAGGAGGGCCGCCAGCCGGGCGGTGGCTGTCGGCCACCACGATAGGTTGCACATGCGCGATTCCATGTTCATTGCTGGGCTGTTGCGTCCGTCGTGCCGGCGCCCGGCTGGTCTGCCGTTCCCTCTTCGGGGGCGCCGGCGGCACCCTCGTCGGCTGGCAGCTCGGCAGCGGCAGCCACCTGGTTGGCGTCCAGCATCAGGCTCTGCGGCTGTCCATCACGCTCGATGGTCACGCTGACCTGGCTGGTGTTGGACAGCGAGCGGAAGGTCTCCATGGCCAGTGCAGGATTATTGAGGGCAAGGCCGTTGATTTCCGTGACCAGGTCCCCGGGTCGCAGGCCGAGTGCCACGAACTGCGCGCGGTTGCGCCCCGGATACACGCGGTAGCCCTTCAGCTCGCCGTTGGGCATGAAGGGCTGCGGGCGCAGGATATCGCCGATGGATGCCGCCTGCTGGTTGACGACCTCCTGCATGGAGGGCATCGGCCGGCGCGCCACGGGCCGTGGCGGGGCTGGTGACGGGCTGCCCGCGGCCGTCCCGCCGCTGGAGGTGCGCGGCAGCAGCAGCGACTCGAGGATGCCGCCGCGACTTAGGATCACCCGGTCGGCCTGCACCTGCTGCAGCGTCGCCCCGCCGGGCAGCTGGTCCTTGATGAAGTACACCTTCTCGCGGCCGCTGCCGTCGGCAATGATGGCGTGGGCGAAGCGCTCGTCGAGTGCGGCGATGGCACCGCGCAGCTGCAGCTGCAGCTGTGTCTGCGGGGCATCCTCGACACGCGCGGTGCTGGCGGCAGGTTCGGCATCGGCCTTGCCGAACAGGTGGGCGGCGCTGATGCCGGCATAGCCTGCCGCAGCGCCGGGGGATGCCGCGGCCGGCGTGGTGGCGGCCATCAGCGGTGGCGGCACCCAGGCAGCAGGGGCAGGGCCCGGCAGCAGCAGCCAGACCAGGCGCGCGAGATAGTAGGCGATGGCGACGACCAGCAGCAGGGATGCCCAGAACGGCAGCCGCGTGCCGGCCCGCGCCAGCAGCGTTTCCGGGCTTTGCGCATGCCAGTGCTGCATGACTTCGGAAAGGTTCAAGGATGCTCCACGCGCAGCGGGGGACAGGAGTGCCGGGAAGATCGCAGTCAACGGCCTGCAAATTAGCATAATCAAGGGTTTGGGGGTAAGTGCGCAGGAGCCGTCGCCGGTTGCTGCAACATGACGCGGCGATGGGGCGGGGAAGGCGTGCCGCCCTGCCATCGGGGATGCGCGGATCAGCATCCGCGCCAGGGGCTCATGCCGGCTTTGTTTGACGGTAATATGCGGGGTCTTGCACGGGTTTCTGCACGCGGCGATCGAGGTCATGGCCAATCACGACAATCCTTCCGAAGGCCGCCCCGGCGAGGGGCGGGGGCTGGCCGTCGAGGAGGCAAAGCCACGCCTCAGGAAGCCGCCGCTGTTCAGGGTGCTGCTCCTCAATGACGATTACACGCCGATGGAGTTCGTGGTCGAGATACTCGAGCGCATTTTCTCGATGGACCGTCCGCAGGCCACCCGTGTCATGCTCGAGGTGCACACCAAGGGCAAGGGCGTGTGCGGCGTGTACACCTACGAGATAGCCGAGACCAAGGTGGCGCAGGTCACCTCCCATGCCCAGCAGCACCAGCATCCGCTGTTGTGCACGCTGGAGGAAATATGAGGTCGGGATGTTAAGCAGCGAACTGGAATATTGCCTGAATGCGGCCTTTCAGCAGGCGCGCAGCAACCGGCATGAATACATGACGGTGGAGCACCTGCTGCTTGCCATCCTCGACATCCCGATCGTCGGCGAGGTGCTCAAGGCCTGCGGGGCGGACCTCGAGCGCCTGCGCCACGAGCTCGAGGAGTTCATCGAGCAGTCCACCCCGCGCCTCAAGGGCGAGGACGGGGCCGAGGGCGACCAGGACGTGCAGCCGACGCTGGGCTTCCAGCGCGTCCTGCAGCGCGCGGTGTTCCACGTGCAGTCGAGCGGCAAGAAGGAGGTGAAGGGCGAGAACGTGCTGGTCGCCATCTTCGGCGAGAAGCAGTCGCATGCCGTCTACCTGCTGGGCCTGCAGGATGTGTCGCGGCTGGACGTGGTCAACTTCATCTCCCACGGACTTGCACGCCTCGGCGAGCGGCGCGGGAGCAGTCGCAGCGAGGAGGGCAGCGAGGCGGAGGGCGAGGCTGCCAGCAGCGCGCTGGAGAGCTATGCCACCAACCTCAACCAGCGCGCGGCAGAGGGGCGCATCGATCCGCTGATCGGGCGCCGGGCCGAGATCGAGCGCACCGTGCAGGTGCTCTGCCGCCGGCGCAAGAACAACCCGCTCTACGTCGGCGAGGCAGGCGTCGGCAAGACGGCGCTGGCCGAGGGCCTGGCGAAGATGATCGTCGATGGCGAGGTGCCATCGGTGCTCGCGGGTTGCACCATCTACGCGCTCGACATGGGTGCCCTGCTGGCCGGCACCAAGTACCGCGGCGACTTCGAGAAGCGCCTCAAGGCGGTCCTCAAGGAACTGGCCGGAGATCCCGGGGCGATCCTCTTCATCGACGAGATCCATACCGTGATCGGTGCCGGTGCCGCTTCCGGCGGCGTGCTGGATGCCTCCAACCTGATCAAGCCGGTGCTGGCCAACGGCGAGCTGCGCTGCATCGGCTCGACCACCTACCGCGAATACCGGCACATCTTCGAGAAGGACCACGCGCTCGCGCGCCGTTTCCAGAAGATCGACGTGCCCGAGCCCTCGGTGCCCGAGACCGTGGAGATCCTCAGGGGGCTGCGCTCGCGCTTCGAGGAGCACCACGGAGTGCGCTATACCGACGAGGCGCTGGCGGCGGCCGTCGAGCTGTCGGCGCGCCACATCAACGAGCGGCAGCTGCCCGACAAGGCCATCGACGTCATCGACGAGGCGGGTGCCAGCATGCGCCTCGAGCCCGAGGCCACGCGCAGCAACGTGGTCGATGTCGGGCAGGTGGAGCAGGTGGTGGCGCGCATCGCGCGCATCCCGCCGAAGAGCGTCTCGGCCTCCGACCGCGACCTGCTGCGCAACCTCGACCGCGACCTCAAGCTGGTCATCTTCGGCCAGGACGAGGCGGTGGACACGCTGGCGGCGGCCATCAAGATGGCGCGCTCGGGCCTGCGCGAGCCGGAGAAGCCGGTGGGCTCCTTCCTGTTCGCCGGCCCCACCGGCGTCGGCAAGACCGAGGTCACCCGGCAGCTCGCGCACTGCCTCGGCATCGAGCTGATCCGCTTCGACATGTCCGAGTACATGGAGCGGCACACGGTCTCGCGCCTGATCGGCGCGCCGCCGGGCTACGTCGGCTTCGACCAGGGCGGCCTGCTGACCGAGGCGGTCAGCAAGAACCCGCATGCGGTGCTGTTGCTCGACGAGATCGAGAAGGCGCACCCGGAAGTCTTCAACCTGCTGCTGCAGGTCATGGACCACGGCACGCTGACCGACAACAACGGCCGCAAGGCCGACTTCCGCAACGTGATCGTCATCATGACCACCAATGCCGGCGCCCAGGAGATGAGCCGCGCCTCGATTGGCTTCATGCAGCAGGACCACGCCAGCGACGGCATGGCGGCACTCACGCGGCTGTTCTCGCCCGAGTTCCGCAACCGTCTGGATGCGATCATCCAGTTCCGCCCGCTGGGCCGCGAGGCGGTCCTGCGGGTGGTGGACAAGATGGTCATGGAGCTCGAGTCGGCCCTCGAGCGCAATGACGTGACGATCGACCTCGATCCAGCTGCCCGCGAATGGCTGGCAGCGCGGGGCTACGATCCGGCCATGGGCGCGCGGCCGATGGCACGCGTGATCCAGGAGCACATCAAGCGCCCGCTGGCCGAGCAGCTGCTGTTCGGCGAGCTGGCCGGCGGCGGGCATGTGCACGTCGTGCTCGAGGACGATGACAGGCTGGGCCTGCAGGTCCAGCCGCACACGCGCAAGCTCGAGCACCTCGCCTGAGCGGGTGGCTCAGCGTGCGCGGTAGGTGATGCGTCCCTTGGTGAGGTCGTAGGGCGTCAGCTCGACGGTGACGCGGTCGCCGGTGAGGATACGGATGTAGTTCTTGCGCATCTTGCCCGAGATGTGCGCGGTCACGATGTGGCCATTGTCGAGCTGAACACGAAAGGTCGTGTTCGGCAGCGTCTCGGTGACGACGCCATCCAGTTGCAGCGCTTCCTCTTTCGACATGGGGTCTTCCGGCTCGGTGGGCGGGCGGATTGTGCAAGAACTCGCCTAGGGGTGCAAGGGAAGGGGCTGCGCAGGCCGCGGCTGCAGGCGCTGCAGGGGCGGCTGCTGGACGGCCTGCCCGACCCGCTGCAGGAACTCGTCGCGTGGCATCAGCGTGGCGCCGAGCCGCTGCAGGTGGGGGTTGGGAACCTGGCAGTCGATGAGCCCGATGCCGAGTTCCCTGGCCAGTGCCGCCAGCATGACCAGTGCGACCTTCGAGCCATCCGGCAGCAGGCTGACCATCGACTCGCCGAAGAACAGGCCGCCGATGGCCAGGCCGTAGACGCCACCGGCCAGCCGCCCGTCGAGCCATGATTCCACCGAGTGCGCCACGCCCTGCTGGTGCAGCCGGGTGTAGGCGGCGATCATTTCAGGTGTCAGCCAGGTGCCTGATTCACGGCGCGTTTCTGCACACTGGCGGATGACCTCGGGAAAGGCCTGGTCCACCGAGGCGCTGAAGTGCCCGCTGCGCAGCCGGCGGGCGAGGCGTCGCGGGATATGCAGCCTGTCGGGGAGGATCACCGCGCGCGGATCCGGTGACCACCACAGGATCGGCTCATCGGCGCCGAACCAGGGGAAGATGCCGCGCCGGTAGGCTTCGAGCAGACGGGCGGGCTCGAGATCGCCGCCGGCGGCAAGCAGCCCGTTGGGCCTTCGCAGCGCCGTGCGCGGGTCGGGGAAGGCATCCGGCGGCGCCCCCGGCGGGATCCACGGGAGTCGAGCCGGCCAGCTCATGCCGGCTCCCTGCGAAACGGCACGTGCTCGCGGACTTCATCCATGTAGCCATCGACCAGCGGGCGCTCCTGGTCCAGGTACTGCGCGATGGCGGCGGCGAAACGCTGGTCGGCGATCCAGTGCGCCGACCAGACCGGCGCGGGCTCGAAGCCGCGGGCGATCTTGTGCTCGCCCTGGGTGCCGGGCTCGAAGCGCTGCAGCCCGTGGGCGATGCAGTACTCGATGCCCTGGTGGTAGCAGGTTTCGAAGTGCAGGCTGTGGTGCTCGCCGCTGCTGCCCCAGTAGCGCCCGTAGAGCGTGTCCGCGCTGCGGAAGAACATGGCCACCGCCACCACCTGGTCGTGCAGCATGGCCAGCACCACGAGGAAGTGCTCGGGCAGGGCGGCGGCAACCCGCCGGAAGAAATCCTCGTTCAGGTAGGGTTCGCGGCCGCGCTGCCAGAAGGTGCTGGCATACAGCGGCATGATCTCCCGCCATAGCCGGTCGTCGATTTCGCCGCCGTGGAGGAGCCGGAAGCGGATGCCGGCTTCCATCACCCGCCGCCGCTCGCGCTTCGTCTTCTTGCGCTTGGCCGCGGTGAAGCCGGCGAGGAAATCCTCGAAGCTGCCGTAGCCGTGGTTGTGCCAGTGGAACTGGCAGTCCTTGCGCAGCAGGAAGCCGCGGGCCTCGAGTTCGTCCGCCTCTGCACCGGTGGGGAACAGCAGGTGCAGCGAGGAGAGCGCCTGTGCCTGCGCCAGCGCCAGCGCGCCCTCCAGCAGCGTGGCCCGGCATGCGGGGCGATCGGCATCAGGGTGCGTGAGCAGGCGCGGGCCGCTGACCGGGGTGAAGGGCACGGCGGCCACCAGCTTGGGGAAATAAGGCAGGCCAGCGCGGTGGTAGGCATCCGCCCAGACGAAGTCGAAGACGAACTCGCCACGCGAGTGCTGCTTGCGGTACAGGGGCAGGGCGGCGCGCAGCACGCCCGCGGCATCGCGCGCCGTGATGTATTGCGGCAGCCAGCCGGTGCCTTCGCCGATGCAACCGCTGTCCTCCAGCGCCAGCAGGAAGGCGTGGCGCAGGAAGGGCTGG
>JACFNV010000180.1:877-1143 GCA_019454675.1 Gammaproteobacteria bacterium | reverse complement strand
GGTGGTCACCGCGCTGCTCGCGCACTGGGTGGACACCGGGGTGATCCTGGCCGTGGTGGTGATCAACGCCATCATCGGCTTCATCCAAGAAGGCCGCGCCGAGCAGGCCATGGCGGCGATCCGCGACATGCTGGCGCCGCGCGCGGCGGTGCTGCGGGACGGCCGCCGCCAGAGCCTCGACGCCGCCGAGCTGGTGCCGGGCGACATCGTGCTGGTGGAGGCCGGTGACCGGGTGCCCGCCGACCTGCGCCTGCTCGAAGCACGCG
>JACFNV010000180.1:0-867 GCA_019454675.1 Gammaproteobacteria bacterium | reverse complement strand
CGGAGGAGGCCATCCTCACCGGCGAGTCGGTGCCGGTGGACAAGGGCATCGCGCCCTGCCCGGAAGATGCCGCCCTCGGCGATCGCAGCGCGATGCTGTTCAGCGGCACCCTGATCGCCGCCGGCACCGGCCGCGCAGTGGTGGTGGCCACCGGCGCAAACACCGAGATCGGCCGCATCAGCGGCATGCTGTCCACCGTCGAGACGCTGACCACGCCGCTGGTGGAGCAGATGGACCGCTTCGCCCGCTGGCTGACGGCGTTCATCCTGCTGGTGGCGGCCAGCTTGCTGGTCTACGGCTACTTCGTCAGCCACCTGCCCTTTGCCGAACTGTTCATGGTGGTGGTCGGCCTGTCGGTGGCGGCCATCCCGGAGGGCCTGCCGGCGGTGCTCACCATCACGCTCGCCGTGGGCGTGCGGGCGATGGCGCGGCGTAATGCCATCGTGCGCCGGCTGCCAGCCATCGAGACACTGGGCTCGGTGTCGGTGATCTGCTCGGACAAGACCGGCACCCTGACCCGCGCTGGCCGCTGCCGGCGAGATCTATGCGGTCGAGGGCGACGGCTATGCGCCCGAAGGCGTGGTGCGGCTGGGGGGCACCGAAATCGATGGCAGCGTTCACCCGGTACTGATCGAGGCCGCCCGCACCACGGCGCTGTGCAACGATGCCGCCTTGCATCAGGCCGGTGACGGCTGGCGTGCCGAGGGTGACCCGATGGAAGCCGCGCTGCTGGCACTGGCCGGCAAGCTCAGCGGCGAGGGCGCGCGGCCGTTCGCCGACTGGACCCGCACCGACGCCATTCCCTTCGATGCCGCCCACCGCTACATGGCGGTGCTGGTGCACGACCACCAAGGCCATGCCCGCATC
>JACFNV010000089.1:2223-9232 GCA_019454675.1 Gammaproteobacteria bacterium | reverse complement strand
CTATGGCATGGATGCCGTGTCCACCGCCAGCTGGATCCTGGCGCAGACCCGCCGCATCCACGTCGGCACCGCCATCATGCAGATGCCCGCGCGCACCCCGACCTGCGCGGCGATGAGCGCGATGACGCTCAACGCGCTGTCCGGCGGTCGCTTCATCCTCGGGCTCGGACCCTCCGGCCCGCGGGTGGTGGAAGGCTGGTACGGCGTGCCCTACGGGCGGCCGCTGACGCGGACCCGCGAGTACATCGACATCGTGCGCCAGGTCGCCGCCCGCAAGGGCCCGCTGGTGCACCAGGGCCGGGAATACCGCATCCCCTATGACGGTGCCGATGGCACCGGGCTCGGCACGCCGCTCAAGGGCATCCTCCACCCGGATCCGACGCTGCGCATCTTCACCGCCGCAGTCACGCCCAAGGGCATCAGCTGCGCGGCGGAGCTGGCCGATGGCGTGTTCCCGGTCTGGCTCAACCCCGAGCGCCCCGACCTCATCGAGCCGCATGTGGCCGAGGGGCTGGCGCTGGGCGGGCGTGCACGTGCCGACTTCGAGGTGGCGCCCATGGTCAGCGTGTCGCTGGACGACGACCTCGAGCGAGCGCGCCAGCCGGTGCGCGAGCATCTTGCGCTGTACATCGGCGGCATGGGGCCGAAGGGCCGCAACTTCTATTTCGACTACGTGAGCCGCATGGGCCATGGCGATGCAGCCGTGCGCATCCAGGAGCTGTTCCTCGGCGGGCAGCGTGCCGCCGCGGCGGCGGCGGTGCCGGCGGCGCTGATCGACGAGGTGGCGCTGGCCGGCCCGGCGTCGCGCATCCGCGAGCGCCTCGGTGCCTGGAAGGAGGCCGGCCGCAGCGGCCGGGTGGGGGCGCTGCTCGCGGGTGGCTGCAGCATCGAGGCCATGCGCCTGCTGGCCGAAGAGCTGCTCTAGCCATCGTGCGCATCGATGTGATCCTCGATGCGCGTGCGCCCGCCGCGGAGCTGGCGGCGCTGGCCAGGCTGGCCGAGGCGCAGGGGCTCGGCGGCATCTGGGTCTCGAGCCTCAATGATTCGCGCGATCCCTGGGCCAACCTGGTGCCGGCCGCGCAGGCCACCGCGCACATCGGGCTGGGCCCCATCGCGGTCAATCCCTACGACACGCACCCGCTGAAGATCGCCGCCGGCCTGCTGACGCTGAACGAGCTGGCCGGCGGGCGCGCCCGCATCGTGGTGGGTGGCGGTGGCGAGGCGCTGCAGGCGCTGGGCCTCGAGCCCAGGCGCCGCGTGCGCGCGGTACGCGAGGCGGTGGGCATCATCCGCAGCGCCGCCAGCGGCGAGGCCGTGGCCTGCGGCGGCGAGATGTTCGAGGCGCAGCATTGCCGCTTCGGCTGGGCGACGGCATCCGCCCCGCCGCTGTACGTCGCCGCAGGCCAGCCGCAGATGTTGCGCATGGCGGCGGGCGTGGCCGATGGCATCATGATGAGCGACATGCCAGCGGCCGCGGCTGCGGGCCTCATCGATACCCTGGATGCCGCCCTTGCCGATGCCGGCAAGTCGCGTGACGACGGCTTCTGGACCAGCGTCTTCACCGCCTGGCACGTGGGCGCGGATGCCACCGCCATGCGCCACGAGGCGCGCCGCTGGCTGTACCTGCGCGGCATCTTCCGCCCCTGGCTGCTTGCCGGCTTCCTCGAACCGGCGGATGTGGAACGGGTGATGGCCAGCCGCGCGGCCTTTGCCAGGGCATTCATGGCGGGCGAGCACCGGGTCGAGGGAGTGCCGGAGGCGCTGCTCGATGTGCTGGTCGGGCAGCTGACGCTGTGCGGTACGCCGGCCACGCTGGACCAGCTCGTCGACAAGCTGCACCGGCTGCACGCGGCGGGGCTGTCCAGCGTGGCGCTGCGCCTGTATGCCGACCCGGCCGGGTCGATCCGCCTGATCGGCGAGCGGGTGCTGCCGGCGCTGCGCTAGGCGCAGGGGATGGCTGCTCCCGTTCAGCCGTCGCCGCGCACCGGGCCGCGCAGGCGCTTGGCGGCCGCCGTCTTGCGCTTGCCCTCGAGCCTGCGCTCCTGCGAGGCACGGGTGGGCCGGGTGGCGCGTCGCGGCCTGGGCGTGGCCAGTGCGGCGAGGATGAGCTCGCGCAGGCGCGCCAGCGCATCCTCGCGGTTCTGTTCCTGGCTGCGGTGGCGCTGCGCCTTGATGACGATCACGCCATCGGCGCTGATCCGCTGGTCGGGCCAGGCCAGCAGTCGTGCCTTCAGCTCCTCCGCGAGCGAGGAGGCCGGCACGCTGAAGCGCAGGTGTACCGCCGAGGCGACCTTGTTGACGTTCTGCCCGCCCGCGCCCTGGGCGCGCACCGCGCCAAGCTCGATTTCGGCCAGCGGAATGGCGAGCCGTGCCGAGATGCGCAGCCGCGTGTCATCGATACCCGCCGGCTTCCTGCGCGCGGCCGGTGGCGCCGCCTTGCCGTCGCGGGGAGGGCCGGCCGGCGTGCCCTGGTTCAGGCCGCGGCCCCGTGGCATTTCTTGTACTTCTTGCCGCTGCCGCAGAAGCAGGGGTCGTTGCGCCCGAGCTTGGGCGTGTCGCGGCGATAGGGTTCGACGGGCGCATGCGCGTGGTGCCCGTGATCGTGGTCGTGATCATGATCATGATCGTGGTTGCAGCCGGGGCCGTGCACGTGCGCTTCGGCAGGCGGAATGGATGCTTTCTGGTTCATGGGTTCACCGTGGATGCGGGCTGGGAGCGGGGAGCGCCGCGGTATTCGCGGGCGGGACGGAAGTGCATGGCGGCGAGGTCGGCGGCGCCATAGGAGTGCGTCACCCGCTCTGCCGGTGGTTCGCCGTAGAGCGTGGTGCGCTGGCGCGGCTCGCGGCCGGCGGCACGGATCAGTGCATCCATGCGCTCGGGTGGCAGTTCCTGGCCATAGGTGGCGCCGGCGGCGCGCGAGATCGATTCGTTCATCAGCGTGCCGCCGAGATCGTTGACGCCGGCAGCCAGCAGCTGCGCCGCACCCTCGGCACCGAGTTTCGCCCACGAGGCCTGGATGTTGGTGACCAGCGGGTGCAGCACCAGGCGTGCGATGGCGTGCATCAGGCGCACCTCGCGCCAGCTGGGGCCGGGCCGCGCCCGCCCGCGGCGGAACAGCGGTGCTTCCATGTGCACGAAGGGCAGCGGCACGAATTCGGTGAGGCCGCCGCTGCGCTGCTGCAGGTCGCGGATCGCCAGCAGGTGGCGCGCCCAGTGCACGGGCGCCTCCAGGTGGCCGAACATGATGGTGGATGTGGTGCGCAGCCCGACATGGTGCGCGGTGGCCACCACCTCCAGCCACTCGGCGGTGCCGAGCTTGTCGGGGCAGATCTGCCGGCGCACCTCGTCGTCGAGGATTTCGGCGGCGGTGCCGGGCAGCGTGCCCAGCCCAGAGGCCTTGAGCTCGCGCAGGAAGTCCTCGAGCCCGATGCCGAGCGTGCGCGCGCCCTGGCTGACCTCCAGCGGCGAGAAGGCATGCACGTGCATGCCGGGCACCACGGCCTTCACCCGGCGCAGGATGTCGAGGTAGGTCTGGCCGGTAAAGGCGGGGTGGATGCCGCCCTGCAGGCAGACTTCGGTGGCGCCACGCTCCCAGGCCTCGGCGGCACGGCGGGCGATCTCGTCGAGATCGAGCACGTAGGGGGCGCCGCGCAGGTCCTCGTCGGCCTTGCCCTTGGCAAAGGCGCAGAACTGGCACTTGTAGCTGCACAGGTTGGTGTAGTTGATGTTGCGGTTGACGACATAACTGACGGTGTCGCCGTTGACCGCGGCGCGCAGCGCATCGGCCGCAGCGCAGAGTCGCTCGACATCATCGCCGCGCGCCTCGAACAGCCGCTCGACCTCCCGCTCGCCGAGCCGCTCGCCGGCCGCCGCGCGCGCCGCCGCCGCGCCGATGGCGCGATCGCTGAAGCCGCCGCTTGCCGTGCCGGCCGCCAGCGGCACGGCGCCACCGCTGCCGGCGGACCAGTCGTCGCTGCGCGCATGGCCCTGCGCATCGGCGTGCAGCAGCAGCGGTGCCTCGAGGCCCGCATCGAGCCAGCGCGCGCGCTCGCGCACATAGGCGGGGTAGAGCGTGAGCCGCTCGACCAGCAGCTTGCCGGCCGCCGCGGTCTGGCGTGCAAGCTCCGCCACCTGCGGCCAGGGTGATTCGGGATTGACGTGGTCGGGCGTCACCGGGGAGACGCCGCCCCAGTCGTTGATCCCGGCACCGACCAGCTCGCCGAGCCGTCCCTCGTTGAGGTTGGGCGGCGCCTGGATGTTCATCGCCGGGCCGAACAGCAGGCGGGCCACGGCGATGGTCCACAGCAGTTCCTCGAAGGCGGGTGCCGGTGCGCCGGCCATCTTCGTGCCGGGTTTGGGCACGAAGTTCTGGATGATGAGCTCCTGCAGGTGGCCGTGGCGGCGGTGGCTCTCGCGCAGGGCGACCAGGCTGTCGATGCGCTCGCCGCGGGTCTCGCCGATGCCGATCAGCAGTCCGCTGGTCAGCGCCACGCCCGCTGCGCCGGCATCGTCGATGGCCTTGAGGCGCACCGCCGGCTGCTTGTCGGGGGAGCCGAAGTGCGGTCCACCGCGCATGCCGAGCCGCTCGCTGGCCGACTCCAGCATGAGGCCCATCGATGGTGCCACCGGGCGCAGCCTGCGGTAGTCCTCCGCGCCGAGCACCCCCGGGTTGAGGTGCGGCAGCAGGCCGGTCTCCGCCAGCACGCGCGCGGCCATGGCGTGCACGTAGTCCAGCGTGGTGGCGTGGCCGAGCCGCGCCAGTGCCTCGCGCGCCGCGCTGTAGCGCAGCTCCGGCTTGTCGCCGAGGGTGAACAGCGCCTCGCGGCAACCCTGCGCCTTGCCGGCCTGCGCGATGGCCAGTACCGCATCGGGCTCGAGGTAGGCGCTCTTCAGCCTGCGCGGCGTCTTGGCATAGGTGCAGTAATGGCAGACGTCGCGGCACAGCTCGGTGAGCGGGATGAAGACCTTGCGCGAATAGGACACCACCACGCCGTGGCCGGCGTCGCGCACCGCCGCCGCCGCCGCGAGGAGTTCGGCGAGGCTCGCCTGCTGCGCGCGCGCCGCGGCCTGCCCGCCATCGAGATGCTGCCAGTCGTCCATGGGTTCCGCCATTCTCAGTCGTCCGCCCGCAGGCGTGCACAGATGCCGCTTTCTTCGAGGTAACGGCGTGCGTGGCCGGCGCCGGGCTGCGTGCACAGCCAGCGCACATCATCCACGGTGTCGAGATCGCGTGCAAAGCCGGCCAGGAAGCCGCCGGCAGCCGCCGGCCGGAGCAGGCGGGCGGCAAGGCCGTGCTGCCGCGCACGCTCGAGGTGCAGCCTGGCGCTGTCCTCGCCGAAGCAGCAGGCGATGATGCCCGGTGGCGTCATGGCCAGCGCATTGGTGCCGCCATCGCGGGTGGCCGGTACCACGCTGAGCCCTTCGCCGTGGGCCTCCAGCAGGGCCTCGACATCGGCCGGCGCCAGCAGCGGCAGGTCGGCGGGCACGACGATGACCGTCCCTGCGCCCTCCCGGGCGAGGACGGCCATGCCGGCATCGATGTTGCCCGACAGGCCGAGTGCGGGGTCGTCGTCGAGCCAGCGTGCACCGCTGCTGCGTGCCAGCTCTCGTGCGGTGGCGGCGCTGCCGAGGATGGCAAGCGCATCGATGCCCGCCGCTGCCTGCAGCGCGGCGATGACATCGCGCCTGAGCTGGTCGGCCAGTGCGATGCGCTCGCCCTCGTCCAGCGCGCCGGCCAGGCGGCTCTTGGCCCGTGCCGGCGCCTTGATGGGCAGCAGGGCCCAGGTGCTGCCCACGGCGGCGGCTCAGCTGCGGCGCAGGGAGGCGGCGAACTCGAGCGCGAAAGCGGCCAGTGCCTGGCGGTCCTCGAGGCTGCGCATGACGGTGGCGGTGGTGGTGGCACGGATGCCGAGGGCTTCCACCGCTTCCACCTCGGCGCTGTCCGCGTGGTCGAGGATCAGGCCGTCGATGAGCCCGCGGTAATGGCGGGCGATGCTGGCCTGGTTGACCGGCAGGCCGAGTTCCGCCATGAGCTTGGCGGTCGGCCCCTTGATGGCCTCGCCGTCGACCAGTGGCGAGACGGCGATGCGCGGCACGTTCGCTTGCTCCAGTGCCGTGCGCAGGGCAGGGACGGACAGGATCGGATCGATGCTGAGCCAGGGGTTCGAGGGCGCGATGACCAGCGCCTGCAGCGCCGGGTCGCGCAGCGCCGCCACGGCCGTGACCGGCGGCGTTGCCTCGCTGGCGCCGATGAAGCGCAACTCGCTCACCACCGGCTCGGCACGCCGGCGCACGAAGTAGTCCTGGAAGGCGAGTACGCCGGCCTCGGTCACCACGCGCGTCTGCACGCGCTTGTCGCTGGCCGGCACGATGCGGCTGCGGATGCCCAGGCGCTGGCAGGTCTCGCGGGTGATGGTGGCGAGCGTCTCGCCGGCCTCGAGCCGCCGGCTGCGCTCGACGTGGGTGGCGAGGTCGCGGTCGCCGAGCTGGAACCAGGTCTCGCCGCCGAGGCGCCTGAGCTCGGCCATGAAGTTCCAGCTTTCCTCGGCCCGTCCCCAGCCCTTGTCGGTATCGACCAGCCCGGCCAGCGTGTAGACCAGCGTGTCGATGTCGGGCGAGATGGCGAGCCCCATGTGGCGGAAGTCGTCACCGATGTTGGCGATGATGGTGAGCGCGCCCGCGGGCAGGATCCGGTCGAGGCCGAGCGCCAGCTTGGCGCCGCCGACGCCACCGGAGAACAGGATCACGCCGCCGGCAGTGGTGTGGTTCGTGCTAGTCATGGCTTAGCGAAACATGTCCTCGTCACGCGGGCGCAGCACGCTGCCCGCCGGTTGGTTGCCGCCGCCGCCCCGTGCACCGTGGATGATGACCACGGGCGTACCCTCGGCGGCTTCGCCCATGACCAGCACCGCTGCTGCCGCCAGGCTGTCGGCGGGGGCGATCTCGCTCACCTGCAGCACCCGGCCGGCAAGGTCGGGCCGTCCGCGCAGATCGGTGAAGGGCGCGACCC
>JACFNV010000089.1:0-2213 GCA_019454675.1 Gammaproteobacteria bacterium | reverse complement strand
CCGATGGCAAGCCCCACGGTACCACGTCGCCAGGCGCGGCCCACGCTGTCGGTGATGATGACGCCGAGGCGCCGGCCGCTGCCCGCCTCGAGCGCCGCGCGCAGCCGCACGGCGGAGGCATCCGGGTCCACCGGCAGCAGCAGCACCTCCGCTTCGTCGCCGCCGAGGTTCGAGCGGTCGATGCCGGCATTGGCGAGCACCATGCCGAGCCGGTGCTCGCTGATGATGAGGTCGCGGCGCCGGCGCACGATGCCCGTCGATTCCTGCAGGATCAGCTCGACGAGGCGCGGATCCTTGCCGGTCTCGGCGGCCAGCTCGCGCGCCCGCACCGAGGGCGACACGCCAGCCAGCCGACGCAACCTGCCCTCGGCCTTGGAGACGACCTTCTGCGTGACGGCGAGCACGTCGCCATCCGCCAGGGCGAGCCCCGCCGTGGCCAGCGCCGTGCCGATCAGCGTGGCGAGGTCATCGCCCTGCCTGATGGCAGGCAGGCCCGGCAGCGGCGTGAACGAAAGGGCGGTGGCGCTCATGGTCTGCTTGGCGGCTGGCGGTGCCGGCAACGGCACCGGGGGCACCCTCAGGCGGCTGGCTGCTCGACGCCGGTGAGGCGGATGCCGGCGTGCCCCGAATGATAGTGCCGGTTCATGAAGATCAGCACCGAAGTCAGTGCCTCCATGGCCGCCGAGTTGGCGAGCGGCCCGGCATGCCAGGCGCGGAACCCCGCCAGCCGCGCCAGGCCGATGACGGTTTCGCGTGCCTCGGCCTTGTCGCCCGCCACCAGCACGTCGCAGTCGGGCTCGGCATCGGAGGCCAGCACGTCGGCGGCGACGTTCTGGAAGGCGGAGACCACGGTGGTCTCGGCGCCAACGAGGGACTGGGTGATGAGCGCCGCGCAGCCTTCCGCCGGCAGCTGTACGCGCATGACCTTGGGTGGCACCAGCGGCACCGTGGCATCGATGAGGATCTTGCCGCGCAGGGCATCGCGGGCCTCCTCGATGATGCCCCGCTGGTGGGCGAAGGGCACCGTCAGCACCGCCAGCTCGGCGGCCGCCGCGGCCGCCGGGTTGCCATGGCCGCTGACCCTGGCGCCGGGCAGGCTGGCGGACAGCGCGGCAGCGGCCTGCACCGCCCTGGCGCCATCGCGCGAACCGATGTGGACGTGGAGGCCGGCGCGTGCCCAGCGACGGGCCAGCCCGCCGCCGAGGGCACCGGTGCCGCCAAGGACCGCGATGCTGCGGATCGGATGAGTCGGGGTGTTCATGGGTTTCCATTGTAGGCGCCGGCAGTGCATGGCGTCACGGTGGTGGCCGGGAGGCCGCAGCGTGGCTGCCCGCCAGCTGCCGGCCGCGGGCCTGTTCCAAGTCCGGCCGGGCTCCACGTAGAATCCGCCCATGAACCGACGCGCACTTCTGTTGATCGTCCTGGCCCTGGTCGTCGTGACCGGCCTGCTGGGTGGCTACAAATACTGGCAGGTGATGCAGGCCATCCAGATGGGCAAGGCCTTCGCCAACCCGGCCGAGGTGGTCGACCTTGCCGAGGTACGCCCGCTGCAATGGCAGATCACCGCCACCGCGCCCGGCACGGTCGTCGCGCAGCAGTTCGTGACGCTCAGCAACGAGCTGGCCGGCACGGTGGCCCGCGTGGCCTTCCGTTCGGGCGAGATCGTCGAGGCGGGGCAGCTGCTGGTCGAGCTCGACACGCGCACCGAGCGCGCCGACCTGCGCAGCGCCGAGGCCGACATCACGCTCGCCCGCCTCACCGCCGAGCGCACCCGCAAGCTGATCGAGCAGCGCGCCGGCACGCAGGCCGAGGTGGACAAGGCCGAGGCGCAGCTGGCGCAGGCGGAGGCGCGCCGCGACGTGGTGGCCACCACCATCGCCAGGCGCACCCTGCGCGCCCCCTTCCGCGGACGCATCGGCCTGCGCGACGTGCACCCCGGCCAGTACCTTGCCGCCGGCACCGAGCTGACCACGCTCGAGAGCCTCGCCGACACGGTGTACGTGGACTTCCGCCTGCAGCAGGACATTGCCGCCCAGCTGGCGCTCGGCGACACCGTGCGGCTTTCGGGCAATGGCCTGCCGGCAGGCACCACCGCGGTCATCCGTGCCATCGATGCGCGTGCCGACGAGGCCTCGCGCACGGTGCGCGTGCGCGCCGAGACGCCGATCGTCGAGACCCTGCGGCCCGGCACCTTCGTCGACGTCACGGTGGCA
>JACFNV010000088.1:3405-9273 GCA_019454675.1 Gammaproteobacteria bacterium | reverse complement strand
GCTTCTTGATGATCTTGGTCTGCGCCGAGCCGCCCACGCGCGACACCGAGAGGCCCGCGTTGATGGCGGGGCGGATGCCGGCGTTGAAGAGGTCGGTCTCGAGGTAGATCTGCCCGTCGGTGATCGAGATCACGTTGGTGGGCACGAAGGCGGAGACGTCGCCCGCCTGGGTCTCGATGATCGGCAGCGCGGTCAGCGAGCCGGTCTTGCCCTTGACCTTGCCGCCGGTGGCCTTCTCGACGTAGTCGGCGTTGACGCGCGCGGCGCGCTCGAGCAGGCGCGAATGCAGGTAGAAGACGTCGCCGGGGTAGGCTTCGCGGCCCGGCGGGCGGCGCAGCAGCAGCGAGACCTGGCGATAGGCCCAGGCCTGCTTGGTGAGGTCGTCGTAGATGATGAGCGCGTCTTCGCCCTTGTCGCGGAAGTACTCGCCCATGCTGCAGCCCGAATACGGCGCGATGTACCACATGGCCGGCGACACCGAGGCGGAAGCCGCCACCACGATGGTGTGCTCCATGGCGCCGTGCTCCTCGAGCTTGCGCACCACGTTGGCCACCGAGGAGGCCTTCTGGCCGATCGCCACGTAGATGCACTTAACCCCGGTGCCCTTCTGGTTGATGATGGCGTCGATGGCCACCGCGGTCTTGCCGGTCTGGCGGTCGCCGATGATCAGCTCGCGCTGGCCGCGGCCCACCGGCACCATGGCATCGATGGCCTTGAGGCCGGTCTGCACCGGCTGGTCCACCGACTGGCGGGTGATCACGCCCGGCGCCACCTTCTCGATCGGCGAGCTGCCGGCGGCATCGATCGGGCCCTTGCCGTCGATGGGGTTGCCGAGCGCGTCGACCACGCGGCCGAGCAGGCCCTCGCCCACCGGCACCTCGAGGATGCGCCCGGTGGTCTTGACGGTGTCGCCCTCGGAGATGTGCTTGTAGTCGCCCAGCACCACCGCGCCCACCGAGTCCTGCTCGAGGTTGAGGGCGAGGCCGAAGGTGTTGTCGGGGAACTCGAGCATTTCGCCGTAGCGGGCGTCGGCGAGGCCGTGGATGCGGCAGATGCCGTCGGTCACCGCGATGACCGAGCCGACGTCGCGCGCCTCGGCAGCGCTCTCGAAGTTCTGGATGCGCTGCTTCAGCAGCTCGCTGATTTCTGAGGCCTTGAGTGCCATCGTCTTGTTCCTCTGCCGTCTGTCGTTTGCCGTCGGCTAAACGCGAAGGGCGGTTGCCAGTTTGTCGAGACCGCTGCGCACGCTGCCGTCGATGACGCGGTCACCAACCTGCAGCCGCGCGCCGCCGATCAGCTGCGGGTCGATCTGCACCGTCAGGCGCACCTGCCGGTTGAAGCGCTTGTTGAGGGTCTCCTCGATGCGCCGGCGCTGCCCGTCGTCCACCGGGCTTGCCGAGGTGAGGGTCACCTCGAGGGTGTTCTCGGCCGCGGCCTTCAGCGCCTCGAAGCGGGCGGCGATGTCGGGCAGCGCCTCCAGCCGCCGGTTTTCCACCAGCAGCCGCAGGAAGTTGGCGCCCTGGACCTGCCCGTCCGCCAGCAGCGGGCCGCCCAGCTGGTCGCGGGCGATGCCGATCATGGCCTCGGCCAGCCGTCCCGCGCCCGTGCCGGGCATGGACAGCAGCTGGCGGGCGGCCGGATCGAGCACCATCTGCGCCGTCAGCTGCAGGAAGCCCGACCAGGCCGGCAGCCGGCCCTCGGCCTGGGCGAGCTCGAAGACCGCCTGGGCATAGGGACGCGCGACGCTGCTGTCATGGTCTGCCATGGTGCAACCTCAGATCTGCGCCGCCAGCCGGGCCAGCAGCTCCTGGTGGGTGCCGGAGTCGATCTCGCGCGCGAGGATCTTCTCGGCGCCGGCCACCGCGATGGCCGCCACCTGGCCGCGCAGCTCGTCGCGCGCGCGGTTGATCTGCTGCTCGACCTCGGCCTTGCCTGACTCGATGATGCGGTCGCGCTCCTGCTCGGCCGCGGTGCGCGCTTCTTCGACGAGGCTGTTGGCGCGGCCCTGCGCCTGGTCGATGATGCCGCGTGCCTGGGCACGAGCCTCCTCCACCAGCGCATCGATCCGCAGCTGGGCCTCGGCCAGCGACTTCGCGCCCTTGTCGGCGGCGGCCAGCCCCTCGGCGATCTTCTGCTGGCGCTCCTCGATCATGTCGAGGAGAAGGGGCCAGACGTATTTCATGCAGAACCAGACGAAGACCGCCATCGCGATCGCCTGGCCAATCAGGGTGAGGTTGATATCCACCGCTTCGCTCCCGCTTTGCCTGCCCGCAGCCCAGTCGCAGCCGTCAACCGCCGATCGCGGCCTGCAGCTGGCCGATGAAGGGGTTGGCAAAGGAGAAGAACAGCGCGATACCGACGCCGATCATGGCCACCGCGTCGAGCAGCGCCACCACCAGGAACATCTTGGTGGTGAGCATGTTGGCAAGCTCGGGCTGGCGTGCGCAGCCTTCGAGGAAGCGCCCACCCAGCAGGCCCATGCCGAGGCCCACGGCGAGCGCCGCCATGCCCAGAATCAGCGCAACGGCGATCGCGGTTGAGGCAATTACAGTTTCCATCGAATTACTCCTGGCTCGTTATCAGAGTGTTGTCGGCTAGTTGGTGGTGGTCTTGCCCGGATGCCGGTCCCGGCAGGCCTAGTGGTTTTCCTCGCATGCCTGGCTCATGTAGACGATGGTCAGGATGAAGAAGATGTAGGCCTGCAGCGTGATGATCAGGATGTGGAACACGGCCCAGGGGAAGTGCAGCGGCAGCTGGTAGAGGCCCAGCAGCGCGATGAGCACGAACATCAGCTCGCCCGCGTACATGTTGCCGAACAGACGCAGCGAGAGCGAGAGCGGCTTGGCCAGCAGGCCCACCGTCTCGAGCATGAAGTTGAAGGCGATCACCAGCGGCCACAGCAGCAGCGGCACGCCCAGTTCCTTCGGGTTGAGCGGGTGCAGCGTCAGCGAGGCGACGAAGCCGCCGAAGCCCTTCCTGCGCACGCCGTAGATGATCATCAGCGCGAACACCGCCAGCGACATGCCGGTGGTGACGTTGACGTCGGCGGTGGGCACGATGCGCAGGTAGTCGGCAGCGCCCGCGCGCTCGACGGCAAAGGGCACGAAGTCGACCGGCAGCAGGTCGAGCGCGTTCATCATGAACACCCAGACCAGGATGGTCAGCGCCAGCGGCGCGATGAGCCGGCTCTTGCCGCTGAAGGTGTTGCGCACGCTGTCGTCGACGAAATCGACCACCATCTCGACGAAGGCCTGGGTGCGGCTCGGCCGGTCGAGGCTGGCATTGACGGCGATGCGGCGGAACAGCCAGCCGAGGCCGATGGCCAGCACGATGGCAAAGACCATCGAATCGACGTTGATGGCCCAGAAGTTGCCCTGACACTGGTTCCACGCCCAGCTGCCGTCCACGCGGCACAGCTGCTGGTGGGTGAGGTGGTGCTGGATGTACCCGCTTACGGTGTCGTGCGCTGCTTCTGACATGCCCCGGATTCCGTACCCTTCCAGTTGTCCCCGCCCACCTGCTCCCGACCCGCTGCCGGCACCCCGTAGCGCTCGCCCAGCCAGGGGAAGCCCGTTCCCAGGGCTGCCAGGTAGACCAAGAACGTCGCCGCATAAGCCGCCATCATCGGCAGGAACTGCGGCCTCATGAGCCGGATCGCCACCACGAACAAGGCCGCCGTGATGATGATCTTCATGAACTCACCCACGTACACCGCACGCATGAATCCTGCCGGGTCGGCGGCGGCGTTCCTGCCGAACATCCGCAGCGACTGGTAGAGCCCGGCCAGCGTGCCGATGGCGCCTCCCGCCAGGGCCGACCATGCGCTCATGCGCGTGCCCAGCCCGGCCGCCGCGATGGCTACCACCACGGTGAGAGCCGCCTGCCAGCCGGCCAGTTGCCATGCGGCCCGGCGCAGCCTGCGGGGTGCCTCCGGATCACTCATGCCGTTGGCCCAGGTCCAGCGTGCCCGCTCGTGGGCAACAAAAAGGCCACGTCGCGCCCCGGTGGGCGGTGCGGTGGCCGCGCGCGGCACTCAGTACGCCGCAAAGCCGCGGAATTTTAAGGATTGTTGGCCGAATATTCAAGCCGGGAAGCGGCCGCCCCCGGTCAATTGATGTGGCCGATGATGCCCTCGAGCTCGTCGAGGCTGTTGTAGTTGATCACCAGCCGGCCACGCCCCTTCGCACCCTGGCGGATCTCCACCCGTGCGCCGAGCCGGTCGGTGAGCTCGTGCTCGAGCCGCTGGACATCGGGATCGCCGCGCCGCGACTGCGCGCCGCCCGGCGGGGACTTGCCGCCGCCGGCCTGCATGCGGCGCACCAGCGCCTCGGTCTCGCGCACCGAGAGCGACTTCTTCGCCACCACGCTGGCCACCTCGGCCTGCATGCGCAGGTCGGCGAGCCCCAGCAGCGCACGCGCATGGCCCATCTCGATGGCGCCCGCGCGCAGCAGGCTGCGTGCCTGCTCGCCAAGCTCGAGCAGGCGCAGCAGATTGCTGACCGAGGCCCGCGAGCGGCCGATGGCCTCGGCCGCATCCTGGTGGGTGAGCTGGAACTCGTTGATCAGCCGCTGCACCGCCTGCGCTTCCTCCAGCGGGTTGAGGTCCTCGCGCTGGATGTTCTCGATCAGCGCCTGGGCGATGACCGCGGAATCGGGGATCTGGCGCACCACCGCCGGGACGGTGGCCAGGCCCGCCATCTGCGCTGCCCGCCAGCGCCGCTCGCCGGCGATGATCTCGTAGCGGGTCTCGCCGGCGGCACTCGGCGTCGGCAGCGGGCGCACGACGATGGGCTGCACCAGCCCCTGTGCCCGGATCGAGCGCGCAAGATCCTCCAGCGCCGCGGCGTCCATGTCCTGGCGCGGCTGGTACTCGCCCCGCTGCAGGAGTTCCACCGGCAGCTGCTTGAGGCCCTCGCGCGGCTCGGCCGGCGCCGGCCGCGCGGGCGTGCCGGCCTCGCCGAGCAGGGCATCGAGGCCGCGTCCGAGTCCTGTTCGTTTGGCGTTCATGCTGGCCCTGGGGTCGCTGGATGCATGCCGGGCATTCTAGCGTGAGGACGGCGGGCCTTGCCGGCAGCGTCGCCGGCGGGCAGCGGCGGGTTCAGGCAAGCGCCGCGGCATCGCGCTGGATGACTTCCTCGGCCAGCGCCAGGTAGGCCTGCGCGCCACGCGAGGAGCGGTCGTGCTGGATGGCGGAAAGCCCGAAGCTCGGTGCCTCGGCAAGGCGCACGTTGCGCGGGATGACGGCCTCGTAGACCTTGTCCCTGAAGTGCTTGAGCAACTGGTTGGAGACCTCCGCGGCCAGCCGGTTGCGCGGGTCGTACATGGTGCGCAGCAGCCCCTCGATGGCCAGCCCCGGGTTGACGGTGTTGCGCACCTGCTTGATGGTCTCGAGCAGCGAGGACAGGCCTTCCAGCGCGTAGTACTCGCACTGGATGGGGATCAGCACGCCATCGGCGGCGGTCAGCGCATTGAGCGTGAGCATGTTGATCGAGGGCGGGCAGTCCACCAGCACGTAGTCGTAGAGGCCCAGCACCGGCTCCAGCGCCTTCTTCAGCCGCAGCTCGCGGCCGATCTCCTGCAGCAGGCGCACCTCGGCGGCGGTGAGGTCGGCGTTGGCGGGAAGCAGGTCGAAGCCGCCGTCCGCGACCGCGACGATGCTGTCCTGCGCGGCGGACTCGCCGAGCAGCACCTCGCAGCTGCTGCTGGCCAGCAGCGACTTGTTCACCCCGCAACCGGTGGTGGCGTTGCCCTGCGGGTCGAGGTCGACCAGCAGCACGCGCTTTTCGGCGCCCGCCAGCGCCGCCGCCAGGTTCACCGCGGTGGTGGTCTTGCCGACCCCGCCCTTCTGGTTGGCGATGGCGATCAGGC
>JACFNV010000088.1:0-3395 GCA_019454675.1 Gammaproteobacteria bacterium | reverse complement strand
GGCGGCCCACGGCTCAGCGCTCCAGCACCACGATATGGCGCTCGGCATCGAGGCCGGGCACCTGCACCCGTGTCACCGCGGTGGCGCGCCAGGGGGCGGGCAGGGCGGCCAGCTCATCCCCGGGATGGCGGCCCTTCATGGCCACCAGCCGCCCGCCGGGCGCCAGCAGCGGCCCGCAGCTGGCGGCGAAATCGGCGAGGCTCGCCAGTGCACGCGAGATCACCGTGTCCATGCTGTCGGCGGGGCAGTCTTCCAGCCGCGCCTGCAGCGGCGTGACGTTGGCGAGCCCGAGCTCGAGCACCGCCTGGCGCAGGAAGCGCAGCTTCTTGCCCACCGAGTCGACCAGCGTGAAATGGCGCGCGGGCTCCACCAGCGCCAGCGGGATGCCGGGCAGCCCGGCGCCGGTGCCGGCATCGAGGATGCGGCTGCCGGCCAGCCAGGGCCTGGCGCTGAGCGAGTCGAGGAGGTGGCGCACGACCATGTCTTCGGGTCCGGTGATGCGGGTGAGGTTGTAGGCGCGGTTCCACTGCCCGAGCAGGCGCAGGTAGCTGGCCAGCCTGTCGACCAGTGCCTTGTCCGCCGGCAGGCCGAGCTGCACCAGCCCGTCCTCGAGGCGCTGTTCGACATCCATCGGGAGCGTCCGGGCCCGTGTTGGCCGGCAGTATAGCCAAAGCCCGCACGGGCAGGCCGCGGCTGCCGTCGCGCTTCAGCCGAGGCGCACCAGGGTGCGCCCGGTCATGGTGCCGGCGATGTAGGCATCGAAGCAGCCCGGCAGCTCGTCGAGCGCCACCTCGCGGGTGACGATGCGCTCGAGCCGGGCCGGCCTGAGGTCGCCGCCGAGGCGCTGCCACACCGCCAGCCGGGTGTCGCGCGGCACGTCGCGCGAGTTGATGCCCAGCAGGCTCACCCCGCGCAGGATGAAGGGCATCACCGTGGTCTCGAGCCCGGGGTCGGCCGCCAGGCCGATGCTGGCGATATTGCCGAGCGGCACCACGCTGCGCGTGAGCCAGGCGAGCACGCTGCCACCGAGGTTGTCCACCGCCCCGCCCCAGATAGCGCGCTCCAGCGGCCGGGTGCCGAGCTTGTCCACCTCGAGATGGCGCACCTCGTGCGCGCCCAGGCCGCGCAGGTAGTCGTCGGCGCCGGTCTTGTGGGTGAGCGCGTGCACCTCGTAACCGCGCCGGCTGAAGATGTCGATGGCGAGGCTGCCGACCCCGCCGCTGGCGCCGGTCACGGCGATCGGGCCGAGCGCGGGGGACTGCTCGTTCTGCTCCATGCGGTGCAGCGCATAGGCAGCGGTGAAGCCCGCGGTACCGATCGCCATCGCCTCGCGCAGCCCGAGCCCGGCGGGCAGCGGGTTGAGGAAGTCGCCCGGCAGGCGCACGAACTCGCTGAAGCCGCCGTCGTGGGTCTCGCTGAGCCCGCAGCCGACCACCACCACCGCATCACCGGGGACAAAGCGCGGGTCTTCGGAGGCCTCCACGGTACCGGCCACATCCACCCCGATCACCAGCGGCGAGCGGCGCAGGATCTTGCCGGCGCCGGTGGCCGCCAGCGCATCCTTGTAGTTGATGCTCGACCAGGCCGCGCGGATGACGACATCACCGGGCGAGAGCTCGTCGAGCCGCAGGCGCTCCAGCCGCGCCTCGCTGCGCCCGTCGACCAGATGGACGCGAAATGCCCTGAAATCCTGCATGCGGGTCTCCTGCCACGACGCTGTGCTAGTGTGCCCCATCCGCACGATCCGGGAGAAGCCGCCATGTTCCGCAGCATCATCACCCTGCTCTGCCTCGGCGCGCTGGGCGCCCTCGCCCCGGCACAGGCCGCCGATGCACCGGCGCCGGAAGCAAGGAGCATCACGGTCACCGGCACCGGGCTGGCGAGCGGCGTGCCCGACAAGGCACGGCTGCAGCTCACCGTGCAGAAATCCAATCCCTCGATGGACCAGGCGCGTGCCGATGCGCTGGCGGTGGTGCAGCGCTTCCTCGCACTGGCCCGCAAGCTCGGCATCCCCGAGGCGCAGCTGCGCACCACCAGCGCGATGATCAACCCCGACTACCGCTGGGAGCAGGCCACCTCGCGGCAGGTGCTGGTGGGCTATGCCGTGCAGCGCGAGCTGGAGGTGGAGGTCCGCGACCTCGACCAGTTGGGCGCGCTGATCGAGGGGGCGGTGGATGCCGGCGTCAATAATGTGTCGCCGCCGCTGCTCGACAGCAGCCGCCGCAGCGAGCTGAACCGCCAGGCGCTGGCCGCCGCCGCCCGTGACGCCGAGGCCAATGCCCGCGTGCTGGCCGATACCCTGGGGATGAAGCTCGGCAAGCTGCGCGAGCTCTCGACCGAGGCGGTGCGGCTGCCACGCACGCCGATGCCGATGGCGCGGATGGCCATGGCAGCAGCCGAGGCCGATAGCGGGGGCGCGGCCAGCTACACGCCGGGGAGCCTGGAGTTCCAGACCACGGTCAGCGCCACCTTCGACATCCTGGCGCCTTGATCACTGTCAAGTCAGTGGTTTATTTAACCAGCTGATTCAACAATTATTTCAGACTGTATCTCGTCCACGCGGGTACAGGCCACCACGGCCTCGCCATGGCGCTCGAGGACGGGTACCGCCGCCGCGCAGGCGGGGATGGCATGGGCGCAGCGGGTGCGGAACACGCAGCCGCTGGGCGGTGCCAGTGGCGAGGGCAGCTCGCCCGGCAGGCCGCTGCGCCGCTGGTTGCGCTCGATGCGCGGGTCGGGCACCGGGGCGGCGGCCAGCAGCGCCCGGGTATAGGGATGGCGCGGGCTGGCAAACAGCTCCGCGGCGGGCGCCACCTCCATCACCCGGCCCAGGTACATGACCATCACCCGCTGGCTCAGCTGGCGGATCACCGCCAGGTCATGGCCGATGAACACCAGCGCCAGCCCCAGCCGCTGGCGCAGCTCCAGCAGCAGCGCGATGATCTGCGCGCGCACCGAGACATCCAGCGCGCTGACCGCCTCGTCGCAGACCACCAGCTGCGGCCGGCTGACGAGGGCGCGGGCAATCGCCACGCGCTGGCATTGCCCGCCCGAGAACTGGTGCGGGTAGCGGTTCATCTGCGCGGGGTCGAGCCCCACCAGGCGCAGCATCTCCGCCACCCGGGCCCTGCGCCCGGTGGCATCGAGCGCGGGCTCGAAGGTCTCCAGCGGCTCGGCGACGATATCGCCCACCGTCATGCGCGGGTCGAGCGAGGCGAGCGGGTCCTGGAACACCATCTGCAGCCCGCGCCGCAGCGGGGCGAGCGCACGCGGCGAGAGCCCGCCGAGCTCCGCGCCGAGGAAGCTCACCGTGCCCGCGCGCAGCGGCACCAGCTGCAGCAGCGCGCGCGCCAGCGTGGACTTGCCGCAGCCCGACTCGCCCACCACGCCGAGGA
>JACFNV010000087.1 GCA_019454675.1 Gammaproteobacteria bacterium | reverse complement strand
TCCTGATCGTCGTTCTCCTTGGCCTTGGCAGCAGCGTGCAGGGTGCCGGCGTGCCGGACGTCATCGCCAGCCAGCTGCAGAAGAGCTTTCCCGAAGTGCGCAGCGAGCAGATCTCGCCCTCGCCGATACCGGGCCTGTACGAGCTGCGGGTGGGCCCGCAGATCGCCTACGTATCCGCCGACGGACGCTACCTGGTGCGTGGCGACATCATCGACGTGATGTCCGACACCAATGTCTCGGAGGAGCGGCGGGCCGGCGCGCGGCTGGCTGCCATCGACGACATCGGCGAGGCACGCATGATCATCTTCACGCCCAGGCAGGTGAAGCACACGATCAGCGTCTTCACCGATGTCGACTGCGGCTACTGCCGCAAGCTGCACCGCGAGATCGGCGAGTACATGGCCAGGGGCATCCGCGTGCGCTACCTGTTCTTCCCGCGCAGCGGCCCCAACACGGAAAGCTGGGCCAAGGCGGAAAAGGTATGGTGCTCGGCCGATCGCGCCGATGCGCTGACGCGCTCCAAGCGTGGCGAGATGCTTGCCACCAAGGCCTGCAGCCCGACACCGGTGCAGGATCACTACTCGCTGGGGCTGAGCTTCGGCGTGACGGGAACCCCCGCCATCATCACCGACACGGGCGAGCTGGTGCCGGGCTACGTGCCGGCCGCCGAGCTGGGTGCCTATCTCGACGGGAACAAGGGCAGCTGAGCGACCCGGCGGCGGCTGCCGCCGGGCCGGTGGCAGCGATCAGCGCTCGAGCAGGTGGAACTTCTCGTGCACCTTGGCCCACTCGTCGGAGTCGGCTGGCGGGGTGCCCTTGGAAGTGATCACCGGCCAGACCTGCGAGAGCTCGCCGTTGAGCTTCTTGAAGTGGGTGTGCTTGGCGGGCACCTCGTCCTCGGAGAAGATGGCCTCGACCGGGCACTCGGGCTCGCACAGCGTGCAGTCGATGCACTCCTCGGGGTCGATGACCAGCATGTTGGGCCCCTCGTGGAAACAGTCCACCGGGCATACCTCCACGCAGTCCATGTACTTGCACTTGATGCAATCTTCCGTGACGACGAAGGCCATGTCTTTCTCCTGAATCCGGCGTGCAACCGGGTGGTGGCTGCGGGCAGCAGGCTGCCGTTAGCGTGTAAGTCTAGTGCTGAAGCACGAGTTTTTTAATACGTAGACACCCGACTGCGACGATTCGCCGCGGCGAATGATTTTTCGCAGCCATCATGCCGGCGACGAGGGGCGCTGCAGGATGCTGGCCAGCAGGAGGGCTCCGCTGGCGGTCGATGCCTCGTCCGCCGGCTCTTCGAGATAGCGTCGCAGCGCCATGCCCACGCTGCGGAAGGCAATCTCGCCCCAGGGTATTTCATCGGGCGCGAACAGCCGTGCCTCGAGCGTCTCGTCGCCGGCACCGAACACGGGCTCGTGCAGCGTGCCGCGGAAGAAGACGTGGACCTGGCCGGCGTGGACCACGTCCACCACGGCAAAGAGCGCGCCGAGTTCGACCCGTGCCTCGGCCTCCTCGAGGGTCTCGCGCAGCGCGCCTTCCCCCAGGGTCTCGCCCAGCTCCATGAAGCCGGCAGGCACCGTCCAGTATCCGCGGCGCGGTTCGATGGCCCGGCGGCACAGCAGGATCGAACCGCGGTAGGCGGGCACGCAGCCGACCACGACCAGCGGGTTCTGGTAGTGCACGTGACCACAGCCGTCACAGACGTAGCGTGGCCGGTTGTCCCCGGGAGGAACCCGCAGGCTGACCGGCTGGCCGCACTCGCTGCAGAACTTCATGATGGCTGGTGCCCGGGCCTCGCTCGAGATGCAGGAAAACGGTGCCGCCGCGGGCACTGGTGCCGGGAGAGGGACTTGAACCCACACGGTGTCGCCACCAGCGGATTTTGAGTCCGCCGCGTCTACCAGTTCCGCCATCCCGGCGCGGGCGCCAAGCATACACAGCAGCACCGGAGCCCGTCCATGCGGCGCAGGTACAATGCGCCGCCGTGAAACCCGCCGACTTCCACTACGAGCTGCCCCCGGAGCTGATCGCGCAGCAGCCGCTGGCGACGCGCAGCGCGAGCCGCCTGCTGCATCTCGGGGCGCAGGGAGGGCCGGAGGACCTGGCGTTCCCCGCGCTGGCCGACCTGCTGCGGCCGGCCGACCTGCTGGTGGTGAACGATACGCGCGTGATCCCGGCGCGCCTGCTGGGCCGCAAGCGCAGCGGCGGGCAGGTCGAGCTGCTGGTCGAGCGCGTGCTGGACGAGCATCGCCTGCTTGCCCAGCTGCGTGCCAGCCGCGCCCCGCGGGCGGGAAGCTGGCTTGATTTCGGCGCCGATGCCGCGCAGGTGGAAGGCCGCGAAGGCCCGTTCTTCGTGCTCGCCTTCGCCACCCCGCTGCCGGCGGTGCTGGAACGCTCGGGGCATGTGCCGCTGCCGCCCTATATCCGGCGCAGCGACGAGGCGGCGGACAGGGAGCGCTACCAGACCCTCTTCGCCCGCGCGCCGGGCGCGGTGGCTGCACCCACCGCCGGCCTGCATTTCGACGCAGCGCTGCTGGCGCGCCTCGCCGCCCGCGGCGTGCGGCTGGCACGCATCACCCTGCATGTCGGGGCCGGCACCTTTGCCCCCCTGCGCGAGGCGCAGCTGGAGAGCGGGGAGCTGCATGCGGAGCGCGTGACGGTGGGGCCAGCCACGGTGGCGGCCATCGCCGAGGCGCGGGCAGTGGGTGGGCGCGTGGTTGCGGTCGGCACCACGGTAGTGCGGGCGCTGGAAGCCGCCGCCGCCGGCGGCACGCTGGCCCCCCTCGATGGCGAGACCCGGCTGTTCATCCGGCCCGGCTTCCGCTTCGGGGTGGTGGATGCTCTGGTCACCAATTTCCATCTCCCCGAGTCGTCGTTGCTGATGCTGGTCTGCGCCTTCGGCGGCATGGCGCGGGTGCTGGCCGCCTACCGCCACGCGGTGCAGCAGCGCTATCGCTTCTTCAGCTATGGTGACGCCATGTTCCTCGAGCGCCACGACGACCCCGGCGGCGGGCGGTGATGACGGGTTTTTCCTTCAGCATATCGGCCACCGATGGCGCGGCTCGGCGCGGCCGCCTGTGCCTGCCCCGCGGCGAGGTGAACACACCGGCCTTCATGCCGGTGGGCACCTATGGCACGGTCAAGGCGCTGACCCCCGAGGACCTGCTCGAGGTCGGCGCCGAGATCGTGCTCGGCAATACCTTCCACCTGATGCTGCGCCCGGGCGCCGGGCTGGTGGCCGAGCTTGGCGGGCTGCACCGCTTCATGCACTGGGAGCGGCCCATCCTCACGGGCGGTTTCCAGGTGTTCAGCCTGGGCGCGCGGCGGAAGATCCGCGAGGGGGGCGTCGAGTTCAGCTCGCCGGTGAACGGCGACCGGGTGGTCCTCACCCCGCAGCTGTCCATGCAGGTGCAGGCGGCGCTCGGCAGCGACATCCACATGATCTTCGACGACTGCACGCCCTGGCCGGCAAGCGAGACAGTGGCCCGGCAATCGATGGAACGCTCGCTGCGCTGGGCGCGCGCCAGCCGCGAGGCCTTTGCCGCGCAGGGCGGGCACGATGCCGGCCACGCGGTGTTCGGCATCGTCCAGGGGGGCATGTATCCGCAGCTGCGGGCGGCCTCGCTGGCGGGCCTGCTGCCGCTGGACTTCGACGGGCTGGCCATCGGCGGGCTGTCGGTGGGCGAGCCCGAGGCCGAGCGCCTGGCGGTGCTCGAGGAGCTGCTGCCGCTGATGCCGGCGGAGCGGCCACGCTACCTGATGGGCGTCGGCACGCCGGCGGACATCGTCAAGGCAGTGTGCCTGGGCGTGGACATGTTCGATTGCGTGATGCCCACCCGCAACGCCCGCAACGGCCACCTGTTCACCGGGGACGGGGCGCTGCGCATCCGCAATGCCCGCTACCGGGACGATCCGCGGCCCATCGAGGAGGGCTGCGGCTGCTACACCTGCCGCCACTACAGCCGTGCCTACCTGCGCCATCTCGACAGCTGCGGGGAGATGCTGGGCAGCCGGCTGAACACCATCCACAACCTGCATTTCTACCTCGGCCTGATGGCCCGGCTGCGCCAGGCCATCGAGGCGGGCACGCTGGCCGCCTTCGCCCGGAGCTTCCTTGCCAGGCAGGGCATCCCGGCCGTGGATGACGCGACAACTGTGCAATAATGGCGCGGTTTTTTCCGCGAACCCCAGAGGGTGCTATGGGCTTGCTGATCCAGGATGCTTGGGCTCAGGGTGCGGCGCCTGCCGCGCAGGGCGATCCGCTGTTTTCCATGCTGCCGCTGGCGCTGGTCTTCGTGGTGTTCTATTTCTTCCTGATCCGGCCGCAGAGCAAGCGGCAGAAGGAACACAAGGAGATGGTTTCCAAGATCGCCGTCGGCGACGAGATCGTCACCGCGGGCGGCGTGCTCGGCAAGGTGACCGAGCTCGGCGAGCAGTTCGTGGAGGTCGAGGTGTCCGCCGGGGTGCGCGTCAAGATCCAGCGCCACACGATCGGTGCCGTCATGCCCAAGGGCACCATCAAGAGCGCCTGATCGGCACCACCCATGATCAATCACTATCCGCTGTGGAAGAACATCCTGATCGCCCTGGTCGTGGTGGTCGGGTTGCTGGTCGCGCTGCCCAACCTGTTCGGCGAGGATCCCTCGCTGCAGGTCAGCTTCGAGAAGAGCGGCAAGATCGACGCCGCCTCCGCCGAAGAGGTCCAGCGCACCATCCAGTCCGCCGGCATCGGCCAGACCGGGCTGCGCTATGACAAGGAGCGCGTGGTCGCCACCTTTGCCACGGTGGAGTCGCAATTGCGTGCCGCCGACCAGCTGCGCGACGCACTCGGCAAGGGTTATGTCGTGGCCCTGGCCCTGCAGCCGCGCACCCCGCGCTGGCTGGCGGCGCTGGGCCTCAAGCCCATGAGCCTCGGCCTCGACCTGCGCGGTGGCGTGCACTTCCTGTTCCAGGTGGACATGGACGCGGCGCTGGAGCAGCGGCTCGAGCGCTATGCCAACGACTTCAGCCGCATCCTGCGCGACGACCGCATCCGTCGCAACGTGTACGTGGACGGGCAGAGCGTGCGGGTGGAGGTGCCCGATGCCCAGGATGTCGACCGGGCCTTCGAGGTGCTCAAGGCGGCCGACCCGGAAGTCGACCTGCGCCGCGAGGCGGGCGGCTCGGGCATCGTCATCGTCGCCCGCATGACCGAGCAGCAGGTCCGCGAGCGACAGAATTTCGCCATCGAGCAGAACACCATCACGCTGCGCAACCGCGTCAACGAGCTCGGCGTGTCCGAGCCGGTGGTGCAGCGCCAGGGCGTGGACCGCATCGTCGTGCAGCTGCCGGGCGTGCAGGATCCGGCCCAGGCCGAGCGTGTCCTCGGCGCCACCGCAACGCTGGAATTCCACCTGGTCTGCGATGGCGAGAACCCCTACGACGCCCAGCAGAAGGGGCGTGCCCCGGTGGGCTGCGAATTGTTCAAGGAGCGCAGCGGTGCACCGGTGCTGCTGCGCCGGCGCACCATCGTCACCGGCGACCAGCTGATCGATGCCTCGCAGACATTCGACCAGGGCATGCCGGCGGTCTCGGTGCGGCTCGACGCCAAGGGCGGCCGCGAGATGCTCGAGACCACCAAGGCCAACCTCAACAAGCCGATGGCGGTGGTGTTCGTCGAGCAGAAGCGCGAGCAGGTCGAGCGTGACGGCGAGAAAGTGGAGGTGGCGCGCATCGAGAAGGAGGTCATCAACGTGGCCACCATCCGCGGCGTGTTCTCCTCGCAGTTCCAGATCACCGGGCTCGATGCCGTCGAGGCCCGCGACCTGGCGCTGCTGTTGCGTGCCGGCGCGCTGGCCGCGCCCATCTACAAGGTGGAGGAGCGCACCATCGGCCCGAGCCTTGGCCAGGACAACATCGACAAGGGCATTGCCGCCACGCTGGTCGGCGCGGCCCTCGTCGTCGTGCTGATGCTGGTCTACTACCATGTGTTCGGCCTCATCGCCGACATCGCACTGCTCTGCAACTTCATCCTGCTGGTGGCGCTGCTGTCGCTGCTGCCCACCGCGCTGTCGCTGCCCGGCATCGCCGGCCTGGTGCTGACCATGGGCATGGCGGTGGACGCCAACGTGCTGATCTACGAGCGCATCCGCGAGGAGCTGCGCCACGGCAGCACGCCGCAGGCCAGCATCCATGCCGGTTTCGAGAAGGCGCTGGCGGCCATCGCCGACTCGAACCTCACCACGCTGTTTGCCGGCCTGGTGCTGTTTGCCTTTGGCACGGGCCCCGTCAAGGGCTTCGCCGTGGTGCTCTGCCTCGGCATCCTCACCACGCTGTTCACCGCGGTGATCGTCAGCCGTGCCATCGTCAATGCACTGTTCGGCGGGCGGCGCATCGAGCGCCTCCCGATCTGGTAGGAATCCGTCATGCAGCTCTTCAAGCAGGTCCCCGGCTTCAAGTTCATGAGCAAGGCCACGGCGACCACCATCCTGTCGCTCGTGCTGTTCATCGGCAGCTTCATTTCCTTCGGCGTGCGCGGGCTGAACCTGGGCATCGATTTCACCGGCGGCGTGCTGGTGGAGGTGGGTTTCGCCGAGGCCCCCGACCTCAATACCGTGCGCCACCAGCTGCAGACGCTCGGTTTCGGCGATCCGCAGGTGCAGAACATCGGCTCGGCGCGCGAGGTGCTCATCCGCCTGCCGCCCGCCGACGAGGCCGACAGCGGCAAGCTCGGCCAGCAGATCGTCGGCGTGCTGCAGCAGGACAACCCGGACGTGAGCCTGCGCCGGATCGAGTTCGTCGGGCCGCAGGTGGGCAGGGACCTTGCCACCAGCGGCATCCTTGCGCTGGTGGTCTGCCTGGTGATCATCGGCGTCTACATCATGTTCCGCTTCGAGTGGAAATTCGCGGCTGGTGCCATCGTCAGCGTGGTCCACGATCCGGTCATCACGCTCGGTTTCTTCTCGCTGTTCGGCCTGCCCTTCGACCTCACGGTGATCGCGGCGGTGCTGGCGATCATCGGCTACTCGGTCAACGATACCGTCATCATCTTCGACCGCATGCGCGAGAACCTGCAGCGCTCCCGCGGCGTGAGCTCGAGGGCGGATGTGGCAGCGCTGATGGACCGCTCCATCAACGAGACGCTCAGCCGCACGGTGCTCACCCACGGCAGCACCTCGCTGGTGGTCATCGCGCTGCTGCTCTATGGCGGCGAGACGCTGCACAGCTTCTCCGTCGCGCTGCTCATCGGCATCGTGATCTGCACCTATTCCTCGGTGTACTGCGCCGGCAGCACCGCGCTGTACCTCGGTGCCACCTCGGAAGACTTCGCGCCGAAGAAGAAGGAAAAGGGCGAGATCGACGCCCTGCCCTGAGCGCGGGCACGGGCCCCGGGCGGCCCTGCGCCGGCAGGAACCGCGGGGGCCTGAAGCGGGCTAGAGGTGGTCTGCCAGCAGCTGCTGCAGCGCTGCGTGGACCTTCGGCGAGCCGGCGATGATGTTGCCGCTCTCGGCAAGCTCCTGGCCGGGCGTCAGCGAGGTGGCGATGCCACCCGCCTCGCGGATCATCAGGGTACCGGCGGCGATGTCCCAGATGCTCAGTCCGAATTCCCAGAAGCCATCGAGGCGCCCGGCCGCCACGTAGCACAGATCGAGCGCGGCGGAGCCGGGGCGGCGCACGCCCGCGGTGTTCTCCATCACGGCCTGCAGCATGGGCATGTACTTCGGCAGCCACTGGGTGTTGCTGCGATAGGGAAAGCCGGTGCCGATGAGCGAGCCCTCCAGCCCCGGCCAGCTGCTGACGCGGATGCGCCGGCCATCGAGCTGTGCCCCGCCGCCGCGGGTGGTGGTGAACAACTCCTGCCGGCATGGATCGTAGACCACGCCCACCTCCAGCTGGCCGTGCACCTCCAGCGCGATGGAGACCGAGAACACCGGGAAGCCGTGGATGAAATTGGTGGTGCCATCGAGCGGGTCGATGATCCAGGTGAACTCGTTGCCCGCATGCTTGCCGCTCTCCTCGGCGAGGATGGCGTGCTGCGGGTAGCGCTCGCGGATGCTGCCGATGATCGCGGCCTCCGCTGCCTGGTCCACCTGGGTGACGAATTCATTGCGCGCCTTGCTGCGCACTTCGAGGTCGCCGACGCGATTGAGGTAGCGCAGGGCGAGGTCGCCACCCTTGCGGGCGGCCTTCACGGCAGTGTTGAGCAGGGCTTGCATGGCGGGGCGCGATGATCCGGGGCGTGGGTGGGCCGCCATTCTACAGCCGTGGCGGATGCGAAGCTGCCGCCGGCGGGGCGAGCCGCTAGAATAGCCGCCTTCGCGGCGCCAGCCGCTTCCCGCGACAGCAATGCCGATCCGTTTCATCCTCTGCGAGCCCAGCCATCCCGGCAACATCGGCGCGGCCGCCCGTGCCATGAAGACCATGGGCTTCAGCCAGCTGGTGCTGGTGAATCCGCCGGAAGGGCACCCGGACCCGGCCGCCCGCGCCCGCGCCTCCGGTGCGCTGGACGTGCTGGAGGCCGCCACGCTCCGCGGCAGCCTGGCAGAAGCGGTGGCCGATTGCGGCCTGGTGATCGGTGCCAGCGCCCGCCACCGGCGCCTCGGCATTGCCGAACTCGAGCCGCGCGAGTGCGCGCAGCAGCTGCTGGCGGCAGCCGCCTCGGGGCCGGTGGCGCTGGTGTTCGGCACCGAGCGCTCCGGGCTCTCCAATGCGCAGCTCGATCTCTGCCATGCGCTGGTGAGCATCCCGGCCAATCCCGAGTACAGCTCGCTCAACCTCGCGGCCGCGGTCCAGCTGCTGGCCTGGGAGCTGCGCGAGGCGCAGGGGACCACGCTGGATACGCCCCCGGCCGAGTCGCCGCCGGCCACCATCGAGGACATGGAGATCTTCTACGAGCACCTGCAGCGGGTGCTCGATGCCAGCGGCTTCCTCGATCCGGGCAATCCGCGCCAGCTGATGCGCCGGCTGCGGCGGCTCTTCAACCGCACGCGGCCGGACCAGAACGAGCTCAACATCCTGCGCGGCATCCTGGCATCGCTGGCGCCGGGCTCGGGCAGGCGTGACTGGCGGGGCATGCCGGCGGACGACGGCGAGTCGCCGTGACCCTCTATCTCGATCACGCCGCGGCCACCCCGGTGGATCCGGCGGTGGCCGCGGCGATGGCTGCGGCGCTGGCCGATCCCGCGCTGCAGGCCAATGCCGCCGCCAGCCATGCGGCCGGTGCGGTGGTGCGCGAGCGCATCGAGCAGGCACGCGCCGAGGTGGCCGCGCTCATCGCCGCCACGCCGCGGGAAATCATCTGGACCTCGGG
>JACFNV010000179.1 GCA_019454675.1 Gammaproteobacteria bacterium | reverse complement strand
CGAGCGCGGCCAGCGCCGGCGCGAAATCCGCCGCGCCGCGCAGCACGCGGAAGCGCGGGGTGGGCAGTCCGTTGGCCACCAGCAGCTGCTTGGTGCGCAGCTTGTCCATGGCGATCGCCGAGCCCGCCACGCCGGAGCCGGTGAAGGGCAGGCCGAGGCAGCGCAGCAGGCCCTGGATGGTGCCATCCTCGCCGCTCGCGCCATGCAGCGCGATCCACACGCGGTCGAAGCCGCCCTGTTCGAGGCGGCGCGGGAAGTCGTCCGCCGGGTCCAGCCGCTCGGCCTGCACGCCGCGGCGGAGCAGGGCCTGGTAGACCGCCTCGCCGGTGAGCAGCGAGATCTCGCGCTCGGAGGAGCGCCCGCCGAGCAGCACCGCCACCTTGCCGAAGGCGGCCGGGTCGCCGATGCACGGGTAGGTTGCGCTCACTGCCCACCCCCCGCCGCGGCCGGCTCGCCCAGCATGTGCACCTCGGGCACCAGCTCGACGCCATGCACCTCGGCCACGCGCCGGCGGACCTGCCCGATCAGCGCCTCGATGTCGGCCGCGCTTGCCGTGCCGGTGTTGATGATGAAGTTGGCATGCTTGACGGAGACCTCGGCACCACCCACCCGCAGCCCCTTGAGGCCGGCCGCTTCGATGAGCCGCCCGGCGTGGTCGCCCGGCGGGTTGCGGAACACCGAGCCACCGCTCGGCAGGCCGAGCGGCTGCTTCGCCTGGCGCTGCTCGATCAGCTCGCGCACGGCATCGAGGCTGGTGGGCTGCGCCGGATCGAAGCGCAGCCGCGCGCCGAGGAACCACTCGCCGGCGGGCCCGCGCACCTCGCGGTAGGACACCTGGTAATCGGCGGGCTGGCGCCAGCGCATCGCGCCCTGGCGATCGATCACCTCGACCTCGGCCACGTGCCGCCAGGTCTCGTCGCCGAAGGCGCCGGCATTCATGGTCAGCGCGCCGCCCACGGTGCCGGGGATGCCGGCGAGGAAGGCCGCCGGCCCCAGCTGCCAGCGGGCGCACTGGCGCGCCAGCAGCGTGCAGGGCACGCCGGCACCGGCCTCCACCAGGCCATCGCCCAGGTGGCGCAGCTCGGCAAGGCAGCCGGCGGTGGCGACCACCGCGCCGCGGATGCCGCCATCGCGCACCAGCAGGTTGCTGCCCAGCCCCATCCAGTGG
>JACFNV010000086.1 GCA_019454675.1 Gammaproteobacteria bacterium | reverse complement strand
CAAGCACCATGCCGAGCAGTTCCCCCAGCGCCCGCGCATGGTGCAGGCGGCGGTGGAACTTGGCCCCCTGGACCAGGCGATCCACCGGGTACTCGTAGGCCAGGGCGGCGAAGAAGCCGGCCCCGGAGAAAGCCGGCGGCAGCCAGGGCAGGTCGCCGATGCAGGGCACGCAGACGAGATGCCTGCCGCTGGGTGCATTGCAGAGCACGCAGCGGCGCGGCACCAGCCAGGAGAGCCAGGCGTCGACTTTCCCCATGAGCCAAGGTTGACAGCGATCAGCGCGGTTTCGATACTGCCAGCCTCCCGCAGATGGCCGGACGCCGCCAGCGCCCTTTGGCCCCAGTTCAACCAGAATCGACCCGATGGAAGGTATTCCGGTGTCCGAAACTGCCGACATCCGCCACGACTGGACCCTCGACGAAGTCCGCGAGCTGGCCAGCCTGCCCTTCAACGACCTGCTGTTCCAGGCCCAGTCGGTGCATCGCCGGCACTTCGACCCGCATGCGGTGCAGATGAGCACCCTGGTGAGCGTCAAGACCGGTGGCTGCCCCGAGGACTGCGCCTATTGCCCGCAGAGCGTGCACCACGATACCGCGGTGCAGGCCGAGCACATGATGGACGAGGCCACCGTGCTGGAACGCGCCCGCGCCGCGCGCGACAGCGGTGCCACGCGCTTCTGCATGGGCGCGGCGCTGCGCTCGCCCAAGCCGCGACAGGTGACGCAGTTCGCCGGCCTGATCCGCGAGGTCAGCGCGCTGGGGATGGAAACCTGTGCCACGCTCGGCATGCTGAGCGAGACGCAGGCGCGCGAGCTCAAGGAGGCGGGGCTCGACTACTACAACCACAACCTCGACACCTCGGCGGCCTACTACCCGCAGATCATCGGCACCCGCAGCTACCAGGACCGCCTCGACACGCTGCAGAACGTGCGCAATGCCGGGCTCAAGGTCTGCTGCGGCGGCATCATCGGCCTCGGCGAGCAGCCGCAGGACCGGCTCGAGCTGCTGCACACGCTCGCCACGCTGCCGGTGCATCCCGAGAGCGTGCCGATCAACCAGCTGGTGCCGGTCGCGGGCACGCCGCTGCAGGATGCCGCCCCGGTAGACCCGCTGGACTTCGTGAGGGTCATCGCGCTCGCGCGCATCCTCATGCCCGCTTCCTACGTGCGGCTCTCGGCAGGCCGCACCGCGATGAGCGACGAGATGCAGGCGCTGTGCTTCCTTGCCGGCGCCAACTCCATCTTCTACGGCGAACGGCTGCTGACCACGCCGAACCCCGACGCCGACCACGACCTGCAGCTGCTCGACCGGCTCGGCCTCAGGCCCGCCGCACCGGCCGCAGCCGCCCACCAGGCCTGACCGGTGCCGCTGCCGCAGGCTCCCGTCGGCGCATGAGCACCGGCCCCGCGCGTCCGGCCGTGGCGCGCGCCTTCCGCAAGGTGGCGGAGGGCTACGCCGCGGCGGATTTCATGCATGCCGAGATCGCCTCGCGGCTGCATGCCCACCTCGACCTGGTGACGCTGCAGCCCGCCACGATCCTCGATCTCGGCGCCGGGCCGCCGGCCGCCACTGCGGCGCTGGCCGCACGCTTCCCCGGGGCGCGGCTGCTGGCGGTCGATCTCGTCCCCGAGATGCTCGGCCGGGAGCCGCAGGGCTGGCAGCGCCTGTGCGCGGATGCCGCGCGCCTGCCGCTGCCGGGGCAATCGGTGGACCTGGTGGTGGCGGGCATGCTGCTGCACTGGTGCACGGATCCCGCCGCGGTGCTGGCGGAGCTGCGCCGCGTGCTGCGTACGCCCGGCCTGCTGCTGCTCTCCACGCCCGGCCCCGACAGCCTCATCGAGCTGCGCCGTGCCTGGCGCCAGGCGGACGACCTGCCGCACACGCTTGCCTTCACCGAGATGCACAACCTGGGTGATGCGCTGATCCGCGCCGGCTTCGCCGAACCGGTGGTGGACGTGGAGACGCTCACCGTCACCTATCGCGAGGCCACGCGCCTGGTGGACGACCTGCGCCGGGTGGGGGCGAGCGATCTCGGTCCCGAACGCCGCCGCAGCCTCACCGCGCCGGGGCGCTGGCGCGCCATGCTCGAGGCGCTGGAAGCCGGGCGCAACGCGGATGGCCAGCTGGCGCTGACACTGGAAGTCATCTACGCGCAGGCCTGGACCAGCGACCGCTTTCCGCTGCCGGGGGATGGCGTCGAGATCCCCGTGGAGCGCATCCGCTACCGGCGCCGCTGAAGCAGCGGGCGACGGACTCCCGGCCGGAGGTCGCGCCGGCCATGGCACTGGTCTACCCTATGCGGCGCCGGACGCACCCCGGTCCGGGATCGACGTGTTCCCCCGGATCCACCGACGCCAGGATTGCCCATGTACGCCACGTATCGAAGCCTCCTCCGTGTTGCCGCCCTGCTGGCCCTGACCGTGGTCATTCTCGGCGCCTGGGTCAGGCTGACCGATGCGGGCCTGGGCTGCCCCGACTGGCCGGGCTGCTACGGCCAGCTCACGGTGCCCAGCCTGCCGCACGAGCACGAGGCGGCGGCCGCTGCCTTCCCCGACCGGCCGCTCGACCCGGCCAAGGCCCGCAACGAGATGATCCACCGCTATGCGGCCTCGACGCTGGGCCTGATCGTGCTCACCATGGCCGGGCTGGCGCTCGCCAACCGGCGCGATCCGCGCCAGCCGGTGGGGCTGCCGCTGGTGCTCCTCGCGCTGATCATCTTCCAGGGCCTGCTCGGCATGTGGACCGTCACCTTGCTGGTGAAACCGCTGATCGTGGTCGCCCACCTGCTCGGCGGCCTCTCGACGCTGGGGCTGATCTTCTGGCTCATCCTCGAAAGCCGGCACCGATCCGCGGTATCGGCGCCGCGCTCCTCGCGCCGTGCCTACGCACCGGCGCTCCTCGCGCTGGTGGTGGTGGTGGTGCAGATCGCGCTCGGCGGCTGGACCAGCTCCAACTACGCGGCGCTCGCCTGCCCCGACCTGCCGGGCTGCCTCGGGCAGTGGTGGCCCGGGGAGGCCGATTGGCACGAGGCCTTCATCCTCTGGCGCGGGCTGGGCGTCAACTACGAGGGCGGCGTGCTCGATGCGCATGCGCGCGTGGCCATCCACTTCACCCACCGCCTGGGCGCGCTGGTCACCTTCCTCGTCGTGCTGCTGGTCGGCCTGCGCGGCATGCGCCGGCCATCATCGCCGGGCATGGCGGGTGCGGGCCGGCTGATGCTGGCCGCGCTGCTGCTGCAGCTGGTGCTGGGCATCAGCACGGTGTGGTTCGGCCTGCCGCTGTGGGTGGCGACCGCGCACAATGGCGGCGCCGCGCTGCTGCTGCTGTCGGTGATCAACTTCAACCACGCCGCCTCCTGGCGCACGCGGCTGTAGGCCGCGGAGCCTCCGGAAACCATCGTGCCGATCGGCCAGCTTTCGGTCATCTTCATCGTGGCGGCGCTGCTGCTCTACACCCTGGCGGTGTGGGCCGAGCGGCTCGCCGGGCGCCTGCGGGCATGGCACCTCATCGTGTTCTGGCTGGGATTGCTGGCCGATGGCACCGGCACCTGGCTGATGGTGCTGATCGCACGCGCCACCAACCAGCCGCCCGGGCTGGTGTCGGCGGTCCATGCCATCACCGGGGCGCTGGCGCTGCTGCTCATGCTCTCGCACTGCAGCTGGGCAACGGTGGTGCTGTGGCAGCGTGACGAAGTCGCGCTGCGCAACTTCCACCGCTTCAGCACGCTGGCCTGGAGCGTCTGGCTGGTGCCCTTCTTCATCGGCGGTGCCATGCAGGGCTTCCGCTGAGGTGGCCGATGCCCTGCTCGACTCGCTGCACCGTGTCTTTGGCCTGCACGCATTCCGCCCCCGGCAACGCGAGATCATCGAAGAGCTGGTAGCCGGCCGCGACGCCTTCGTGCTGATGCCCACCGGCGGCGGCAAGTCGCTGTGCTACCAGCTGGCGGCGCTGCACCGCCCGGGCGTCGGCATCGTCGTCTCGCCGCTCATCTCGCTGATGAAGGACCAGGTGGACGGGCTTGCCGCCAGCGGGGTACGCGCCGCCTGCTACAACTCCTCGCTGGAGCCGGCCAGCGCGCGGCGCGTGCTGGCGCAGCTGCACGCCGGGGAGCTCGACCTGCTGTACGTGGCGCCCGAGCGGCTGATGAGCGCCGACTTCCTCGCGCGCCTGGCCGAGATCGAGGTGGCGCTGGTGGCGGTGGACGAGGCCCATTGCGTCTCCCGCTGGGGGCATGACTTCCGCCCCGAGTACGCGGCGCTCGGCGCGCTGCGCGAGCGGCTGCCGGGCGTGCCGATGGTGGCGCTCACCGCCACCGCCGATGCACAGACCCGGCAGGACATCATCCAGACGCTGGGACTTGCCGGCGCCAGCCTGCACATCACCAGCTTCGACCGCCCGAACATCCGCTACAGCGTGCTCGAGAAGCGCCAGCCGCTGGAGCAGCTGCTGCGCTTCCTTGCCACCCAGGGCGGGGAGGCCGGCATCGTCTATGCGCTCTCGCGCCGCCGGGTCGAGGAGGTCGCCGAGCGGCTTGCCGGGCGCGGCCTGCGTGCCGCCGCCTACCACGCCGGCCTGCCCGCCGCGGAGCGCGACCAGGTGCAGGAGCGCTTCCTGCGCGACGAGCTGCAGGTGGTGGTGGCCACGGTTGCCTTCGGCATGGGCATCGACAAGCCGAACGTGCGCTTCGTGGTCCACTACGACACCCCGCGCCACATCGAGGGCTACTACCAGGAAACCGGCCGCGCCGGCCGCGATGGCCTGCCGGCCGAGGCGCTGCTGCTGTTCGGCACCCAGGACGTGGTGCTGGCGCGGCAGATGCTGGAGGACACCGCCAACCCGGAACAGCGGCGCATCGAGTCGCAGAAGCTGCAGGCGATGGTGGGCTTTGCCGAGAGCCTCGGCTGCCGGCGCCAGGTGCTGCTCGGCTACTTCGGCGAGCGCCTGGCCGAGCCCTGCGGCAACTGCGACACCTGCCTGGATCCTCCCGAGCTCATGGATGCCACCGAGGCGGCGCGCAAAGCGCTGTCGTGCATCTACCGCGTCGGCCAGCGCTTCGGCATGAAGCACGTGGTCAGCGTGCTGCGCGGGGAGGACAGCGAACGCATCCGCAGCCTCGGCCACGACCGCCTCTCCACCTGGGGCATCGGTCGCGAGCTCGACGAGGCCGCCTGGGTGTCCATCATCCGCCAGCTCATCCATCGCGGCTACGTGATCCAGGATATCGCCGACTACTCGGTGCTGAAGCTGGACGAGACGGCCAGGCCGCTGCTGCGTGGCGAGCAGCGGCTGGAACTGGCGCGCCCGCGGCCACGCCAGCCGGCCGCAGGCCGGCGGCGCCATGGCGGCCGGCAATGCAGCCCCATCGAGCTGGCGGCGGAGGATCTGCCGCTGTTCGAGGCGCTGCGCGGCCTGCGCCGCGAGATCGCCACTGCACAGGGGGTGCCTCCCTACGTGGTCTTCGGCGACCAGACCCTGGTGGAAATGAGCCGGCGCAGGCCACGCAACGAAGCCGAGCTGCTGGACATCAGCGGTGTCGGCCAGGTCAAGCTCGAGCGCTACGGCAGCCGCTTCCTGGAGCTCCTGCGCGGATACGCGGCGCCCTGAGGGCGCGGGCTGGCGCCGCCGCCCGGCGCGGACTATCGTCTGCAGCAAGCCTGCCGCAGGAAGCAAGCATGAAGCGACTCAAGTCCCTCGGCCTCGGCATCTTGGCCCTCGGCGTGGTGCTGGCGGTGGCCGGCTATGGCGCCTACCGCTACGAAAACCGCACGCCGGCCCAGCTGGCAGCCCCCAACTACTTCGACTACTACAAGCAACAGGACACGGTGCCCGAGGGCCGGACGGGCATCTTCATCTCGCACCTGGTGATGCCCGAGGACTACCGCCAGGAGGACTACCGGATCCTCGCGCTCAAGCCGCGGCAGTACGTTCCCTGGCCCTTCCGGCTGCTGTTCGACAAGGATCGCGGGGTGCTGCTGCTCGATCCGCAGCGGCCCTATGAGTTCGCCGCCTTCACCCCCACCCGCCTCGTGGATGCCAACGGCAGCGAGGCCGACGGCGATGGCGTGGCCTACATGGACAAGTACCGCGCCGGCGCGATCCGCTGGGTGGAGCCGAACCCCGGCATCTACATGGACCATGGCTACTTCCTGCTCGATGCCCACCCCGGCGGCATGCCCACCGTGGCCGCCAAGCTCGCCACCAAGGCGCTCACCTACTACCACGGCATCGGCATCAAGGGCCACAAGATCCCGCACGAGGCGGGCACGCGCGCCATCGTCGAGGGCGCCATGGACCGCATCCAGGCCCGCCACGGCCCGCTGCCCTGGCGCTGGGTGACCGCGGACAACTTCACGCTGGCCCGCGCCGCCATGCACTCGCTGCTCGACGAGGGGGTGGACACGCTCATCCTCGCCGCGCCGGCCCCCATCTACTCGCACCACGAGGAATTCAACGGCAGCATCCGCCACGCCATGGAGTACATCCACGAGTGGCAGGCGGAGCACGGCGGCAAGGCCATCAAGGTGATCATCCAGCCGCAGATCGGCGACTTCCCGGTGCTCCGCCAGGCCTGGGTCCAGATGCTCCGCGACCGGCTGGACACGCTGCCGCGCACCGCCGCCGTCAAGCTGGTCGTGTCCACCCACGGCATGGCCTGGGACAAGGCCCCGCTCGAGGCATGGATCGAGCTGGCGCCGGGCTACCGCGACGGCACGCTGGCAGACCTCGAGGCGACGCTGGCAAGCTACGGCTTCGCGCGCAGCGAGGCGGTGCTGGCCCAGGACCACTTTGCCGACCCGATCAACGACCCGCAGGGCAGGCACCTGTCCACCAACAAGGCCTTCCGCGACGGCATCCGCGACCGCTACGACTACGTCATCAACCTGCCGATCGAGTTCTTCGCCGAGAACACCGACACGCTGTTCTCGCATGCCATGTTCAACTTCGAGGACATCCCCGGCTACGACCGCTACGAACAGGTCGACTACCCCGACTGGACGCTGCCCTACACCCGCGAGTACGTGGTGGACGGCACGCACCTGATCTACAACGGCGTGCCGGTGGGGCGCTACAACGAGCCCATCATCGAGGCCTTCACCGCGGCGCTCGACGCGGTGCTCGATGGCACGGCAAACACCTCGGCGCAAGCGCGGACGGCAGCGTCCGACTGAGCGCGGCGGGCCGCCGGCCATGGCCGGCGGCTGCTAGAATCCGGCGATGGACGTCGCCCGCATCCTCGCCCCCCTGAACGATGCCCAGCGCGAGGCGGTGACCGCCCCGCCCGGGCCGGTGCTGGTGGTGGCCGGTGCCGGCAGCGGCAAGACCCGGGTGCTGGTGCACCGCATCGCCTGGCTGATCGAGGTGGAGGGGGTCTCGCCGCACGGCATCCTGGCGGTGACCTTCACCAACAAGGCGGCCGCCGAAATGCGCAGCCGCATCGAGGACCTGCTCGGCATCCCGGTGGGGCCACTGTGGGTGGGCACCTTCCACGGCCTCGCCCACCGGCTGCTGCGCCGCCACTGGCGCGAGGCGGGCCTCGTGCAGGGCTTCCAGGTCCTCGACAGCGAGGACCAGCAGCGGCTGATCCGCCGCCTGCTGAAGAGCCTCGAGCTCGACGAAAGCAGCTGGGCCCCGCGCGAGGTGCAGTGGTTCATCAACAAGCAGAAGGAAGAGGGCCGGCGCCCGGCGGCCCTGCGCGACGAGGGCGACCTCGTCCGCCGCCAGATGATCCGCCTCTACCAGCTCTACCAGGAGGGCTGCGAGCGCTCGGGCCTGGTGGACTTCGCGGAACTCCTGCTGCGCGCGCAGGAACTGTGGGCGAACAACCCGGAATTGCTGGCCACCTACCAGCGCCGCTTCCGCCACATCCTGGTCGACGAGTTCCAGGACACCAACACCATCCAGTATGCCTGGCTGCGCCAGCTGGCGGGCACGCAGGGCATGCCCTTCGCCGTCGGCGACGACGACCAGTCCATCTATCGCTGGCGCGGTGCGCGCACCGAGCACCTGGCGCGCTTCCGCCAGGACTTCCCCGCCACGCGGCTGGTCAAGCTGGAGCAGAACTACCGCTCCACCGGCACCATCCTCAAGGCCGCCAATGCCCTGATAGCGCACAACAGCGGGCGCATCGGCAAGGAGCTGTGGACCGAGAGCGGCGCCGGCACCCCCATCCGCCTGTTCGGCGCCTACAACGAGCGCGAGGAGGCCCAGTTCATCATCGAGCGCATCCGCGACTGGGTGGCGCAGGGCCACCGCCGTGACGAGGCGGCGGTGCTCTACCGCTCGAACGCGCAGTCGCGCGCCTTCGAGGAGGTGCTGGTGCGCGAAGGCATGCCCTACCGCGTCTATGGCGGCCTGCGCTTCTTCGAGCGGGCCGAGATCAAGGATGCGTTGGCCTACCTGCGCCTGCTCGCCAACCGCGATGACGACGCCTCCTTCGAGCGCGTGGTGAACCTGCCCGCGCGCGGCATCGGCACCCGCACGGTGGACGAGATCCGCAACTATGCGCGGGCCAATGCGATCCCGCTGTGGCGCTCCGCGCAGAGTGCCGCGGGCGGCGCGCTGCCGGCACGCGCCGCGAAGGCCGTGCACGATTTCCTCGCGCTGGTGGAGCTCATGGCACACGACACCGCGGGGTTGCCGCTGCACGAGCAGGTGGACCACGTGCTGCAGCGGAGCGGGCTGCCCGCGCACTACCGCAAGGAAGCCGCCGACCGTGCCGAGGCGCGCCTCGAGAACCTCGAGGAGCTGGTCAGCGCCGCGCGCAGCTTCACCGCGGATGGCGATGGCCTCGAGGCCGAGGGCGACTTGGCTTCGATGGCGCCGCTGGATGCCTTCCTGGCGCATGCCGCGCTGGAGGCGGGCGAGGCCGAGGGCGATGCCTGGGAGGACTGCGTGCAGCTCATGACGCTGCACTCGGCCAAGGGCCTGGAGTTCCCGCTGGTGTTCATCGCCGGCATGGAGGATGGCCTGTTCCCGCACCGGCGCACGCTGGAGGACCCCGACGGGCTCGAGGAGGAACGCCGCCTGTGCTACGTGGGCGCCACGCGCGCCATGAGCGAGCTCTACCTGAGCTACGCCGAGCAGCGGCGCCTGCATGGCGTCGACAGCATCGGCCAGCCCTCGCGCTTCATCGCCGAGATCCCCGCCGAGCTGCTCGAGGAGGTACGCCCGCGGATCCGCGTCTCGCGGCCGGTGTACCGGCAGGCGGCGGATGCCGGCGGATGGCAGGACCCGGAACCGGCCATCCGCCTGGGGCAGCGGGTGCGCCACGGCAAGTTCGGCGAGGGCGTGGTGCTCAACTGCGAGGGCAGCGGCGCCCATGCCAGGGTGCAGGTCAATTTCGCGGACGCCGGCGCCAAGTGGCTGGTGATGTCCTACGCCAAGCTCGAGCTGATGTAGCCCGCCACGCGGCAACACCCATGAAGATCATCATCATCGGCGCCGGACAGGTCGGTTCCACCGCTGCCTACCACCTCGCCCGCCAGGAGGCGAACGAGGTCACCATCATCGACC
>JACFNV010000001.1 GCA_019454675.1 Gammaproteobacteria bacterium | reverse complement strand
CGTCGAGTACTTCGTCTCCTACTACGACTACTACCAGCCCGAGGCCTACGTGCCCTCGAGCGACACCTACATAGAAAAGGACGCATCGATCAATGCACACATCGAGCAGATGCGCCTGTCGGCCACCAAGTCGCTGCTGGAGCGCAGTGACTCGATCATCGTCGCCACCGTGTCGTCGATCTATGGCCTGGGCGATCCGCAGGCCTACCTGAGCATGGTGCTGCATCTCTCGCGCGGCCATCGCGTCGACCAGCGCGAGCTGCTGCGCCGCCTGGCGGAGATGCAATACACCCGCAACGACGTGGAGCTCTCGCAGGGCACCTACCGCGTGCGCGGCGAAACCATCGATGTGTTCCCCGCCGACTCCGAGCGCATGGCAGTGCGCATCTCGCTGTTCGACGACGAGATCGAGTCGCTCGGCTGGTTCGACCCGCTGACCGGCGAGCTGGGCGATACGCTGCCGCGGCTGACCATCTTCCCGAAGACCCACTACGTCACCCCGCGCGAGACGATGGTGGGCGCTGTGGAGCAGATCCGCACGGAGCTGCGCGAGCGCCTCGCCGTGCTGCGCGACGCGGGCAAGCTCCTGGAGGCCCAGCGGCTGGAGCAGCGCACCTTGTTCGATCTCGAGATGATCATGGAGGTCGGCTACTGCAATGGCATCGAGAACTACAGCCGCTACCTTTCGGGGCGGGCGCCCGGGGAACCGCCGCCCTGCCTGTTCGACTACCTGCCGGATGATGCCCTGCTGATCATCGACGAGAGCCACGTCACCATTCCGCAGCTCGGCGGCATGTACCGCGGGGACCGCTCGCGCAAGGAAACACTGGTCGAATACGGCTTCCGCCTGCCTTCGGCGCTGGACAACCGGCCGCTTTCCTTCGAGGAGTTCGAGCGCATTGCCCCGCAGTCGGTCTTCGTCTCGGCAACCCCGGGACCCTACGAGAGGCGAGAATCGCAGGCGGTGGTCGAGCAGGTGGTGCGCCCGACCGGACTGCTCGATCCGGAGGTCGAGGTGCGGCCGGCCACCAGCCAGGTGGATGACGTGCTGTCGGAGATCAACCGGCGGGTGGCGGCCGATGAACGCGTGCTCATCACCACCCTGACCAAGCGCATGGCCGAGGACCTCACCGATTTCCTGCAGGAAAACGGCGTCCGCGTGCGCTACCTGCATTCGGATATCGAGACCGTCGAGCGCACCGAGATCATCCGCGACCTGCGCCTCGGCCATTTCGATGTCCTCGTCGGCATCAACCTGCTGCGCGAGGGGCTGGACATGCCCGAGGTTTCGCTGGTGGCGATCCTCGACGCGGACAAGGAGGGCTTCCTGCGCTCCGAGGGCTCGCTGATACAGACCATCGGCCGTGCGGCACGCAATGCGCATGGCACAGCCATCCTCTACGCGGATCGCATGACCGGCTCGATGGAGCGTGCCATCGCCGAAACCGGGCGGCGCCGCGCGCGGCAGCTGGAACATAACCGGGAACACGGCATCGTGCCGACCACGATCCGCAAGGACGTGCGTGACATCCTCGAGGGGGCGCGCAGCGAGCCGGCGCGGGGGCGGGGCCGCGAGCGCCGGCGGGCGGCCGGGGTGGCGGCACCGGCCGATCTTGCCGCGCTCGGCCCGGCGCGGGCCGCGCAGGAGCTGCGCAAGCTCGAAAAGCGCATGCACGAGCATGCCCGGAACCTCGAATTCGAGGAGGCGGCGCAGCTGCGCGACCAGATCGCCATGCTGCGGGAGCAGGGCCTGGGCCTGCCCCCCGCGCGCCAGGCGGGCTGAGCCAGCTTGCAGCAGCCCCCGGCGATTCGGTATCGTTGCGCCTCCGTGGCCGCCTTCCGGCGGTCCAGCAGCTTATAGGCGCGTAGCTCAGGGGTTAGAGCACTTGCTTGACATGCAAGGGGTCGGTGGTTCGATTCCACTCGCGCCTACCATTCCAGATACCAATCCGAGAGCCCGCGATGCCCGTCGTTACCCTGCCTGATGGCAGCACCCGCAGCTTTGACCATCCGCTGACCGTGGCCGAGCTGGCTGCGGACATCGGCCCGGGTCTTGCGCGTGCGGCGCTGGCGGGGAGGGTGGATGGACGGCTGGTCGATACCTCCTTCCGCATCACCGCGGATGCCGCCGTCGGCATCGTCACCGACAAGGATCCGGATGGCCTGGACATCATCCGCCACTCCACGGCACACCTGCTGGCACAGGCGGTCAAGTCGCTGTTTCCCGGCGCCCAGGTGACCATCGGCCCGGTGATCGAGGACGGCTTCTATTACGACTTCGCCTTCGAGCGCCCCTTCACCCCGGATGACATCGAGGCCATCGAGGCGAAGATGCGGGAGCTGGCGGCCGCCGACCTCGCGGTCAGCAGGCGGGTCCTGCCGCGCGACGAGGCAGTCAGGGTCTTCAGCGAACTGGGGGAGAAGTACAAGGCGGAGATCATCGCCGGCATCCCGGCGGGCGAGGAGATCGGCCTGTATGGCCAGGGCGACTGGTTCGATCTCTGCCGTGGCCCGCACGTGCCGTCCACCGGCAAGCTGCGTGCCTTCAAGCTGACCAAGGTGGCGGGGGCCTACTGGCGCGGGGATTCCCGCAACGAAATGCTCCAGCGCATCTATGGCACGGCCTGGGCCGACGAGAAATCGCTCAAGGACTACCTGCACCGCATCGAGGAGGCAGAGAAGAGGGACCACCGCCGCCTCGGCCGCGAACTCGACCTGTTTCATTTCCAGGAGGAGGCACCGGGCGCCGTCTTCTGGCATCCGAAGGGATGGACGCTGTTCCAGCAGCTGATCGACTACATGCGCGAGCGGCAGGACCAGGCCGGCTACCAGGAGGTCAACACCCCGGAGATCATGGACCGCAGCCTGTGGGAGAAGTCCGGGCACCTGGAGAAGTTCGGCGAGAACATGTTCCTCACCCGCACGCCCGACGAGCGGGTCTACGCCATCAAGCCGATGAACTGCCCCGGCCACATCCAGGTCTTCAACCAGGGGCTGCGCAGCTATCGCGATCTTCCCCTGCGGTTGTGCGAATTCGGCAAGGTCCATCGCTACGAGCCATCCGGTGCGCTGCATGGCCTGATGCGGGTGCGTGCCTTCACCCAGGATGATGCGCATGTCTTCTGCACCGAGGAGCAGATCACCGCGGAGTCGGTGGCGATCACCGACCTGACGCTGGGCATCTACCGCGACTTCGGCTTCGACGACATCCGCATCAAGTTCTCCGACCGGCCGGAGCGGCGGGTGGGCAGCGACGAGAGCTGGGACCGGGCGGAGGCGGCGCTGCTGGCAGCCGCCGAGGCGGCGGGCCTGGAAATGAGCCGCAATCCCGGGGAGGGCGCCTTCTACGGCCCCAAGCTGGAGTTCGTGCTGCGCGATGCCATTGGCCGTGACTGGCAATGCGGTACCCTGCAGGTGGACTTCAACCTGCCGGGGCGGCTGGGCGCGAGCTACATCGCGGCCGACAGCCAGCGCCGGGTCCCGGTCATGCTCCACCGCGCCATGTTCGGCTCGCTGGAGCGCTTTTACGGCATCCTGCTCGAGCACCACGCCGGGCGCCTGCCGCTGTGGCTGGCGCCGCTGCAGGCGGTGGTGCTCAACATTACCGACCGCCAGGCCGAATTTGCCCGGTCCATGGTGGAAGTGCTGGAAAAACAGGGCCTTCGGGTCGCCGCGGACTTGAGAAATGAAAAAGTCGGCTTTAAAATCCGCGAGCACACCTTACAGCGGGTTCCCTATCTCCTGGTAGTGGGAGACCGGGAAGCCGAGTCGAGAACCGTGGCCGTGCGCACGCGAGACGGCAAGGATCTGGGCACGATGTCCATCGAGACTCTGCTCCAGCGCCTTGGTGCCGAAATCGCGAGCCGCGGCCGCGCTGTTATGGAGGACTGACGCATAGCTGCCAACAAGAGGATCCGGCGGAACGAGGAGATCGATTCACGCCAGCTGCGGGTCATCGGTGCCGATGGAGAAATGATCGGCGTGATGACCAGGGAGCAGGCACTGGATCAGGCCAGGTCCGATGGGCTGGACCTGGTCGAGGTATCCCCCACCGCCGAGCCGCCGGTATGCCGGATACTGGATTTCGGCAAGTTCCTGTTCGAACAGAACAAGAAAGCCCACGCTGCCAAGCGCAAGCAGAAGCAGACCCAGATCAAGGAAGTGAAGTTCCGGCCCGGAACCGATGAAGGTGACTACCAGGTCAAGCTGCGCAACCTGATCCGGTTCCTGAGCGATGGTGACAAGGCGAAGGTCACCCTGCGCTACCGCGGACGCGAGATGGCCCACCAGGAGCTGGGCTTCAAGCTGTTGCAGCGGGTGCAGCAGGACCTCCAGGAGCATGGGGTGGTCGAGCAGATGCCAAAGCTCGAGGGCCGCCAGCTCGTGATGGTCATATCGCCGAAGAAAAAGTGAGTGACGGCCAGCAGGCACGGGGCGTGTTGCCATCGTGTCCAGGCTGAAACCCGCCTGCCCCGGCCGGAGAGGTTCGGTTCAGGCACAAGGAGAATGAAATGCCGAAGATGAAGACCAATCGCGGCGCTGCAAAGCGTTTCCGCGCAAAGGGGAATGGCGGCTTCAAGCACGGCCAGTCCCACCTCAACCATATCCTCACCAAGAAGAGTCCCAAGCGCAAGCGCCAGCTGCGCCCGATACACCAGGTCGAGCAATCCGACCTGCCGGGCGTTCGCAAGATGCTGCCCTACGGATAACAGGAGGCGAAGGACATGGCACGAGTCAAGGGTGGAGTGACCGCCGGAAAGCGTCACAAGCGAATCCTCAAGAAGGCCAAGGGCTACTACAACGCCCGCAGCAGCCTGTTCCGGACCGCCAAGCAGGCGGTCATCAAGGCAGGGCAGTACGCCTTTCGCGATCGCCGGGTGAAGAAGCGCGAGTTCCGCGCGCTGTGGATCGCCCGCATCAATGCAGGCATCCGTCCGCACGGGCTGTCCTACAGCCGGTTCATCAACGGCCTGAAGCTGGCGGGCATCGAGGTCGACCGCAAGGTGCTTGCCGACCTTGCCATCCACGATGCAGACGCCTTTGCCGCACTGGCCGAGCGGGCCAAGGAACAGCTTGCCGGCTGAGAAGCCGGCGGCATCCGCGGTTGATCACGACACTCCCGCCCATGGGCGGGAGTGTCCTGCATGTGGGGCTGTATGAACGCACTCGATGGCATGGTGGCGGACGCTCGTACGGCTGTTGCCGCGGCCACCGACCTTGCGGCCCTTGACGGGGTGCGCGTGCGCTTCCTCGGCAAGAAGGGCGGGATCACCGCGCTGCTCAGGGACCTCGGCAGGCTGCCGGCGGCCGAGCGGCCGGCGGCGGGGCAGGCCATCAACCAGGCCCGCGACCTCATCAACGAGGCCATCGAAGAGCGGCGCCTCGCGCTCGAGGAACAGAAGCTGGCCGCCAGCCTGGCGGCCGGGAGCCTGGACATCACCCTGCCCGGCAGGGGCGAGGCCCGCGGTGGCGAGCATCCCGTCAGCCGTTCGCTCTCGCGCATCATCGCCATCTTCCGCGGCGCCGGCTTTGCCGTGCACGAGGGCCCCGAGGTCGAGGACGATTTCCACAACTTCACCGCCCTGAACATCCCGGCCGACCATCCGGCGCGTGCCATGCACGACACCTTCTATTTCCCGGACGGGCGCCTGCTGCGCACCCATACCTCGCCGGTGCAGATCCGTGCGCTGCAGGCCGAAGGAGCACCCATCCGGCTCATCGCGCCGGGGCGGGTCTACCGCTGCGATTCGGACATGACCCACACGCCGATGTTCCACCAGGTCGAAGGCCTGGTGGTCGACAGGCATGTGAGCTTCACCCATCTCAAGGCCATCCTGCACGGCTTCGTCGAGTGCTTCTTCGAGCGCGAGGCGCAGCTGCGCTTCAGGCCGTCGTACTTTCCCTTCACCGAGCCTTCCGCGGAGGTGGACGTGCTGTCCGAGTCCGGCCGCTGGCTGGAGATCCTTGGTTGCGGCATGGTGCACCCGCAGGTGCTGCGCAGCGCCGGCCTCGACCCGGAGGAATTCACCGGCTATGCCTTCGGCATGGGCGTGGAGCGCCTGACCATGCTCCGTTACGGCGTCGACGACCTGCGGCTGTTCTTCGACAACGACCTGCGTTTCCTGCGGCAATTCAACTGAGGCAAGGGATGAAGTTCTGCAACTCCTGGCTGCGGGAATACGTTGCCCACGGACTGGATCCCGAGGCTCTCTCCCATCGCCTGACGATGCTCGGCCTCGAGGTCGATGCCCTGGAGAGGGAAGGGGTGCCGCTGGAACGGGTGGTGGTGGGGCGCGTGCTCGCCCGGCGCCCGCATCCCAATGCCGACAGGCTTTCCCTGTGCCGGGTGGATGTCGGTGCCGCCGAGCCACTCGGCATCGTCTGCGGCGCGCCCAATGTGCGCGAGGGCGGGCTCTACCCGACGGCGCTCGAGGGCGCGCGCCTGCCAGGCGGCCTGACCATCAAGGCCACCCGGCTGCGCGGGGAGCCTTCGGCGGGCATGCTGTGCTCGGCGACCGAGCTTGGCCTCGACATCGAGGCTGAAGGACTGCTGGAGCTGGATGCCGATGCCATACCGGGCACGGATGTCGGTGCAGTGCTCGAGCTGGGTGATGCGGTCCTCGACCTCAACATCACGCCCAACCGCGCCGACTGCTTCAGCATCCTTGGCGTGGCGCGGGAAGTGGCAGCGGCAGGGCAGCTGGCACTGTCCGGACCCGCCCCGGCCGGGGTTGCGGCGACGGTTCCCGACACGCTCGATGTGCTGCTGCCGGCGCCGGCCGCCTGCCCGCGGTTTGCGGGCCGCATCATCCGCGGGCTGCGCGAGGATGCGCTGACACCGCTGTGGATGCGCGAGCGACTGCGCCGCTGCGGCGTCCGCCCGATCAGCCCGGTCGTCGACGTCACCAATTACGTCATGCTCGAGCTTGGCCAGCCCATGCACGCCTATGACCTCGCAAGCCTCGAGGGTCCGCTGGCCGCACGCCTCGCGCATGCGGGGGAAGGGCTGGAGCTGCTGGATGGCCGCCAGGTACAGCTGCAGGAGGATGTGCTGGTCATCGCCGATGCGGCGGGACCGGTGGGCCTGGCCGGCATCATGGGCGGCTCGCGCACGGCCGTCGCCGCGGCCAGCCGCGACATTTTCCTCGAGGCGGCCTTCTTCGCGCCGGCGGCGCTCGCCGGGCGGGCGCGGCGCTTCGGCCTGCACACCGATGCTTCGCTGCGCTTCGAGCGGGGCGTCGATCCCGCGCTGGCACCGCAGGCCATCGAGAGGGCCACGCGGCTGATCATGGACATCGCCGGTGGCCAGGCCGGCCCGCTCGTGGACAGGCTGGAAGCGCAGGGCATGCCCGCACGCCCGCCGGTCCGCCTGCGTCGCGCGCGCATGCAGCGCGTGCTCGGCATCGAGGTGGCCGACGACGAGGTGGCGGACATCCTGCGGCGCCTGCACATGCAGGTGGTGCCGATCCCCGATGGCTGGGAGCTGACTCCGCCCGGTGCGCGCTTCGACATCGGTTGCGAGGAAGACCTGATCGAGGAGGTGGCGCGCCTCCATGGCTACGAGCGGATCCCGGCGCTTCCCGGCACGGTGACGGTCACGCCGGCACGCGCCGGCGAAACGCTGGACCCTGTGGGCGAGCTGGGCAGGGCGTTGGTGACGCGTGGCTACCAGGAGGCGATCACCTACAGCTTCATCGAGGCGGGGCTCGCGCGGCGCTTCGCCGCCGATGCCGGGCAGGAGCTGGTGCTGAGCAACCCGATCTCGGCCGAGCTTGCGGTGATGCGCCAGTCGCTGTGGCCGGGGCTTGCGCTGGCGGCGGGCGAGAACCTGCGGCGCCAGCAGCCGCGGGTGCGCTTGTTCGAACTCGGCAGCCATTACCTGGCCGGCGATGCCAGGGACCGGGCAGCCGGGCGCCACCTGGCGGGAATCGCCGTCGGCAGCCGCTGGCCGGAGCAGTGGGGCGAGCCCTCGCGGCGCGTCGATTTTTTCGACGTGAAGGCGGATGTCGAAATGCTGCTGGCCACCGCGGGCCAGCTGGCCACCAGCCGCTTCGTTGCCGAACGGCATCCGGCGCTGCATCCGGGACGCTCGGCGCGCATCGTCGTGGCGGAGCGTCCGCTTGGCTGGCTGGGCGAGATGCACCCGGTGCTGGCGGCGGAGCTGGGCCTGCAGGGTGCCATGCTCTTCGAACTGGCCATCGACGGCCTGCAGCGCAGCCGCCCGTCCCATGGCAGGCTCTCGGTGTTCCCGGTGGTACGGCGCGACGTGGCCATGCTGGTGGCCTGCGACGTTCCGGCCGACCAGCTGCTGGCGGTGGCCAGGGGCGCGGTGCCCCCGGGTATCCTGCGCGACAGCTTCATCTTCGACCTGTACATGGGTCCGCAGGTCGGTGATACACAAAAAAGTGTGGCTATCGGCTTGATTTTGCAGGACTCATCGCGCACCCTTACGGATGAGGATGTGCATGGCGTCCTGCAGGACGTCAGGGCGGCACTCAGCCGCGAGTTTCAGGCCAGAATCAGAGAATAAGGCCGGCGAGAGAACCAGCACCATGGCCCTGACAAAAGCCGAGATAGCAGAGTCGCTTTTCAACGAGCTGGGCCTCAACAAGCGTGAGGCACGCGAGCTCGTGGACCTGTTTTTCGAGGACCTGCGTGCGGCGCTGTCGAGCGGGCGGCAGGTAAAGTTGTCGGGCTTCGGCAACTTCGACCTGCGCGACAAGAACACGAGGCCGGGCCGGAATCCCAAGACCGGCGAAGAAATCCCCATTTCCGCGCGGCGGGTCGTGACCTTCCGCCCAGGACAGAAACTGAAAGCCCGAGTGGAAGCCTATGCTGGAACCGGGAAATAACGACGAGCTGCCACCCATCCCCGGCAAGCGCTACTTCACCATCGGTGAGGTCAGCGAGCTGTGCGCCGTCAAGCCGCACGTGCTGCGTTACTGGGAGCAGGAGTTTCCGCAGCTCAAGCCCGTCAAGCGCCGCGGCAACCGCCGCTACTACCAGCGCCAGGACGTGCTGATCATCCGCCAGATCCGCAGCCTGCTCTACAACGATGGCTTCACCATCGGTGGCGCGCGCCAGAAGCTGACCGGCGAAGAGGCGAGGAACGATGTCTCCCAGAGCCAGCAGATCATCCGCCAGCTGCGCGGCGAGCTGGAAGAGGTCCTGAAGATCCTCCGGCGCTGATCGTCCGGGTTCCCTGGCGTCGATGGCTGGGGTATCATGCGCGCCTTCGCGGGGCTGACCCCCAGCTTGCCTGCAGCCGATAGCTGCTGCTGCGCAGGCTGCATCTGCCGCGAGTCGTTGCTTGACGTCTGATTCCGATTCGGGGCGTGGCGCAGCCTGGTAGCGCACCTGCATGGGGTGCAGGGGGTCGGAGGTTCGAATCCTCTCGCCCCGACCATTTCCTTCCATGAAGCCCGTTGGATGCCGTGGGTGGCAACCGCCCGCGGTGCCTCGCCGTGGGCGACGGCCGGAAACTTCCGGCTGCTTGGCATATCGTGCTATAACCAGCCGCTGCGACCCGGATGACCACGGTGGCGCACCACCGCCTCGCCAGGTTGCCGGAGCATGCCCGCACTGCAGCTGGAGAACCACGATGGCCCGACCCCACATCGAACCCTTCGTCGATCGCGACGTCGACTTCAAGAAGATGAGCCTGCCGGGCTTCCCGAAGGGGATGAAGTACAAGATGCTCAGCCTCGACACCGATAGCGGGGCCTGCTCGATGACCGTGCGCTTCGAGTCCGGCTACCGGCAGCCGCCTGGCCTGAGCTACTCCGAGATGGAGCTCTTCATTCTCTCGGGCTCGGTGCGCTATGGAGAGAAGACCTACGGCAAGGGGCATTACTTCTTCGTTCCGGCTGGCGTTTCCATGCCGGCCATGAGCTCGCCCAAGGGAGCAGAGGGCCTGCTTTTCTACAACTACGGCGAGCCCAGCTTCCTCGAGTCCGACGCCGATCACCCGCGTGCCCTGCGTGACCAGCTGATCATCGTCGATGCCTACGAGGGGCTGCAGTGGAAGGTCGCCAATTTCATCACCCCCTCGGTGGCACCGGGCTGCATGGTGAAGATGCTGCGCGCCGACCCGCTCACCCATGCGCATTCGCTGCTCTACTGCATGACCCCCAATTACTGGCAGGACAACATCTCCTACCATGACTGCGCCGAGGAGAGCTACCACATCTGGGGCACCTCCTCGATGATGCAGTTCGGCAACCTGCCCACCGGCGGCTACTTCTGGCGCCCGGCCTGGATCAACCACGGCGCCTTCGCCAGCCAGCTCGGCGTGCTCGGCTTCGGGCGCACCGACAGCTCGCTGCACAACTACTTCCACTACAACCCGTGGTCCACGCCCGAGGAGAATCGCGAGCGTGCGGCTGCGGTCATCCGCAGGTACAAGCCCAATCTCTACAAGTGGATCCGCTCGCCCGACGGGCACAACCACCCGCACGACTTCGAGTTTCCGCAGTACGACTATGCCAACGAGGATGGTGAAGCAGACCGGAGCTCCACCGACTTCTACGTGCACGACCACGGCAACGGCGAGGCACACGCCCACGAGCGCAGCAGTCCCGCCCGGAAGCCCGGCAAGAAGCCGCGCTGACGGCGCGGTGGCCAGTGCCCCGGCTGCGGGCGTTTGTTGCCGGGGTGCTTGTTGATGGCGGTGCCCTGGGGTATCGCCTCCCCGGGCTCGCCCGCATGACGCGGCGTGATTGCCTTCAGATCAGCCCAAGCCGCGCCAATCGCTCGATATTGCGCAGCTGGGTCTCGCGCAAGGTGGCCGTCTCGGATCTTGCATCCGCTGCCTCGAGCTGGCCGGCAGCATGGAAGGGCGCCTGGCGATAGCTTTCTGCATAGGCCTGCAGTGGCTGGCGCACCAGCGGGTTGCCGAGCCCGCCCTGCCGGCGCCTGGCGCGCAGCGCCGCGAGGTCGACCTCGGCCAGGGCGGCATGGCTCTCGCCGCCGCCCGGGGCTGCGGCGATGACCTGCCCCTCGTAATCCACGATCTTCGACATGCCGGTCGAGGAACATGCCGGCAGCGAGGTGTTCTCCACCCCGGCGGTGTTGGCGGATACCACGTAGGCGAGGTTCTCGGCGGCCCGGGCGCGCTTGGCGACGTCCTTGGCGGTGGGCAGCGGGCTGCCCATCTCGCTGGTCGAATGGATGAACAGCTCGGCACCGCGCATGGCGTGGCAACGCGCGATTTCCGGATAGAGGATTTCCTCCGAGGCAATCGCCGCGACCCGCCCGATGTCGGTATCGGCAACGGGAAACAGCGACTCGCGCCCGTGGATCGCCAGGTATCGCTCGAGGACATCGTAGGGGGAGGGCGAGTACAGCGAGATCAGTCGCCGGTAGCGCAATACCTGCTGGCCCGAGGGGGCGAACAGGAAGCAGGCCTGGAAGTAGAGATCGGGGAAGGCCGGATCGGCCTCGTAGGCATTGCCGCCGAGGTACAGGCCGTGGCGCTGCGCGATGGCGGCAAGCGCCTCGTATTCCGCGCCGGCGGGCTCGAGTGCCGCCAGCCGGCGCCAGTTGGCAAAGACGCCCGGCGTGGGCGAGCCGCTCAGCGAGTACTCGGGTAGCACGATGAGCCGCAGGGGCAGGGCAGAGCCGCCGTCGCCCGCCTCGAGGATGGCGCCGATGCGCTGGGCGATCCGCGCGATGTTCTGCAGGATCCGTGCGCGTGCCTGCCGCGGGTCGGACAGGTGGCCCACCGAGCAGGTGGTGAGTTGCAGCGCCAGCGCGCCGTAGCGCAGGAAGTCGCCCGCACTCAATGGCGGGCATCCGGAGGCATGATATGGCCTGCGGTCGGCAGCGGCGGATCATCGCCGCGCAGGTGGCGGTCCTCGATGCCGAGCAGGATCGGTTCGGCCGCGCCCCGCCGGTAGATGTTGAGCTTGGCGTTGAAGGCGCCGTGGGTCAGCCCGTGCTTGTCGCTGAGGGCCAGCCGCCGGATGGTGAAGCTGCCATCCGCCCTGGCATGCCCGGTGAGGTAGCAGCGGATCGATTCGATGGCCTCTCCCGCCAGCTCGAGGCCGTTGAGGCGCAGCAGCCGGTTGCGCGCGTGCTCGACGAAGCCGATGGCATCGAAGTCGAGCAGCGGGCTGGTGGCCGCCTCGTCGGTCGGCAGGCGCGCCTGGAAATCGCCGACGAGGATCTGGCCGGGCAGGGCATTCTCGATCATCCGCGCCAGCTCGATGGTGACATCGCCGACGACCTGGGTGGTCAGGGTGGGATTGAGCCCCTCGGCATGGTGGAATTCGTAGCAGCTGCCGACGTGGAAGCAGGCACGCAGCAGCGGCACTGTGCGGCCGGCGGCCTTGCGCCGGGCGATGGCATTGTCCGCCAGCACCAGGTGCATCAGGTGGTAGAGATTGGTGTTGGCCTCGACGCCGACCCCGCGATTCCAGATGTAGAAGCCATCGCCGGTGCCCGAGCGGGCAAACTCCACCTTGAGCCGGCTGCCCAGCAGCTTGCTGTGCGCGGAGTTGAGCGAGTAGGTGAGGCTGTTGAGCTGCGTCATCTGCTCGAAGGGTCGCAGCAGGCTGAAGCCGACGATGTCGAACAGCGCCACCGCCCGGCTCGGTACCAGGCTCACCCCGTAGCGCGCCACGATGCGCTCGACCAGGCGCTGTTCGCCGGGGGTATCCGCGAGTGGTCGGCGCAGGGTGATGGATACCACCTCGGTGCCGAGCAGCCTCGCCGCGTTGCCGAGCTGGCGGGCGGAGAAGCGGCGCGAGCCCGTGAGCAGGCGCGTCACGAAGGCCTGGCGGGAGTCGGTCTCGCCGGGGAGGGCGGCCGCTGCGTATTCGGCCAGCGCATAGTGCGGCACCAGCAGCACGAGGATGCCGTTGTCCGATGGGCACCAGGCGAGGACGAGGTTGCGACCGAGCCCCCAGTGCTGGTGCAGTTGCCGGTCGAGGTCCCGCAGGCTGCCATGCTGCTGCAGGCTCAGGCTCGAGCCCGTCAGCATTTCATCGAGTTCCCTGGAGATGTCGCCCCGGGTGGTCCGGCCATGCCATGTCTGATCCATCAGCTTGCTCACAGACCGCATGCGGGCCAGTCTGGCTACCTGCCCCGCAGGGAACTAAGATGCGCTGCCACGGAACGTACTGCATTCGTCATCGGCGGCGCAAGCCGCCGCCTGCCGCCCGGAGGCGGAAGCCCGAGATGGCCACTTTTCTTGAGTCCCGCCCGTTCCGGGAACTGCGGGACATCGTCGGCGCCGATGCCTGCCTCACCCAGCCGGCGGAGCTTGCGCCCTTCCTCGCGGAGTGGCGGCATCGCTATGAAAGCGTGGCGGCTGCGGTCCTGCTGCCCGCCACGACGGCGGAGACGGCTGCGGTCATTGCCCTGTGCGCCCGCCATGGCATCGGCGTGGTGCCACAGGGCGGCAACACCGGCCTGGTGGGCGGTGCGGTTGCCCGCTCCACCGCGGAGGCCCCGCAGATCGTGCTCTCCGCACGGCGCATGCATGCGATCCGCGAGCTCGATCCCGACAACTACACGATCACCGCCGAGGCAGGTTGTGCACTGGCGGCGCTGCAATCGGCGGCTGCGGAGGCCGACCGCTTCTTTCCCCTGAGCCTTGCCTCCGAGGGCAGCTGCATGCTGGGTGGCAACCTCTCCACCAACGCCGGCGGCACCAATGTCCTGCGTTACGGCACGGCGCGCGAGCTGGTGCTGGGCCTCGAGGTGGTGTTGCCCGATGGCCGTGTCTTCGATGGCCTGCGTGCGCTGCGCAAGGACAATACCGGCTACGACCTCAAGCAGCTGTTCATCGGCGCCGAGGGCACGCTCGGTTTCATCACGGCAGCCACCTGCAAGCTGTATCCGCGGCCACGCGGGGTGGCCACCGCGCTGGTGGCGCTGCGCGACCCGGCCGCTGCCATCGCGCTGCACAGCCGTGCCCGCCTGGCGCTTGGCGACGAGCTGATCGCCTTCGAGCTGCTGGGACGCCAGGCGCTGGATTTCGTGCTTGCCTGGCAGCCGGCTGCCCGTGATCCGCTGGCGCAGCCTGCCCCCTGGTATGTGCTGCTGGAAATCGCGACGGCACGCGACCAGGCGAGCGTCGAGGCCGACCTGGAGACTTTCCTCGCGGATTGCCTGGAGTCCGAGCTGCTGCTGGACGGGGTGCTCGCGCGCAGCGGCCCGCAACGCGAGGCGCTCTGGATGCTGCGCCACGCGGTATCCGATGCACAGCGCGTGGGTGGTGCCAGCATCAAGAACGATGTTTCGGTGCCGGTATCGCAGGTGGCGGCCTTTCTCGAGCTCGCAGGGCGGCGGGTTGCCGAGAGCCTGCCCGGCACCCGCGTGGTGGCCTTCGGCCACGTGGGCGATGGCAACATCCACTACAACCTCAGCCAGCCCGAGGGCATGGAAGCGGCAAGCTTCCTCGATTGCTGGGAGAGCCTGACCGCCGAGGTCAATGCCGTGGCCGTTGCACTCGGCGGCAGCTTCAGCGCCGAGCACGGCATCGGGCTGCTCAAGGTGCCCGAGCTGCGGCGCTATCGAGGTGGCGTGGAGCTGCAGCTGATGCAGGCCATCAAGCAGGCCATCGATCCCGCGGGCATCATGAATCCCGGGAAAATCCTCGGCGATTGAGGGCCGGGTGCCGCCACTGCGGTGCTAAACTGTGCCCTTTTCCACGCGTGGCCGGGTCATTGCGCATCCGGCCGGCAATCCCGGGAACGAAGACATGTCTGACAAGGATCCCAAGGCGGGCAGCGAAGAGCGCCGCTATTCCAGCTTGGTCGTCGATGGCGTTGCCCAGGCCCCCAGCCGGGCCATGCTGCGGGCGGTAGGCTTCACCGAGGCAGATTTCAAGAAGAGCCAGATCGGCATCGCCTCGACCTGGAGCATGGTGACGCCCTGCAACATGCACATCGACACGCTGGCCCGGGAGGCTGCCCGCGGGGCGGACGAGGCGGGCGGCAAGGCGGTGATCTTCAACACCATCACCGTTTCCGATGGCATCTCGATGGGCACGCCCGGCATGCGCTACTCGCTGGTGTCGCGCGAGGTGATCGCCGATTCCATCGAGACCGTGGTGGGTGCCGAGGGCTTCGACGGCTTCGTCACCATCGGCGGCTGCGACAAGAACATGCCCGCCTGCGTGATGGCCATGGTGCGTCTCGATCGCCCCTCGGTGTTCGTCTATGGCGGCACCATCAAGCCGGGTGCGCAGCGCCGCGACATCGTCTCGGTCTTCGAGGCGGTCGGTGCGGTGGCCTGCGACTGCATGAGCGAGGCGCAGCTGCTCGATGTGGAGCGCACGGCCATCCCGGGGCCGGGCTCCTGCGGCGGCATGTACACCGCCAACACCATGGCCTCGGCCATCGAGGCGCTGGGGCTCTCGCTGCCCGATAGTTCGGCGCAGGAGGCCGTCTCCAGCCACAAGCACGAGGATTGCCGGCGTGCCGGGGCAGCGGTGGTCGAACTCCTGCGCCGGGGCATCCGCCCATCGGACATCCTCAGCCGCAAGGCCTTCGAAAATGCCATCACGTTGGTGATCGCGCTCGGCGGTTCCACCAACGCGGTGCTGCACCTGCTGGCGATCGCCCACGAGGCGGGCATCGAGCTTGGCCTCGATGACTTCACGCGCATCGGCAAGCGGGTGCCGGTGCTGGCCGACCTGCGCCCCAGCGGGCGCTACGCCATGTCCGAGCTGGTGGCCATCGGCGGCATCCAGCCGCTGATGAAGATGCTGCTCGATGCCGGCATGCTGCATGGCGACTGCCTCACCGTCACCGGCAGGACGCTGGCCGAGAACCTGGCCGGCGTGCAGCCCTACCCCAAGGGCCAGGACATCATCCACGGGCTCGATGACCCGATCAAAAAGGACAGCCACCTGGTCGTGCTCTACGGCAACCTCGCCCCCGGTGGCGCGGTGGCCAAGATCACCGGCAAGGAGGGCCTCAGCTTCACCGGCAAGGCACGCGTCTACGGCTCGGAGGAGCTGGCGCTCGAGGCAATCCTCGCCGGCACGGTGGTGGCGGGCGATGTGGTCGTGATCCGCTACGAGGGGCCCCGGGGCGGCCCCGGCATGCGCGAGATGCTCAGCCCGACCGCCGCCATCATGGGCCGCAACCTCGGCGACAAGGTGGCGCTGATCACCGACGGGCGCTTCTCGGGTGGCAGCCATGGTTTCGTGGTGGGCCACGTCACGCCCGAGGCGGCGGTCGGCGGCCCGCTGGCGCTGGTGGAGGATGGCGATGCCATCACCATCGATGCAGTGGAGCGCACCATCACGCTGAAGGTGGCCGATGGCGAGCTCGAGCGGCGCCGTGCGGCCTGGAGCGCCCCGGTGGCAGCGGTCCAGCGGGGCGTCCTGACCAAGTATGCGAAGCTGGTCAGCTCGGCCTCGCGGGGGGCGGTCACCACCGGCGAACCGGGCGCTTGACCGCCCGGCATGCTTCGGTTTTACTTGCGCCCCATGTTCCGCACCCCCATCCAGCCGATGCCCAAGCGCAAGGTCGACCGGGCCTTGGCACCGTGTTGCGGGGGTGCCGGCGCCTGAGCGCAGGCCGGGTTCCAGAAGCCACCCAAGCCAAGCCCGCAACGGTACGACCGGAGCGGGCTTTTTGCATGTGGGCCTGCGCCGGGCCCGCAGCGATACAGGAAGATGAGCCATGACGACACTGGATGCCGACACCTTTCCCAGCCTGCCGAGCGGCACGCCGCTGCACGATGCCCCGTGGATCGTGCTCAAGTTCGGCGGCACCAGCGTGGCCAGCGCCCGCAACTGGGCCGGCATCCATGAACTGCTGGTCGAGCGCATCGCCGCCGGATACCGGCCGATCGTGGTCCACTCGGCGCTGGCGGGGGTTTCCAACCGCATCCAGGACGCGCTTGCCAGGGTCGGCCGCGAGGATGTCGACGAGCAGCTCTCCGCCATCGAGGCGGCGCACCTGGAGCTGGCCCGTGAAATGGGTGTCGATGGCCCGGCGCTGATCGGCGGCTACCTGGCCGAGCTCGCGCAGCTGTTTGCCGGCATGCGCCTCACCGGCGAGGTCACGCCGCGGCTGCATGCGCGTGCCATGGCCATGGGCGAGCTGATGTCCACCACCCTGGGCGCGGCCTGGCTGTGTTCGCGCGGGCTGGAGACGACCTGGCTGGATGCGCGCCGCCTGCTGCGCGCCGTCGAGCAGCCGCATGCCACCCTGCGCGCACGCTTCATCAATGCGCGCTGCGCATTCGATGTCGACCCGGCGGTGCAGCAGGCCTGCCGGGAGGCCCGGGGCGTCGTGCTGACCCAGGGTTTCATCGCCGGCAACGAGGCGGGGGAGACCGTGATCCTCGGGCGTGGTGGCTCGGATATCTCGGGTGCCTACCTGGCGGCCAAGCTGGCGGCAGCCGGGCTCGAGATCTGGACCGACGTGCCCGGCATGTTCAGCGCCAACCCGCGCACCGTGCATGGTGCGCGCCTGCTGCGGGTGCTGAGCTATGCGGAGGCGCAGGAAATCGCCTCCATGGGCGGCTCGGTGCTGCATCCGCGCTGCCTGGCGCCGCTGCGCCGGCACGCCATCCCGCTGCGGGTCAAGGACACCACCCGGCCACGGCTGCCCGGCACGCTCGTCAGCCGTGATCCAGGCAGCAGCACGCCACAGGTCAAGGCCATCTCCAGCCGCGTCCGCGTCACGCTGGTCTCGATGGAAACGCTGGGCATGTGGCAGGAAGCGGGCTTCCTCGCCAGCGCCTTTGGCTGCTTCAGCGAACTCGGGCTGTCCATCGACCTGGTCTCCACCTCGGAGAGCAACGTGACGGTGACCCTGGATCCGGGCGCCAACGCGCTGGATGCCGGTGTGCTGGCCGCCCTGCGCGCATCCCTCGAGAAGCTGTGCCGGGTGAAAATCATCGAGAACGTCGAGGTGGTCAGCCTCGTCGGGCAGAAGATACGCTCGGTGCTGCACAAGCTGGGTTCCGCCTTCGAGGCATTCCAGGAGCTGCGCATCCATCTCGTCAGCCAGGCGGCCAGCGACCTCAACCTGAGCATCGTGGTCGAGGAGGGCCAGTCGCGCCGGGTGATCCAGACCCTGCATGAACTGCTGGTGCCGCCGACGCGCGAGGATGCCGTCTTCGGCCCCACCTGGCAGGAGCTGCGCGAGGGCAGGACGGATGGCGAGGCCCTGCCCGAGCCCTGGTGGGCGAGGCGCCGCCGCGAACTGATCGCGCTGGCGGAAGAGCACGCCTCGGCCTATGTCTACGACCTGCAGACCGTGCGCGAGGCCATCGCCAGGCTGCAGGCGATGCCCGCCCTCGGCAGGCTGCTGTTCGCCATGAAGGCCAACAGCAACCCCCGGGTGCTGCAGGTGGTGCACGAGGCGGGGCTCGGCTTCGAATGCGTTTCGCCGGGCGAGATTCGCCGCGTGCTCGAGCTGTTTCCCGGCATCGACCGCCGGCGCATCCTCTTCACCCCCAACTTTGCGCCGCGCGCCGAGTACGCCTTCGGGCTGGAGCAGGGCGTGTGGCTGACGCTCGACAACATCTTTCCGCTGCGCGAATGGGCCGGGATGTTCGCAGGCAGGGAGATCTTCCTGCGCATCGACACCGGCGAGGGGCACGGGCACCACGAGCACGTGCGCACCGCGGGCCTGCACTCCAAGTTCGGCATCCCGCTGTTCGAGCTGGCCGAGGCCCGCGAGCTGATCGAGCGTGCCGGGGCACGGGTGGTGGGCCTGCATGCCCATACCGGCAGCGGCATCCTCAGCCCCGACAACTGGCAGCAGGTGGCGCGCATCCTCGGTGCCGCGGCCAGCGACTTCCCGCACCTGCGCTTCCTCGACCTCGGCGGCGGGCTCGGGGTGCCCGAGAGGCGCGATGGCAGGCGCCTCGATCTCGCCGCGCTCGGTGCCAGCCTGCAGGAGGTACGCAAGGCCTGGCCCGCCTACGAGCTCTGGCTGGAGCCGGGTCGCTACCTGATCGCCGAGGCGGGCGTGCTGCTCACCACGGTGACGCAGACCAAGGGCAAGGGCGACATGCACTACGTCGGGGTCAGCACGGGCATGAATTCGCTGATCCGGCCGGCGCTCTACGGCGCCTACCACGAGATCGCCAATCTTTCGCGCTGGGGCGAGCCACCGGCCGAGACGGTGGATGTCGTCGGGCCGAATTGCGAGACCGGTGATCGCTTGGGTGCCGATCGCCTGCTGCCGCCCTGCCGGGAGGGCGATGTGCTGGCGATCGCCAATGCCGGCGCCTACGGCTACGTGATGAGCTCGCGCTACAACCTGCGCGAACCCGCCGTGGAGCTCGCCCTCTAGGAAGACTGCGCCGGCTGTCCGTCGGCGGCCTCCCGCTCGCGTGCGAGGAGCTGCTGCTTGCGGGCGATGCCCCAACGGTAGCCGGTGACCGAGCCATCGGCACCGATCACCCGATGGCAGGGAATCAGCACCGCCACCCGGTTGGCACCGCAGGCGGCGGCCACCGCCCGGGTGGCGCTGGGCTTGCCCAGCCGTCCCGCCAGCTCGCCATAGCTGCAGGTCTCGCCCAGCGGGATGTCGCGCAGCGCCTGCCAGACCCGTGCCTGGAAGGCGGTGCCGCGGATGTCGAGCGGCAGGTCGAGGGCGGCGGCGGGCAACAGGAGGTGTTCGCGCACCCGCTCGAACCAGCCGTGCAGGCGTGCGCTATCGTCGATCCACTGCGCCTGCGGAAAGGCGGCGGCCAGCCCGCCGAGCAGCTCGCGGGCCGAGCTGCCGAAGGCAAGCCAGCAGATGCCCGCGGGGGTTGCCGCCATCAGCATCCAGCCCAGCTCCGAGAGGCCGAGCCACCAGCCGATGCGCGGGCTGTCGCGCAGCCGGCCGGGGGACAGGCCGGTGGCCTTGCGCACCGTGGCGTAGGCGCGCGTGGAGGACTGGAAGCCAGCCCCCAGCACGGCCGCGAGCACATCGGGTTCGTGGTTGAGGCGACGCACCAGGCGCTCCAGGCGCAGCGCCTGCAGGTAGGCACCGGGCGTGATGCCGAGCCGCGCGCGGAACTGGCGGCGCAAGCCGGCCGCGCCGACTCCGAGGGTTTCCAGGATGCTGCCAAGATTGGCCTCGTCATCCGCCGCCTCGATGAGTCGGCAGGCGGCGAGGACCAGTCCCGGCCAGTCGCTCTCGTGTTTCCTGCCGCTCTGATGGAGCCTTGCCGCGGGCTTGTTCATGCCCTGCATCCTAGCCCGGGAGCGGTAGCGCCGGCTTCCCGTTTCCGGCGCATGGCAGCGCTGCGCTCAGCGCCGGCGGCGGCTGAGCTCGGCGCTGACGTCTGCCAGCGTGAAGTCGTGGTGGCGCAGCAGCACCAGCAGGTGGTAGACGAGGTCGGCGGCCTCGGAGAGGATGCGCTGGCGGTCGGGCTGCACGCTGGCGAGCGCCAGCTCCACCGCTTCCTCGCCCACCTTCTGCGCGATGCGCGAGCTGCCCGCGGCATAGAGGCTGGCGGTGTAGCTCTGGTCGGCCGGAGCGCCCTTGCGCTGCTCGATGACCTGCTCGAGCTCCTGCAGGTAGCCAATGCCCGTGTCGTTCATGGTCTGATCTCGATCCCCTGGGTGCGCAGATAGGCCTTCAGCTCGTCGATGTGGATGCTGCCGGCATGGAAAACACTGGCTGCCAGCGCGCCGTCCACCCCCGCTTCGCGGAAGACGGCGGAGAAATGCTCCATGGTGCCGGCGCCGCCGGAGGCGATCAGCGGCACGTTGCAGATCTGGCGCATCGCCTGCAGCTGAGCGATGTCGTAGCCGTCGCGCACGCCATCCCGGTTCATGCAGTTGAGGACGATCTCGCCGGCGCCGCGCTCCTGCACTTCGCGCACCCAGGCGCTGGTTTCCCGGCCCGACTCGCGCGTCAGCTGCGGGTCGCCGGTGTTCTGGTAGACGCGATAGCTGCCATCCTGCTCGTGGCTGTCGATGCCCACCACCACGCATTGCGAGCCGAAGCGCTGGGCCAGCTCGTCGATCAGCGCGGGGTTGGCCAGCGCAGGCGTGTTGATCGACACCTTGTCGGCGCCGAAGTTGAGGATGGCCTCGGCGTCGGCAACGCTGCGGATGCCCCCGGCCACGCAAAAGGGAATGTCCAGCACGGCCGCGACGCGATGCACCCAGTTGCGGTCCACCGTACGCCCCTCGGGGCTGGCGCTGATGTCGTAGAACACCAGCTCGTCGGCGCCTTCGTCGCGGTAGCGCGTGGCGAGCTCGATGATGCCGCCCATGACGCGGTGGTCGCGGAAACGGACGCCCTTGACGACCTGGCCGTCGCGAACGTCGAGGCAGGGAATTATGCGGTGCGCAAGAATGGTCCTATCTCCTCAAGTGTCAGGCGTCCCTCGAGCAGTGCCTTGCCGGTCACCACGCCGGCCACCCCGGCCTCCACCAGTGCCGGCAGGTCGGCGGCCGAAGACAACCCGCCCGAGGCAATGATCTTCGCCTCGGGATAGCGCCGCAGGCACTCCGCGTAAAGCGCGGTGTTGGGGCCGGCCAGGGTGCCATCGCGGCCCACGTCGGTGCACAGGAAATGCCGGGCCCCGGCGGCGAGATAGATGTCGAACAGCTCCCAGAGCTGCCGGCCGCTCGACTCCTGCCAGCCATGGGTGACCGCCACGGGCTCGCCCTGCGCGCCCTGCAGCCGCACGTCGAAGGCAAGGACCACCCGTTCGCTACCCAGCGTGGCGAGCCAGCCGAGGACCGTGGACGGATCATTGATGGCCACCGAGCCCAGCACCACGCGCTCGGCGCCGGCGGCGATGAGCATGTGCGCGGTTTCCAGCGTGCGGATGCCACCACCGACCTGCAGCCGCAGCCCCGGCCGCGCGGCCAGGCTGCGGACGATGCCGGCGTTGCCAGGCGTGCCACTGCGGGCACCATCGAGGTCCACCAGGTGCAGGCGGCCGGCGCCCGCCTGCTGGTAGGTGGTAGCGATCTCCAGTGGATCGCGGTCGTAGCTGGTCACGCGCCCGAAGTCGCCCTGGTAGAGACGTACGCAGCGTCCACCCAGCAGATCGATGGCGGGAATGACTTCCATGATGTCCTTTTCAGCAAAGATTGAGGAAGTTGGCGAGGATGGTGGTGCCGGTCGTCCCCGAGCGTTCGGGATGAAACTGGACGGCGTGGAAGTTGCCGCTGTGCATGGCGGCGGCAAAGCGCTCCCCGTACTCGCAGGTGGCCACGGTGGCGGTCGTCGGCGGCAGCGCGTAGCTGTGGACGAAATAGCACCAGGGGTTCTCCGGCAGGCCATCGAGCAGCGGCTGCCCCGCCGTGGTCTGCAGGCGGTTCCAGCCCATGTGCGGCACCGGCCGGCCGGACGCGGGAACGAAGCGCCTGGCACGGCCCGGCAGTACGCCAAGGCAGCTGACATCGCCCTCCGCGGAACCCTCGCAGAGCAGCTGCATGCCGAGGCAGATGCCCAGCACGGGCTGGGTCAGCGTCGGGATCAGGCGATCGAGGCCGGCAGCTGCCAATCGCTCCATGGCCACCGCGGCGGCACCGACACCGGGCAGGATGAGGCGCTCGGCGGCACGGATCACCGCGTGGTCCGTGCTGACCAGTGCCTCGCGGCCCAGCCGCTGCAGGGCGAAGCGCAGCGAGGCGAGGTTGGCCCCGCCGCTGTCGATGATGACCACCGGGGGGCGGCTCACAGGACGCCCTTGGTGCTCGGCAGGCTGGTACCCTCGCGGCGCAGGGCCTGGCGCAGCGTGCGCCCCATGGCCTTGAAGCAGGCCTCCACCATGTGGTGGGTGTTCTCGCCCTCGATCCTGAGGTGGATGGAGGCGCCCAGGCTGTCGGCCAGCGAACGGAAGAAGTGCGGTACCAGCTCGGTCGGCAGGCCGCCCACCTCGCTGCGCGGGAAGCCGCCCTCGAAGCTGAACCAGGCGCGCCCGGAAAGATCGAGGGCCACCTGCGCCCGGGACTCGTCCATCGGCAGCAGGAAGCCGTAGCGGGCGATACCGCGCTTGTCGCCCAGCGCCCGCCGCAGGGCCTCGCCGATGACCAGCGCGGTGTCTTCCACCGTGTGGTGCTCGTCCACGTGCAGATCGCCATCGCAGCGCAGCTGCAGGGCAAAGCCGCCATGCCGGGCCAGCTGCTCGATCATGTGGTCGAAGAAGGCGATGCCGGTGTGGATGTCGATCGGCTGCTCGGCGTCGAGGTCGAGGCTGCAGCTGATGCGGGTTTCCTTCGTTGCGCGATCGATGTGCGCCCTGCGCGGCAGGTCGACCAGCTCGTGGGCGATGGCGGGCCAGGCCTGCGGATCGCGCGGGTCGAGGCGCAGGCCGCGCAGCCCGAGGTTGGCGGCCAGCTCAAGGTCGCTGTCGCGGTCGCCGATGACCACGCTGGCGCTGCGGTCGATGGGCGTCGAGGAGAGGAACTCCCGCAGCAGCCCGGTGCGCGGCTTGCGGCAGCTGCAGCCATCGGCGGGGAAGTGCGGGCAGATGAAGATCTTGCGGAAGCGGATGCCCTGGGAGGCGAGCAGCTGCAGCAGGAATTCCTGCGGCACGCGGAAGTCTTCCTCGGGGAAGCTCGCGCTGCCACGGCCGTCCTGGTTGCTCACCATGACGAACTGGTAGCCGGCATCGCGCAGGCGCAGCAGGGCGGGGATGACGCCCTCGACCAGCGCCAGCTTGTCGAGGCGATCCACCTGCTCGTCGGCTGGTTCGTGGATCAGGGTGCCATCGCGGTCGAGAAAAGCAATCTTGGGAGCGGTCATGATGCGGCCAGTGCGTTCAACAATCGGTCATTCTCGGCGGGATCGCCGACGGTGATGCGAATACAGCCGGAGAGCTCGGGCTCCCGGCTGAAATCGCGCAACAGGATGCCGGCCTTGCGGGCGGCATCGAGCACCCGGGGGGCATCGCTGGCCTCGACCAGCAGGAAATTGGCCTCGCTCGGCCAGACGCGGCGGATCAGCGGCAGGCCGGCAAGTGCGGCGGCCAGCCGGGCACGCTCGCTGCCGAGCCGCGCCACCCGTGCCGCCCATGCCTGCGCATCCTGCGGGTCGAGGCAGCGCTGCACGGCCTCGGCACACGGCGTGGGGAAGGTGTAGGGCGGCAGCACGCATCCCAGCAGGCTGACCAGCTCGGCGCCGGCGATCAGCGCCCCGCAGCGGACCCCGGCCAGGGCGCGTGCCTTGGACAGCGTGCGCAGGACGATGAGGTTGTCGTGCCGGAGCAGTTCGAGGCTGGGATCGGTCGTGGCGAATTCCACGTAGGCCGCATCGACGACCACCACCCCGCGCCCGGCCAGCGCCTCGGCCAGCTGGTGGATCTGCGAGGCGGGGATGCTGTTGCCGGTCGGGTTGTTGGGGGAGCAGATGAAGAGCAGGCGCGTGGCCGGCTGCCACTGCCCGAGGATGCCATCGACGTCGAGCGCAAAGCCCGCCTCGCGCAGCAGCGGGACGCGCCTGATGCCGGCACCCTGGATCTGCGCATAGGTCTCGTACATGCCGAAGGTCGGCGGGCAGATGAGGATCTCGTCCTGGCCGGCACGGCAGAAGGCGCGGATCACGACATCGATGGCCTCGCTCGAGCCGCGGGTCAGCAGCAGCTGCCCGGACTCCACGCCGTAATGCGCGGCAAGGCTGGCGGTGAGCGTCCACGGACGCGGCTCTGGATAGCGGTTGAGGCCCGTGGCGGTAACATCGGCTGGCGGGGGCCAGGGGCTCTCGTTGGCATTGAGGCGGACCAGGCCATTGATGAACTCCGCGCTGCGATAGGGCTTCATCTGGCGGATCTCGGGGCGCACCAGGCCGATGGCATTGCTCATGCTGCGGATGCCCCGTCGCTTGTGCGCGCCCGCACGGCCTGCGCATGGGCCTGCAGGCCCTCCAGCCCGGCGAGGACCTCCACCGCCGGCGCCAGGGTGGCAAGCCCGGCCGGGCTCAGCTCCTGCAAGGTCATGCGCCGCTCGAAATCGGCCACCGAGAGCCCGCTGTAGCTGCGTGCATAGCCGTAGGTGGGCAGGACGTGGTTGGTGCCGCTGCAATAGTCGCCCACCGATTCCGGGGTCCAGGGGCCGAGGAACACCGAACCGGCGCTCCAGATGTGATCCACCCACAGCCGCGGCTGCACCACCTGCAGGATCAGGTGCTCGGGCGCGTAGCGATTGGCGACATCGATGGCATCGGCAAGGTCCGCCACCAGGATCGCCGCGCTGTGCAGCAGGGATTCCGCCATGATATCGCGGCGCGGCAGCGAGGGCAGCACCGCATCGATCTCGGCACGCACGCGCTCGATGAGCGCGCTGTCGGTGGTCACCAGCAGCACCTGCGAGTCGGGGCCATGCTCGGCCTGGGAGAGCAGGTCGAGGGCCACGAAGCGGGGATTGGCCATGTTGTCGGCGATCACCATCACTTCGGAGGGGCCGGCCGGCATGTCGTAGGCGGCACCGGCGGCATCGAGTGCCACCGCCTGCTTGGCGGCCGTGACCCAGGCGTTGCCGGGGCCGAAGACCTTGTCGACCTTGGGAATGCTCTGGGTGCCATAGGCCATGGCGGCGATCGCCTGCGCGCCGCCGACCTTGAAGACCCGCTCGATGCCGCAGGCGCGGGCGGCCACCAGCACGGCGGGATCCGCACGCCCGTCCGGGCGCGGCGGCGTGCACAGCACGCGCACTGGACAGCCGGCGAGCTCGGCCGGCACGCCGAGCATGATGGCGGTGGAGGGCAGGGGTGCCCGCCCTGCCGGCACGTAGAGGCCGACCGCGTGCAGCGGCCGGCTGACACGCTCGCAGACGACCCCGGGCAGCGTCTCGACCCTGAGCGGCTGGCTGGCCTGTGCGGCATGGAAGCGCCTGATGTTGCCGATGGCGAAGTGGATCGCCTCGACCGCCGCGGGCTCGAGGAGGCCTGCCGCCGCCTCCAGCTCGTCCTTGCCGACCGCCAGTGATTCCAGCTGGACGCCATCGAACCTGGCGGTCAGCTCCAGCAGGGCGGCATCGCCGCCGGAACGTACCTTGCCGATGATGTCGCCCACCGCGGTGGCGATGCCCGCCCCGGAACGCACGGCGGGCCGTTCCAGCAGCGAGCGCCGGCCGGCTTCATCGAGCACCGACCAGTCGACGCGTGTCAGCAACTTGCCAAGGCTCATGGCAGCATCTTCTCCACGGGCAGAACCAGCAGCGAGCTGGCGCCGACCAGTTTCAGGTTCTCCAGCGTTTCCCAGAAGACGTTCTCGCGACAGACCACGTGCACGGCGACCTTGTCGCCACGGCCCTCGAGCGGGATCACGGTGGGTGCATCGGCACCCGGCAGCAGGCGTGCGATCTCCGCCAGCGCCGAGACCGGGGCATTCATCATCACATACTTGCTCTCGCGCACCTGCATGACGCCATCAATGCGCTGCAGCAGGCGCGTGACCCATTCCGCCTTGGCGGCCGGCACCTCGCGGACCGTGCGGATCAGGATCGCCTGGCTCTCGAGGATGGTCTCGCCCTCGCGCAGGCGATTGGCCGCAAGCGTGGCACCGGTGGAGACGAGGTCGCAGATGACATCGGCACGGCCGAGGCCTGGGGCGATCTCCACGGCGCCGGAGAACTCGATGACCTGGGCCTCGATGCCCTCGCGCTGCAGGAAGTCCTGCACGATGCGCGGGTAGCTGGTGGCAATGCGCCGCCCCTGCAGGCCGGCGAGCGACTGCACCGGCCCGTCCTCCGGGTAGCCGAAGGCCAGGTGGCAGTGGCCGTAGTCGAGCGCGCGCACCACGCGGAAGGCCTGGTCGCGGCCCTCGGCGAGGAACTGCAGGCGGCGCTCCTCGAGGACATTCAGGCCGACGATGCCGAAGTCGCAGACCTCGTCGCGCACGAGGCCCGGGATGTCGTCGTCCCTGACCAGCAGGATGTCCACCGGCATGTTCTCGCCAAAGCCGATCAGCTGGTCGCGACCGCGCGAATACTTGAGCCCGCAGCGCTCCAGCAGCTCGAGCGAGCGGTCGGTCAGTCGTCCCGACTTCTGGATCGCGATCTTGATGCGTGAACCCTGGTCTGTCATGTGTCGGTCATCCTTGGCGTTGGCTGCGTTGCAGGGCCCGGGCATAGCCGCCCTGGCCGGCACCGAGATAGCGGGCTACCCGCCCGATGGTGGTGACGCTGATCCCGGTGCGCTCATGGATCTGGCGATAGCTCAACTCGCCTCCGGACAGCAGTTCCACGACGGCCCAGCGGTCCTTGAAGGCCTGGAGCTCGGCCGGCGTGCACAGGTCGTGGAAGAAGGCCCGGCAGTCATCCACGCTGCGCAGCGTGAGGATGGCGCGGTAGAGCCGCTCTTCGGCGGCTGTCTCTTCCCGGTCGTCGAGGGTACGGTGGTCTTTCATTACTGTATCAATGTAATAGCGTAATAGTACGCTAACACGACTCTTCGACTGCCTGCAAGCACCTGAAGCTGCTTGCCCGACCGGGGGGGGCTTCCTACACTGCCTGCCGCGGCCGATCCGGCCGGCCATGAACGGGATAGCGCATGAGCGGGGAGTTGCAGGCTGAAACCAGGGCGGTCCACAGCGCGACCAATACCGACCAGCAGCACGGCGCGGTCATGCCGCCGATCGTGCTCAGCAGCACCTTCAGCTTTGCCGGCTTCAACCAGCCCCGGGCCTACGACTACACCCGCACCGCCAATCCCACCCGGGATGCGCTGGCAACGGCCATCGCCGATCTCGAGGGCGGGGCGGGGGCCACCGTCACCGCCTCGGGCATGGCCGCCATCACGCTGGCCTGCCAGGTCCTCGACCCGGGCGATCTGGTCATTGCGCCGGTCGACTGCTATGGCGGCACCTATCGCATGCTGACGCGGCTGGCGGCGCGCGGCCTGTTCCGCCTGCGTTTCATCGACCAGGCGGATGAAGCGCAGCTTCGCGAGGCCGGGCGTGAATCCGCCAGGCTGCTGTGGGTGGAGACGCCGACCAACCCGCTGCTGCGCATCATCGACCTGGCGCGGATGCGGACGCTGGCGGATGCCTGCGGTGCGCTGCTGGCGGTCGACAACACCTTCCTGTCCCCGGTCCTGCAGCGGCCGCTGGACTTCGGCGCCGACCTGGTCATCCACTCCACCACCAAGTATCTCAATGGCCACAGCGATGTCATCGGCGGGGCAGTGGTCGCCCGCAGCGCCGCGCTGCACGAGGAAATGGCCGGCTGGGCCAATGTGCTGGGGCTGAGCGGCGCTCCCTTCGACAGCTTCCTGGTGCTGCGCGGCCTGCGTACGCTGTTCGTACGCATGCGCCAGAGCGAGGCCAATGCCGCCGCCCTGGCCGCTGCCCTGCAGGCAAGCCCGGCGGTGGCGCGGGTGTTCTACCCCGGCCTGCCGGAGCACCCGGGCCACGCCATCGCACGCCGCCAGCAGCAGGGCTTTGGCGGCATGCTGAGCTTCGAGCTGAAGGGCGGGGAGGCCGCCGCACGCCAGGTCGTGGAGCGCCTGCGGCTGTTCACCCTGGGGGTGTCGCTGGGTGGCGTGGAAAGCCTCTCCTGCCACCCGGCAACGATGACGCACCTGCCGCTGGGACCGGAGGGGCGCAAGGCCGCCGGCATCTCCGACGGGCTGATACGCCTCTCGGCGGGCATCGAGGCCACGGCGGACCTCGTCGCCGACCTGCAGGCCGCGCTCTCCGCGCTGGTCTAGCTAGGCGCGCAGCCTGGCGAGGACCGCCTCGCCCATCTGCGCGGTGCCGATGGTCTGGCTGCCGCCCGCCGCGATGTCGCGCGTGCGCAGGCCGGCGTCGAGCACCGCGGAGACCGCCTGCTCGACCCGTGCGGCCTCGGTCTCGAGGCCCAGCGAGTGGCGCAGCAGCATGGCCACGCTGAGGATCGTGCCGCAGGGGTTGGCGATGCCCTGGCCGGCGATGTCGGGCGCCGAGCCGTGGATGGGCTCGTACAGGCCGCGGGACTCGGCGTTCAGCGAGGCCGAGGGCAGCATGCCGATCGAGCCGGTCAGCATCGAGGCCTCGTCGGTGAGGATGTCGCCGAACATGTTCTCGGTGACGATGACGTCGAAGTCGGCCGGGCGCGACAACAGGTGCATGGCGGCGGCATCCACCAGCAGGTGCTCGAGCTGCACCGTGGGGAATTCACGGGCAAAGAGCTCGCTGGCCACCGAGCGCCACAGGCGCGAGGTTTCCAGCACGTTGGCCTTGTCCACCGAAGCGACCCGGCCACGCCGCCGGACCGCCATCTGCCCCGCCACGCGCAGCACGCGCTCGATTTCCGGGCGGGTGTAGCTGCACAGGTCGGAGGCGCTGTCGGCGTCGCGCTGCTTGCGGCCGAAATAAATGCCCCCGGTGAGCTCGCGTATCACCAGGATGTCGACGCCGGCGATGCGCTCGGCCTTGAGCGGCGAGGCGTCGGCAAGCGCGGGATGCGGGCGCACCGGGCGCAGGTTGGCATAAACCCCCATGGCCGCGCGCAGGTCGAGCAGGCCCTGCTCGGGCCGCTCGCGGGCGGCGGGGTCGCTCCACTTCGGCCCGCCGACCGCGCCGAGCAGCACGGCATCGGCCTGCAGCGCGAGCTGGCGGGTTGCCTCGGGAAAGGCCTTGCCGGTGGCATCGATGGCGGCGCCGCCGATCAGGCCCTCGCGCAGCTCGAAGGCATGCCCGCCGGCACTGCCGACGGCCTCGAGCACCCGCCGCGCCTGTGCCGTGACCTCGGGGCCGATGCCGTCGCCCGGCAGGATGCCGATCAGGGCTGCCATGCGCGGTTCTTCTCGAAGCGGCTGATGGCCTCGGACTGCTGCAGCAGGTAGCCGAGCTGGTCGACGCCGTTGAGCAGGCAGTAGCGGGAGAAGCGGTCCAGAGGGAAGCCCAGCTTGCGCCCGTCGGGCAGGCTGATCTGGCAGGCCTCCACGTCGACGCTGACCTCGGCGCCCGGGTTGGCCAGCAGCCAGGCGTGGCTGTCGGCATCGACGATCACCGGCACCAGCCCGTTCTTCAGCGAGTTGTTGCGGAAGATGTCGGCGATGCCGGTGCTGATCACGGCGCGGATGCCGTAATCGACCAGTGCCCAGGGGGCATGCTCGCGCGAGGACCCGCAGCCGAAGTTGTCGCCGGCCACCAGGATGCTGCAGCCGGCCGCCGCGGGCTGGTTGAGCACGAAGTCGGGACGCGGCTTGCCCTTGTCGTCATAGCGCCAGTCGGCGAACAGCGCCTTGCCCAGGCCTTCGCGGGTGGTGGTGGTGAGGAAGCGTGCCGGCACGATCTGGTCGGTGTCGATGTCGGCCTGCGCGAGCACGACCGTGCGCGAGGTGAAGCGGATGATCTTTTCCATGGTTGCTGCCTGGTGTCGGGGTTAGGACGCGAGCAGTTCGCGCGGGTCGCTGATGCGGCCGGTCACCGCGGCGGCGGCGGCGGTCAGCGGGCTGGCCAGCACGGTGCGGGCGCCGATGCCCTGCCGGCCCTCGAAGTTGCGGTTGCTGGTGCTCACGCACAGCTCGCCGCGGCCGACGGTATCGCCGTTCATGCCCAGGCACATCGAGCAGCCGGACTCGCGCCACTGCGCACCGGCAGCGGTGAAGATCCTGTCGAGCCCCTCGGCCTCGGCCTGCTTCTTCACCGCCTGCGAGCCGGGGACGATCATGACGCGGACACCGTCGCTGACCCGGCGCCCGGCAAAGATGCTGGCGGCCTGGCGCAGGTCGGACAGCCGGGCATTGGTGCAGCTGCCGATGAACACCACGTCGACGGCGCGCCCCAGCATGGGCTTGCCGGCATCGACCCCCATGTACTGCAGCGACTTGCGGAAGCTGGTGTTGCCGGTATCGGCCGGCACCGGTGCATCGATGGGGATGACCATGCCCGGGTTGGTGCCGAAGGTGATCATCGGCGCCAGCTCGGCGACATCGAGGACGACCTCGCGGTCGAAGCGCGCATCGGGGTCGGAGGGCAGCGTGCGCCAGCGCCTGACGGCCGCGTCCCATGCCGCGCCCGCGGGCGCCATCGGCCGCCCGGCAAGGTACTCGAAGGTGGTGTCGTCGGGGGCGATCATGCCCGCGCGCGCGCCACCCTCGATGCTCATGTTGCAGATGGTCATGCGCTCGTCCATCGACAGCGCGGAGATGGCCGAGCCGCGGTATTCGATGACGTGGCCGGTGCCGCCGCTGACGCCGATTTTGCCGATGATGCCGAGGATGATGTCCTTGGCGGTGACGCCGCGGTTCAGCTGCCCGTTGACGGTGACGGCCAGCGTCTTGGGCTTGCGCTGCAGCAGGCACTGGGTGGCCAGCACGTGGCCGACCTCGGTGGTGCCGATGCCGAAGCCCAGCGCGCCGAAGGCACCGTGGGTGCTGGTGTGGCTGTCGCCGCAGACGATGGTCATGCCCGGCTGGGTGATGCCGAGTTCCGGGCCGATGACATGCACGATGCCGCGCTGGTCGGAGTCGAAGCCCAGCATGCGCACCCCGGCGTCATGCGAATTGTCGATCATGACGCGGATCTGGTTGGCGGCTGCCTTGCCCACCAGCCCGTCGAGGTCCGCCAGGCTGCGGATGGGCACCGTGGGCGTGGAATGATCGAGCGTGGCCAGCGTGAGGTCGGGGCGGCGCAGGGCGAGGCCGCGCGACTTCAGCACGGTGAAGGCCTCCGGCGTGGTGACCTCGTGGATCAGGTGCAGGTCGATGTAGAGCACCGCGGGCGCGTCGGCGCTCTCGGCCACGACCTGGTGGTCGTCCCAGACCTTTTCAAACAGCGAACGGGCAGTCATCGGGCATTCTCCACGGGTTCAAGCCAGCCCCACTGGTCACTGGTCTTGCCATTGAACAGTCCAAAAAAGCTTTCCTGCAGCTGCCGGGTCAGCGGCCCGCGCCGCCCGGCTCCCACGTTGATGCGGTCCACCGAGCGCACCGGGGTGATTTCCGCCGCGGTGCCGGTCAGGAAGATCTCGTCGGCGAGGTAGAGCATCTCGCGCGGGATCGCCTGCTCGACGACGCTGATGCCGGCCTGGCGTGCCAGCACCATGATGCTGTCGCGGGTGATGCCGGTGAGGATCGAGGCGGTGGCGGGGGGGGTGTAGAGCACGCCGTCGCGGACCAGGAAGATGTTCTCGCCGGCACCCTCGCTCACGGTGCCGTCGGTCGACAGCGCAATGCCCTCGGCAAAGCCGCGTTGCTTGGCCTCGAGGCTGATCAGCGTGCTGGAGAGGTAATTGCCGCCCGCCTTGGCCATGGCGGGCAGGGTGTTGGGAGCGGCACGCTGCCACGAGGAAACGCAGACATCCACGCCCTGCTCGAGCGCCTCGGCACCCAGGTAGGCTCCCCATTCCCAGGCGGCGATGGCCGTCTCCACCGGATGGTCCGGCGGCGGCGCCAGGCGAACTTCGCCGTAACAGCGGAAGATGATCGGGCGGATGTAGGCACCGCGGACCAGGCCGTTGCGCAGCACGACTTCCTTGCAGGCGGCATCGATCTGCGCGGCGGACCACGGCACCTCGATGCGGTAGATCCGCGCCGACTCCAGCAGCCGGCGGGTATGCGCCTGGAGGCGGAAGACGACCGGGCCGCGGTGGGTGGCGTAGACGCGGATCCCCTCGAAAACCGAGGAGCCGTAGTGCAGGGCGTGGGTCATGACATGCACCCGGGCCTCGGCCCAGGGCATGAAGCTGCCGTTCTGCCAGATCCACTCGCTTGTCTTCATGGGCATATTTCTGATCCTTGGAAAGCACTCGTGACGGCACTGGCAGGCCGCAGCCGCAGCGTTGGCGCCTGCCGGCAGCGCAGCACCGTGAAAGCCATGGTCTAAAGGCCGCCGGGCGGCATCGGCACCGGCGCTGGGTCGCAAGCCGCCGGGCCCGGCGCATTATAGTCCCACAAGCCCGCTGCAGCGGCAGCCCGGATCCCGGCATGACAAGAGTGTGGAGCTTTGCCCCGGGGTTGTGGCAACATACGCGCCCCGGCGGCACCATACCGCCCTACAGCTGAACAATACTCACAATCCAGGTTGATATGGCAGCCGCTATCAGTACACCCATGATGTCCCGAAGGGCGCTGGTATTCGTCGGGATCGTGTTGTTGCACGTGGGCTTCATCTACGCACTCAACGCCGGTCTCATGCATCAGGCAGTGGAAATGGTCTACGGTCCGATCGAGACCAAGATGATCGAGGACGTCCAGGACCAGGACGAAGAGCCGCCACCACCGCCGCCGAAGATCGAGACCGCGCCGCCGCCCTTCGTGCCGCCGCCGGACATCGCCATCGATCTGCCGATCGAAACCTCGACCACCACCACGGCAATCACGGCCACCACCCAGAAGCCGGTGGTCAGGCCGCCGCCGCCACCGCCGCCAGCTGCTGTTGTGCGAGTGCAACCAAGCGCTGACCCGCGCAGGCCCATGCCCATTTCCGATGACGACTATCCGCCACAGTCGGCACGACTCGGTGAAGAGGGTGTCACCACCGTGCGTCTGTGGGTGCTGGAGAACGGCAGCATCGGCGATGTCCAGATCGGCAAGAGCAGCGGCTACGAGCGGCTGGACAGCGTGGCACTGAGGAAGCTCAAGCGCTGGCGGGTCAAGCCGGGCACCGAGGACGGCAAGCCGGTGGCCATGTGGATGGAAGTCCGCGTCGTGTGGAAAATACCGAAAAGATGATCTGAAGACAGACCCGGGGGGCCGCCGTGTCGTGGCCCGAGGGGCGTTACATCCAGTTTTTTTGAAGCAATTGACTGAGGGGATGATTGCACCATGGTTGAACTAGCAGCTCTTGCTCTGAGCATTGCTCTGGCAGCCCAGCAGCCGGCGACCGCACCGGCTCCGGCCAATCCGGATGCCGCGGCAGCTACCGCCTTGCAGGGCGAGGAGGGCGCATCGCCCGGGGCGGGCTTCGACAGCTTCGAAGCCCTCGAAAATGCAACCCCCGCCGCCGCAGAGGCCACGCCGGACGTGCCGCGTACCGGCGGCATGGACGATGCCGGCGCCCCGGAAAATCCCTACGGCCTGAACCAGCTGTGGAGCCAGGGCGACTTCGTGGCCCGTGGCACGCTGATCATCCTGGTGCTGATGTCCTTCGTCTCGTGGTTCATCATCCTCACCAAGCTCTGGGACCAGTCGCGGCTGCGCCGCCAGTTCAACCAGGTCGACGAGAGCTTCTGGTCGGTCAAGAGCCTCGAGGATGGCGTGGGCACCATCAGCGACCCGGCCAATACCTTCCGCATCATCGCGGAGGAAGGCATCCGTGCCTCCCGCCAGCACGACGGGCGCATCACCGACCGCATCCCGCGCAACGAGTGGATCAGCCTGACGCTGCATCGCGCGCTGGAGAAGGTGGTCAACAACCTGCAAAGCGGCCTGTCCTTCCTTGCCACCGCCGGTTCGACCGCACCCTTCGTCGGGCTGTTCGGCACGGTCTGGGGCATCTACCACGCGCTGATCGCCATCGGCGTGGCCGGCCAGGCCAGCATCGACAAGGTGGCGGGTCCGGTGGGCGAGGCGCTGATCATGACCGCGATCGGCCTGGTGGTGGCGGTTCCCGCGGTGCTCGGCTACAACTGGCTGCTGCGCCGGAACAGGACGCTGATCGAGCAGCTGCGCTACTTCACCGGCGACATCGAGCAGTACCTCATCGGCAACCCGGGCGCGCAGGGCAAGTAACATGGGCATGACGGTCCCGGGGGAGTCCGGCGAAGGCAAGGCGATGTCGGACATCAACGTGGTGCCCCTCGTGGACGTCATGTTGGTGATGCTGATCATCTTCCTGATCACCATCCCGGTGATCACGCAGACGGTCAAGGTCGACCTGCCGCAGGTAGCCAACCAGCCGACCAAGACCAAGCCGGAAAACATCACCGTGGCGATCAATGCCAACGGTGATGTGTTCTGGAACCAGTCGCGGGTGCCCAATGACCAGGCCCTGCTGGACCTCGTCAAGTCGGTGGCGGTGCAGGAACCACAGCCTGAAATCCACATCCGCGGCGATGTCCAGGCAAGGTTCGCCTCGATCGGCCGTGTCATCTACCTGATCCAGCGTGGCGGCGTCGTCAAGATCGGCTTCATCACCGAACCTGACCGCGGCCTGCGCTAGCACCGGCAGCGACGCCTTCCGGACGGAGAAATTGCACACATGGCAGTAAAGCTACAGGAAGACGCCGACCCGATGCTGGACATCAACATGACGCCGTTGATCGACGTCCTGCTGGTGCTCCTCATCATGTTCATCGTCACCATTCCCATCATGACCCATGCGGTCAAGCTGGACATGCCGCGCCCCAACCCGAATGTGATCGAGCCGCCGCTGCCGCCTGAAGTCATCGAGCTGGAGATCGACTACGACGGGACCATCCTCTGGAACCAGACCGTCGTTCCGGGGCTCGGCACCCTCGAGCAGTACTTCCATCAGGAAGGCATGAAAGAGCCGCAGCCCGAGCTGCATATCCGGGCCAACAAGCGCGCCAAATACGACACCGTCGCCAAGGTGCTGGCGCTGGCACAGCGCCAGGGCGTCAACAAGATCGGTTTCGTCGGCATGGAGCAGTTTGCCGACTGATCCGCGCCCGCACAGCTTGCGCGCAACTTTGGGGCTGGACGTTGTCTAAAGCCCTGTAACGCCTTGAGGAGGGATCCACCACCATGCGAGCAAAAGCATCATTTCGTGCTGTTGCGGCCATTCTGGTAGCAGTCAGCAGCCTGCTGGTCGCCGGCCAGTCCGTCGCCCAGGAGAAGATCAGCGCCAAGGTTGCCAAGCCGATGAAGGCGGCTCAGGAAGCACTGCAGAAGAAGCAGTGGGATCAGGCGCTGGCCAAGCTGACCGAGGCGGATGGCATCAGCGGCAAGACCGCCTTCGACCAGTACCAGATCAACGAGTTCAAGGCCTACATCTACCTCCAGCAGCGGAAATACCCCGATGTGGCCCGCCTCTACGAGGCCAACCTCGCTTCGGGGAAGACGCCTGCCGACCAGGTCACCGAGAGGCTGAAGGTGCTGACGCAGCTCAACACCGCGGCGAAGAACTATCCGAAGGTCATCGAATTCGGTGAGCGCTGGATGAAGGCGGGTGGCCAGGACGTGGATATCAAGGTATTGGTGGGCCAGGCCCATTACATCCAGAACCACAACAAGGAAGCCATCAGCATCATGCAGGAGGCGGTCGCCAGCACCGAGCGGGCAGGCAAGACGCCCGACGAGAACTGGCTCCAGCTCATCCGCAGTGCGCAGACCAAGCTGGGCGACACGGATGCTGCCGCGAATACCCTCGAGAAGCTGGTGAAGATCAACCCGAAGCCCGAGTACTGGCATGACCTGCTGGTGACCCGTCTCAACCAGCGCAGCAGCGACCGGGTCCTGCTCAACACCTATCGTCTCGCGCAGCAGGTCGGCACGCTGCGTTCGGCCGACCAGTATCTCGAGATGGCCGAATTGCTGCTCGAGGCGGGCCTGCCGGGCGAGGCGCGCAGCGTCCTCGAGGCGGGTTACTCGGCCAAGGTTCTGGACTCGATCGACAAGACGCGTGCCGATCGCTACCAGCGTCGACTGGAAGATGCCCGGATCGCTGCCACCAAGGACCTCAATGCCCTGCCGCAAACCGAAAAGGACGCGGCCAAGATCAAGACCGGGCAGGGCGATGTGGCGCTCGGCATGGCCTACTCCAGCTTCGGCCAGTACGAGAAGGCTGCAGTCGCACTCAACAAGGGCCTCGAGAAGGGGGAGATCCGCGACCCCGACCAGACCCGCATCATGCTGGGCATAGCCAATCTCAAGCTCGGCAAGAAGGCGGATGCCCTCAAGGCCTTCGGAGGAGTCAAGGAAGATCCGCAGATGGTCGACCTGGCGCGCCTGTGGACGATCGTCGCCAAGACCGGTGCCGGTGCCGCCTAGAGCCGGATGGCCGATACCCCGGAGGCACGAGGAGCTTCTTCACATTCCCGGGCCGCCACCGGCTGGTGGCGGCCTTTTTCTTTGGACCCGCCCGCAGGGCCGGGTACGCTTGGTCTGCAGCGACGTACGAGAACCGAAACATGCCACGAGTCATCTATCACGACATCGAGGGCCTGCGACGCGAAGTCGAGGTTGCCCCCGGAACCACGGTCATGGAAGCCGCCCTTGACCATGACATCGAGGGAATCGTCGCCGAATGTGGCGGGGCCTGTGCCTGCGCCACCTGTCATGCCTACATTGCCGACGAATGGCTGGAACGATTGCCTCCGCTGAGCGACATGGAGGATGCCATGCTCGATTCGGCGCGAGACCGCCGGCCGAACAGCCGCCTCACCTGCCAGATCGAGATCACCGACAGCCTCGACGGGCTGGAGCTTCAGGTTGCCGACAACAGGGACTGAACCGTGGTGTTCCTCCCCCGCGCAGGCATATCATGCCATCATGAAAAACATCAGTTTTCATGCTCAATTACCTGATATTCAGCGGTTTTTGATATGCCGGATTTTCCGGCTTCTGTGCCCGTCGCCGGGTCTGCCTGCGGCTATCCGGCCGGCGTGAGTTCGATGATTTCCCCTGCGGCTCCGGTGAGGCAGCGGGGCTCGCCGCCCTCCTGCTGGCGAAAGCTGACGATGGCGATGCCCGGCGGCAGCGCATCCGGCGAGGCTTCGGGAGGGCGCGCGGCCGCCGGCATCTGGTCGGCCTCGATGTAGCAGCGTCCGCGGACGGGCACCGCCGCAATCCGGTAGCGCTCCTCGGGCGAAAGGCCGAAAACCTCCGACATGACCTTCACCCGCGACTGCATGGGCTGCGGTCGGGGGATGGCAAAACGCTCGCTGTAGAAGTCCAGCAGGCCATCGAGCGAAGGCCCGGTAACGATCATGATGAAGACCCGGTCGATGGCGCAGCGGGCAGGCGGGGCAGGCAGCTCCGGCAGCTCCCGCTTGAACTGGGTCAGGTAGATGATCTCCCCGGCCGGCCCGCGCAGCTGCATGGCGCGGATGTCCTCGGCGAAGGACAGGTCCTGGGGTGGCCCGATGATCTGGAAAGGGCTGTCGGCCAGTTCGGCAGCCAGCGCATCCACATCCTGGACGATGAGTTCGGCGGCGTTCCAGCCATGGTGCGCAAAGGCCCGGTAGCTGCCCGCCGGCGGGCGGCTTTCGATCAGGCGGAACTCGAAATCATCTGCGGCCGCGGGGCTGAGCGCCACATAGCGCGCCCCGGCAACGGCGGGCCGTTGCCAGAGTGCGGCCTGTGCGGCGCTGATGGTCCCGCGCCGGGTGACGCGGTAGCGCAGATGCTGCACATAGGCGGCCTCGCTGGCCTCGAGCACGGGCGTGCAGATGGTGACGCCGGTGATCGGCCCGATCAGCGGACCGGCTGCTGCGGCGGCGGTCACTCAGATGATCCCGGCGTTCTGCAGCTCGGCCATCCGCTCTTCGGAGAAGCCGAGCAGCTTGCGGTACACCTCCTGGTTGTGCTCGCCCAGGTCGGGAGCCGGGCTGCGGATGGTGCCCGGCGTCGAGCTCAGCTTGGGCGCCACGTTCTGCATCTTCAGCTCGCCGAAGCGCGGGTGCACCACGCTGATGATCGCCTGGCGCGCCTTGAAGTGCGCATCCTCGAGCATCTCCGGCGTGCGATAGATCCTGCCGGAGGGAATGCCGGACTCCTCCATCAGCTTCTCCAGCTGGTCGGAGGTGATGGTGCGGGTCCACTCGGCAATCAGGTCGTCGAGCTCCTTCTGGTGCGCACCGCGCGAGGAGTGGCTGGCATAGCGCGGATCGGTGGCAAGCTCAGGCTTGCCCATGGTCTCCGCCAGCCGCCTGAAGACGGTGTCCTGGTTGGCCGCGATCAGGATGAACTGCTTGTCGCTGGTGGGGTAGACATTGGACGGCGCGACGTTCGGCAGGATGGCGCCGGTGCGCTCGCGGATGTAGCCGGCCTTGTCGTACTCGGTGATGAGCGACTCCATCATGTTGAGCACGGCCTCGTAGATCGCCGAGTCGACGATCTGCCCCTGGCCGGTCTTTTCGCGGTGATGCAGCGCGGCCAGCGCGCCGATGCAGGCGAAGGTGGCTGCCAGCGAGTCGCCGATGCTGATGCCCATGCGGCTCGGCGGCGTGGACGGGTCGCCGCAGACATAGCGCAGGCCGCCCATGGCCTCGCCGACGGCGCCGAAGCCGGCACGCTTGGCGTAGGGCCCGGTCTGCCCGTAGCCGGACACGCGGATCATGATCAGGCCGGGGTGCGACTGGCGCAGCTGCTCGTAGCCGAGGCCCCATTTTTCCATCGTGCCGGGCCGGAAGTTCTCCAGCAGGAAATCGGCCTGGCCGATCAGCGAGCGGGCGATCGCCTGGCCCTCGGCTTCACGCAGGTTCAGCGTCACGGATTTCTTGTTGCGCGCGATCACCGGCCACCACAGCGACATGCCGTGCGCCTTCTCGCGGCCCCAGTCGCGCATCGGGTCGCCCTGCCCGGGAGGTTCGATCTTGATGATTTCGGCGCCGAAGTCGCCCAGCAGCTGCCCGCAGAACGGGCCGGCCAGCAGCGTGCCCATCTCGATTACCCGCAGTCCGGCCAGTGGGCCTGGCGTCTTCCCGGTTCCCGTGCTCATGTGCAATTCCTTCCAGAGCTGTTTGTATCCGTCATGTCGTCGCTGCCGCGCAGGACTGTCGCGGGCAGGACAACGCCAATCATCTTCCCTATCATGCCGGACCGGGCCGGTCCGGATTGCCGTGACACTGGGTGCCGGCTGCAGGAAAGGGGGCACCCGGATTGCATGCTTTGCTTGTTGTGCCGCCCGACGCCGTGTATAACAATACCCTATTTTAAATGGCCCGCAAGACAGCCATGACCCAGCCACAACGCAAGCTTTCCATCATCGAGGTCGGTCCGCGTGATGGGCTGCAGAGCGAGCCGGAGATCCTCCCGACCGAGGCCAAGATCGAGTTCATCCGTCGCGCCATCGACGCGGGGATCCGTGCCCTGGAGGTCACCAGTTTCGTCCACCCGAAGCGCGTCCCGCAGATGGCAGATGCGGAGGCGGTCATCGCCGGCCTGCCCCGGCGCGACGATGTCCGTTACATCGGCCTCGTGCTCAACCGCAAGGGCTTCGAGCGTGCACGCGACGCGGGCCTCGGCGAGATCGGCATGGCGGTGGTGGCCAGCGACACCTACAACCAGCGCAACCAGGGCGTGCCGACCGCCGAATCGGTCAAGGCATGGCTGGCGATCGCGCAGGAGGCGCGCGCTGCCGGCATGCGTGCGAACGTCATGATTTCCTCTGCCTTCGGCTGCCCCTTCGAGGGCGAGGTGCCGCTGCGGCGCGTCCTCGACCTGGTGGACCAGGTGCTCGCCGGCGAGCCCGTCGAGCTCGGCATCGCCGACAGCATCGGCGTGGGCGTTCCCTCCCAGGTGGGCGAGATGATCCACGCCATCCGCGAACGTGCGCCCGGCGTGCCGATCCGCGCCCATTTCCACAACACCCGCAACACCGGCATCGCCAACGCCCAGGCGGCGCTGGATGCCGGCGTGGACTCGCTGGATGCCAGCATCGGCGGCATCGGCGGCTGCCCCTTTGCACCGGCGGCCACCGGCAACATCGCGACCGACGACCTGCTGTACATGCTGGACCGTTCCGGCGTGCACACCGGCGTGTCGCTGGAGCAGGTGATCGAGACCAGCAACTGGCTGCAGCAGCAGCTTGGCAGGGGGGTGCCGGCCATGTTGCCCAAGGCGGGCATTTTCCCCAAGGTGATCGAGCAGCACCGGGCGGCGGGCTGAGCACGGTCCGCGAGCGGGCGGGGCAAGGTACCAGCAACAGCAGATCGACCCAGCCATGGCCAAGGTCGTGCCGCCCCGGAAAGGGCACCGGCTGGCGGTGACCTGCCGATGGCGGGGCAAACGGAAGAATCCTGGAAACATCGAGGTGTGTGTATGAGTTACCGTCTTGGAGTCGACGTCGGTGGAACCTTCACCGATCTGATCCTCGTCAACGGGCAGACCGGCGACGTCCACTCGGCCAAGGTGCCAAGCACACCCAGCGATCCCTCCATAGGCGTGCTCAACGGCATCGGGCGCATCTGCCAGAACGCCGGCATCGATCCGAACGAGATCACCCACGTGATGCACGGCACCACGGTGGCCACCAACACCATCCTCACGCATACCGGCGCCAGGGTCGGCCTGGTCACCACCAAGGGCTACCGGCAGGTACTGCAGATCGCGCGCTCCTTCGTGCCCGGCGGGCTCGGTGGCTGGGTGATCTACAACAAGCCACCGCCGCTGGCACCGCTGTCGCTCACCATCGAGGCCGATGAGCGCATCGGCGCCAGGGGCGAGGTCGTCACCAAGCTCAACAGGGCGAAGCTGACGAAGGACCTCAAGGCGCTGCGCAAGAAGGGGATCGAGTCGCTCACCGTCTCGCTGATCAACTCCTTCGCCAACCCGGCGCACGAGCAGGAGATCGCGGCGATCGCCGCCGAGGTGCTGCCGGACATCCCGGTTTCCCTGTCTTCGGTGATCGTGCCGGAGATGCAGGAGTACGAACGCACGGCCACCACCGTCGCCAATGCCTACGTGGCACCGAAGGTGGCCAAGTACGTGCGCAACCTGCAGCGCGAGCTGAAAAAGGAAATGAAGCGGGTGCAGCTGCGGGTGCTGCGCTCGGACGGTGGCCTGGCATCGGCCAAGGCGGCCGAGGACTACCCGGTCAACATGCTGATGAGCGGCCCGGCCGGTGGCGTCTCGGGGGCGATGTGGACCGGCAAGCAGGCCGGCTACAAGAACATCCTCACCTTCGACATGGGTGGCACTTCGACCGACGTCGCGCTGATCCAGGATGGCCAGGCGCAGCTGCGCCGCGAGACCAGCGTCCACGAGGTCGTCGTCCGTGCCTCCTCGATCGACGTGCGCACGGTCGGCGCCGGCGGCGGCTCGATCGCCTACGTGCCGGAGATCACCGGCGCGCTGCGCGTCGGCCCGCAGAGCGCGGGCGCGGACCCGGGCCCGGCGGCCTACGACAAGGGCGGCGACGAGCCCACGGTCACGGACGCCAACGTGGTGCTGGGCTTCCTGCCGAGCGGCGAGGTGCGCCTCGGCGGCGACATGGTCATCCGCAGGGACCTTGCCGAGGCGGCGGTGGGCAAGGTGGCCAAGGCGCTCAAGCTCTCCGTGAAGGAGGCAGCCGCCGGCATCATCGACATCGTCAACGAGAACATGTACGGCGCGCTGCGCCTGGTGTCGGTGGAAAAGGGCTACGACCCGCGCGACTTCGCGCTGATGGGCTTCGGCGGCGCGGGCCCCCTGCACGCCAATGCACTGGGCAAGCTGTCGCAAGCCTGGCCGGTGATCATCCCCGGCAGCCCCGGCGTGCTGTGCGCGGTGGGCGATGCCACGACCAGCGTGCGCGACGAGTTCGCGCGCACCTTCATCCGCGGCTTCAGCGAGACCAACGCGCGCGAGGTGGCGAAGATCCTCAACCAGCTCATCAACAGTGCGGCACGCAGCCTCGACCGCGACGGCATCGCGCGCAACGAACAGAAGCATACCTTCCAGGCCGATGTCCGCTACCGCGGCCAGGGCTTCCTGCTGACCGTCGACTTCAGCCTCGACGAGCTGGAAAAGCAGGGGCTGGATGTCATCGGCAGGCAGTTCGACGAGGTGCATACGCAGCTCTTCACCTTTGCGCTGCAGGAAGAGAAGGAAATCGTCAACCTGCGCGCGGTGGCCCAGGGCAAGCCGGCTGCGGTGCGCGCCACCAGCCTCGACAAGGGCGGCAGCGATCCCTCGGCGGCACTGCTCGGCGAGCATCTGATGTTCGTCGACGGCAAGGACCGCAAGGCCAGGCTCTACGATCGCAGCAGGCTGCTGGCGGGCAACGTGGTGCGTGGACCGGCAGTGATACTGCAGATGGACACCACCACCGTGATCCTGCCCGACCACGTCGGTCGCGTGGATGAGTTCGGCAACATCGTGATCACCCCGGAATAAGCGCGGGCCACTACGGAGCACAGACAGATGCCAGCCAAGATTGTCGAAACCAGTCCCAAGGCCTTCGAGCGGGTTGCCGTCGATCCGGTCACCTTGGACATCATTGAAAATGCGATGCTCAATGCCCGCCACGAAATGGATGCCGTGCTGTTCCGCACCGCCATGTCGCCGGGCATCCGCGAGCAGGGCGATGCCTTCCCGATGATCGCCAACGTCGACGGCAAGATGGTCGTCGGCCAGTTCGGCAGCTTCATCTACGGCTTCAAGGAAGCCTACGAGGGCACCATCGAGGAAGGCGACATCTTCCTCATCACCGACCCGTATTCCTGCAACGGCGCCGTGAGCCACATCAACGACTGGCTGCTGCTGCGCCCGATCTTCAAGGACGGGCGCCTGGCGGCCTATGCGGCCATGTTCGGCCACATGACGGACGTCGGCGGCAAGGTGCCGGGCAGCCTGCCCACCGATGCGCGCCAGATCTACGAGGAGGGCATCCGCGTCCCCCCCACCAAGATCTACAGGAAGGACGTGCTGCAGGAGGACATCCTCAACCTGATCCTGCACAACTGCCGCCTGCCGCACTGGAACCGCAGCGACTTCAACGCCATCATCGCCTCCATCCGCACCGCCGAGAAGCGCGTCATCGAGATGGCGAACCGCTTCGGCGACGACGTCTACTACTCCGCGCTGGAGGAGTTGCTCGACCGCAACCGGCGCGCCATGGCGCAGCTGATCAAGACCACCGTGTCCACCAGGAAGCAGTCCTTCGAGGACTACCTCTGCGACGATGGCATGGGCATGGGCCCCTACAAGATGCGCTGCACCATGTGGCGCGAGGGCTCGAAGATCGTCTTCGACTTCGAGGGCACCGATCCGCAGTCGATCGGCTCGGTGAACTTCTTCCTCAACGAGGAAATGTTCAAGATGTTCGCCGGCGTGTGGATGATCATGGTCTTCGACCCGAAGATCATGTTCAACGACGGCTTCTACGACCTGATGGAGGTGCGCATCCCGCGGGGTACGCTGCTCAAGCCGGTGGAGCCCGCGGCCCTGTCATGCCGTACCCATGCGCTCGGGCGACTGTTCGACGTGCTCAGCGGCCTCTTCGGCCAGAGCAACCCGGACTTCCTCAACGCGGCCGGCTTTTCCGACAGCCCGCACCTCATGTATTCGGGCTACGACAAGAACGGCGAGTGGTTCCAGCTGTTCCAGATCGGCTTCGGCGGCGTGCCGGGCCGGCCGGTCGGCGACGGACCCGACGGCCACTCCATGTGGCCGAACTTCACCAACGTGCCCAACGAGTTCGTCGAGGCCTACTTCCCGCTGCGCATCGAGACCTACGAGACGCTCCCGGACAGCGGCGGCGCCGGCAAGCACCGCGGCGGCAACGCGCTGCGCGTCGGCTACCGCTTCCTCGAGGACGGCGAGATCTCCATCCACGACGACCGCTGGCTGACCTATCCCTGGGGCGTCAACGGTGGCGCACCCGGCCAGCGCAGCCGCAAGGAGCTGGTGCGCAAGAACGGCAGCCGCGAGATCCTCCCCTCGAAGTGCGACCGCATCCAGGTGAAGGAGGGTGACCTGCTCAACTTCGATACCTGGGGCGGCGGTGGCTGGGGCGACCCCTACGCGCGCGACCCGGCAGCGGTGGTCTTCGATGTCGACGCCGGACTGGTCACGGCGGAGGGCGCGAAAGCCCATTACGGCGTGGTGCTCGGGAAGAACGGCGGCCTGGACGAAAAGGCCACCAAGGCCCTGCGTGCCAGGCTGGCGAAGAAGCGTGGCAAGACCGGCATCTTCAACTTCGGCGACAAGATCCCCGAGCTGAAGAAGCGCTGCCAGAAGGAAACCGGCCTGCCGGCACCCAAGCAGCCGGAATTTCCGCGCTTCATCCAGGCCATCCAGGCAAATGCCGCCAGGACGGCTGCGGCCGGGAAGCGCCAGAAGGCAGGCAGCAAGAAGGGCAAGGCTGCCTGATGTCCGATGCTGGCCGGATGGGTGTCCTCCGGGACGCCCATCCGGCTTTCCCCTGGGTCCGGCTTACCTGGCCGCGCGCAGCCCGGAATGGGTGGCACGCACCGGCGGCTGGCCGGCGGCAGCGCGGATATCCTGCTCCGCCTGCTGCATGAATTCCTCGCCGATCCGGCTGGCCGCCAGCTTCAGCTGCGGCACGAAGCGTTCGATGGCCTCGGCCTCGGAGACGGCCGTCACCGCAAAGCGGATGCCCAGCGTCGCCAGCAGGCGCTCCCCGGCCAGCACCGGCACCGCCATGCTCATCTCGTCGGCGACACGCCGTGCCCGGCGGTTGATGGCAAAGCCGCGCAGGCGCACCTCGTTCAGCGTCGCCTCGATCCTGGCCTGGCCGTGGACAGGGCGGTCCTGCTCGCGGCGCGACTTCATCAGCAGGTCGAGGATCGCCTTGCGCTGCTCCCCGGCACAGAAGGCCAGGTAGGCCAGCCCCGCGGCGGATTCCAGGATCGGCACCCTGAAGCCGGGCCCGCGCTTCTCCACCGCAAGGGGGCTGCGATGGTCGGTGGTCTGGCGGATCATCATGGTGGAGCCGGAGAGGGTGGCCACCGCAATCGGCCATACCAGCTCGTTGCACAGCGCATGGATGTAGGGGCGCGCTATCTGCGATACCCAGGCCTCGTCGTCGAAGCCATCGCTCAGGCCGCGCACCATGATGGTGAGCCGGTAACGCTCATCGACAACGGCACGATAGGCGTAGCCGGCGGCGCAGAGCGTCTCCAGGATGCGGTAGGTCGTCGTCCGCGGCAGGCCGATGGCGATGGCCACCTCGGAGACCGTGGCGCCGTTTTGCAGGTTGAGGACATGCAGCACTTCAAGGCCGCGCTGCAGGGCGCGAATCGGACGTGTGGATGCCATTGTATTTGAAACGAAACCAATCCAACAGGTGGACAATCATAGTCATCCCCGGCGGTCCTGCCAAGGGTGGACGGTTGGCGCCCTGCTACAGTTGCGCATCCCCATCGACGGCCGCCGCTTCCGGGATGCCGGGCGGCGCCGACAGCCACGGAGCAAGGACCTGGAACAGATGAAATACCTGGCACTGGGCCGCAGCGGGCTGCGCGTTTCCGAACTCTGCCTCGGCACCATGACTTTCGGCGAGGAAATGGGCCTGGGAGCGCCCAGGCCCGAGTGCCAGGCGGTGTTCGATGCCTTCCTCGGGGCCGGGGGCAATTTCATCGACACCGCCAATGTCTACAACCGGGGCACCAGCGAAAGCATGCTCGGCGACTTCGCGGCCAGCGAGCGCGAGCACCTGGTACTGGCCACCAAGTATGGCCTCTCCACCCGCGGCGACGACCCGAACGCGGCTGGCAGCCAGCGCAAGAACCTGGTCCAGGCACTGGAGGCGAGCCTGCGCAGGCTGCGCACGCCCTATATCGACCTGTACTGGCTGCATGGCTGGGATGCACGCATCCCGCCCGCGGAACTCATGCGGGCGCTGGATGACCAGGTGAGGGCGGGCAAGATCCTGCACATCGGCATTTCCAACGCGCCGGCATGGGCCATCGCCAGTGCCAACACGATCGCCCTCGAGCGTGGATGGACGCCGTTCACCGCCATGCAGCTGCACTACAACCTGGTCGAGCGCAGCATCGAAGCGGATTTCCTCGCCCTGGCCGAGGCACAGGACATGGCCATCACGCCGTGGAGCCCGCTGGCGAGCGGCCTGCTGAGCGGAAAGTTCTCTTCCGGTGCGGCGCCCGCTGCCAGCGCCGGGGCACGCCTGTCGCAGCCGGCACGGGCGGCGCGGGTGTTCGACGAGCGCAACCGGCGCGCAGCGGATGGCCTGGTGCGCATGGCCGCCGAGATGGACTGCCGCCCGGCGCAGCTGGCACTCGCCTGGCTGCGCCAGCGGCATCCCTCACCGGTTCTGGTGCCCATCATCGGCGCCCGCAACCGCGGGCAGCTTGCGGAAAACCTGGGCTGCCTGGAGCTGCAGCTGGACGCCGCGCAGCTGGCACGGCTCGATGAGCTGGCACCGCCATTGCCCGGCTATCCGCAATCGCTGCTCGACAGCGGTTTCTTCCAGCAATTGATGTACGGCGAGGTGCGCGGGCGGATGCCGCATCGCGCCTACCGCCACTAGAGCACCAGGGCGGTTGGCGGAGGGTGTGGGCCACCGGCTGGCGGCCCACCCGATACCGCCTCAGAAGAGGACGGTGGTCGCCTTCGTCTTCAGATAGCCCTCGAGCCCCTCGCGGCCGAATTCGCGGCCCCAGCCCGACTGGCGGTTGCCGCCGAAGGGGATGCCCGGATCCACCGCCGCATGGCAGTTGATGCTGACCTGGCCCGAGTCGATCAGGTTGACCATCCTGTGCGCAGTGGAGATGTCGCGGGTCCAGACGCTGCCGGAAAGCCCGTAGACGGTCTTGTTGGCCTCCGCCGCCACCGCCTCGAGGTCGCTGTCGTTGAAGGACTGGATGCACAGCACGGGGCCGAAGATTTCCTCGCGGGCGATCTTCATGTCCATGGTGGTGTGGGCGAAGACCGTGGGCCGGACGAAGAAGCCCTTGCCCTCGGGAACCTCGCCGCCACAGACCAGCTCGGCCTGCGAACGGCGCCCATCCTCGATGTAGGCCATCACCCGCCGGCGCTGGTCGGCGGAGATCAGCGGGCCGAGATCGGTGCCGGCAGCCAGCCCCGGGCCCAGGCGGAAGCCGTTGGCCATGGCGGCAATGCCTTCCACCACGCGCTCGAAGACGTCGTCGTGGACGAACAGGCGCGTGCTGGCCATGCAGTTCTGGCCCTGCAGGAAGAAGGCGCCGCGGGTGGCACCGGGGATGACGCGCGAGAGATCGGCATCGGGGAACACGACGAAGGGCGACTTGCCGCCCAGCTCGAGGGTCACGCGCTTGAGGTTGCCCGCCGCCGCCATGAGGATCTTTTTGCCGACCGCGGTCGAGCCGGTGAAGGCGATCTTGTCGACGCCCTCGTGCTCGGCCAGCGCCGCACCGGCATCGTGGCCGAAGGCGGGGACGATGTTGACGACGCCATCGGGGATCCCCGACTGGCTGATGATCTCGCCCAGCAGCAGGGCGGTCAGCGGCGTCAGCTCGGCCGGCTTCAGCACCACCGTGCAACCGGCCGCCAGGGCGGGAGCGAGCTTGAGTACCGCCATGATCAGCGGCGCGTTCCAGGGCGTGATGGCGCCCACCACGCCGACCGGCTCGCGCTGGGTGTAGGTGAGCGAGCCGCCGTTGGGTGCCTCGTGCGGCTGCACCGGGATCGTCTCGCCGAAGATCTTGGTGCTCCAGCCGCCGTAGTAGCGCAGGAAGTCGCAGCCGAACTTGGCGATCGAGTGCCGCGCGATCATCCGCGGCATGCCGTTGTCGAGCACCTCGAGCTCGGTCGCCAGGTCGAGGTGCGCCTCGAGCTGGTCGGCGAGGCGGAACAGCAGGCGCGAACGCTGGTGCGTGCCGATGCGCGACCATTCTCCCTTGAACGCCGCACGTGCCGCCGCCACCGCGCGGTCGATGTCCTCCGGGCCACCACGGGCCACGGTGGCGATGGTCTCCTCGGTGGCGGGGTTGACGACCTCGATGGTGCCGGGACTGGCAGGCTCCACCCAGCGCCCGCCGATGAACAACTGGTGGCGACGGGCGAGGAAGTCGCGGGTCGCCTGCGAGATGGCGGGGCTCTGGGCTGCGGCGCTCATGGACGGTCCTTTGGCATGCGGCTGTGTGAAACGGCTGACGGACCAGCATAATTGGCCGGTCATCCTGTAATCAAGGCGCCAGCATGTCGATCTTTCCTGCCAGCAGATCCGGCCGCGGATGGGGGCTGCGCTGGTGGATCGCCATCCTCCTGTGCCTGATCACCACCATCAATTACCTCGACCGGCAGGCGCTGGCCATCGCCGGGCCGATGCTGATCCGCGAGTTCGAGCTGAGCAACACCGAGTTCGGCTTGATCAACTCGGCCTTCCTGCTCACCTATGCGCTGGGCCACCTGGTCGTCGGCCCGCTCATCGACCGCTTCGGCACGCGCCGCGCCTTTTCCTGGGCGGTGCTGGCCTGGAGCATCGCCGGCATGGCGCATGCGGCCGGCCGCGGCTTCCTCGGCTTCCTCGGGCTGCGCGCCCTGCTCGGCATCACCGAGGCCACCAACTTCCCGGCCGCGGTGAAGGCGGTGGCGGAATGGTTTCCCGAGGCGGAACGATCGCTGGCGGTCGGCATCGTGACGGTCGGTCCGGGCCTCGGTGCGGTCATTGCCCCGCCGTTGCTGGGCGGGCTCATCCTGCTGGGTGGCTGGCATGCCGCCTTCCTGGTGCCGGGTGCCATCGGCCTGGCCTGGCTGTGGCTCTGGCATCGCTACTACAGCCTGCCGGAGGCGAATCCGCACCTGGGCGAAGAGGAGCGGCGGCTGATCCTTGGCGGGCGCGAATCGACGTCGGCGGACTCCGCGGCAACCTCCTGGCGAACCGTGCTTGGCTACCTGCGCCACCGCGAGGTGTGGGGCATGGTGCTCAGCCGCTTTGCCAACGATGGCGGCTTCTATTTTTTCGTCGCCTGGCTGCCCACCTATCTCGACCAGGCCCGCGGCTTCGACATCGTCCAGATCGCCGCCTTCGTCTGGGTGCCCTTCCTCGCTGCCGATGCCGGCAGCCTGGCCGGTGGCTGGGCCAGCCGCCAGCTGATGATGCGGGGCTGGTCGCTCGACCGCGCCCGCAAGACCGTCATCTGGGCCGGGGCACTGCTCGTCCCGCTGACCCTGCCGGCAGCCGTGGTCGACTCGGCCTATCTGGCGCTGGCGCTGATCGGGCTGGCCATGTTCGCCATCCAGCTGAAGGCCGCCAACCTCTTTTCGCTGCCGATCGACCTGTTCCCTGCGGCCCAGGCCGCCAGCATCTGGGGGCTCTTCGGTGCCGTGGGGGCCTTCGGCGGCATGGCCTTCGTCGCCGCCGTGGGCTGGATCAGCCAGCACTTCTCCTATGCGCCGGTGTTCTGGGCGGTGGGCATCACGCAGCTGCTCTCGGCGCTGTTCATCAGCTGGCTGGTCCCGCGCATCGGCCAGCTCGGCACGGCCGATCGGGCGCCCGGTTCTGGTAGCATACGCGCCCTCGATTGACCGCCACGGAGAAGAACCATGACCATCAAAGTGGGCGAGCGCATGCCCGAGGGCAGCTTCGGCATCATGACCGCGGAGGGCCCCGGCAGCCTTTCCACCGCAGACCTCTTCGCAGGCAAGACGGTGGTGCTGTTTGCCGTGCCGGGTGCCTTCACGCCTACCTGCTCGATGAACCACCTGCCGGGCTACGTGAAGCATGCGGCGGAGATCAGGGCCAAGGGCGTCGATACCATCGCCTGCATGGCCGTCAATGACGCCTTCGTCATGAATGCCTGGGGCCGCGACCGCGAGGTCGGCGACAAGGTGCTGATGCTGGCCGACGGCAATGGTGCCTACACCAAGGCACTGGGCCTGGAGCTGGACCTCAGCGGCATGGGGCTCGGCCATCGCAGCCAGCGTTTCGCGATCCTCGTCAAGAATGGCGTGGTTGCCCAGCTGCATGTCGAGGCGCCGCGCGAGTTCAAGGTCAGCGCCGCCGAGAACATCCTGAAAAACCTGTAACCACGGCCGCCCGGGGTGGCCCGCAACGGGCCGCCCCGGATGATGGCCATCGAGGCTCCACGGAGACAGCATGGAAGAAGCACTGCACAACCTGCCCAGCACGATGCCCCTGGGGCACGCGCTGGTGAAGTACCTGCACGTACTGCTGTTCGTCTACTGGCTGGGCGCCGACGCCGGGGTGTTCTACTCCAGCAACTTCGTCATCAACGACAAGCTGACGAAGGAAGCGCGGCTGACCGCCTTCAAGATCTTCATCAACCTCGACATGCTGCCGCGCTATTGCCTGGCCATGATGCTGACGGTGGGCGGCGTGCTCGCCGAGTTCATCGGCTACGAGCACCCGCTGTGGCAGATGGCCGCCATCGTGGCGCTCGGTCCGATCTGGGTATGGGTGGTGCACATGGTGCACGTGAAGGAGGGCACGGACTTCGGTCGCCTGCTGGCCAAGGGCGACTACTACTTCCGCGCCTTCATGATCGTCGCGCTCACCGCCTCGGTAATCTACCACTGGATCACCGGCCCCTTGCGGCCCTATCCCTGGCTGGCGGCCAAGCTGCTGATCTTCGCCTTCCTGATCTTCTGCGGCTTCATGGTGCGCAAGAAGATCCCGCCCTTCATCGAGGGCTTCCGTACCCTGGCCGTCGACGGGGCGACGCCGGCCAGCGACAGGAAGATGTACGACGGTCTCATGGCCTGCCGCCCCTACGTCTGGGCCATCTGGATCGGTGTCGCGCTGTCCGCCTTCATCGGGCTGTGGAAGCCCGGGGCCAGCGGGTTCTGAAACCGCGCTGCCCGGCCTCAGGGCCGGGCAGTCATCCACCATGCCAGCGCGGTGCCGGTGGCGGCGACCGCGATCAGCCACGCCACCCGGCTGAAGGAATCGGCATAGAGGACGCCGGCGAAGATGCTGAAGCTGCCGCTCAGCACCAGCCCCAGCGAACTCGACAGGCCCGAGGCGGTGCCGGCGATGTCCGGGCGGTAATTGACCGTCCCGGCCGTCACCAGCGGGGTCTGGATGCCGGCCATCAGCATCATCACCGCCAGCGGCAGCAGCAGGCCGGCAAGCCCCACCCCAAACAGCGAAGCGATCAGGGCCAGTGCAAGGCCGGCGGCGGCAAAGGTGAGCGTGGTCCGGCGCAGCAAGGGCATCACGCCGATGGCGGAGGACAGGGGCCCGGCCAGCGTGGCACCCGCGATGAACAGCAGGCCCATCGCCCCCCAGATGAGGCCGAAGGCCTGCTGGCCGAGGCCGAGGTGTTCCTCGAAGACGATGGCACCCACCGCCAGGAAGGCAAAGAAGCAGCCCTGGACGAAGGCATACATCAGCGTGTAGCCCATGAACACCCGCGCGCCGAGCAGCTCGCGGTAATGCCTGACCCAGCCCGCCCCGGCCGGTGCCTCGCCGATCGGCACGGAATGCGTTTCTTCCAGCTGCATGCCGATGGCGATGGTGACGCCGAAGCCGAGCAGGGCGCTGGCGGCAAACACCGCCGGCGGGCCCGCCCAGGCACCCAGCACGCCGCCGATCACCGGCCCCACGACCGGTGCCACGCCCATCGCTGCACCGATCCAGGACAGGGCCTTGACCGCCTCGAAGGCCTCGTGGGTATCGCGCACGATGGCCCTCGAACCCACCGTGCCGACGCTGACGCCCATCGCCTGCAGGATGCGCATGACGCTCAGGCTGGAGAAGTCGGGGCTGAACATGCAGCCGAGGCTGGCGAGGGTGAAAAGGCTGAAGCCCGCCAGCATCACCGGCCGGCGCCCGAAGCGGTCCGACAGCGCGCCGACCACCGGCTGGCCGATGCCCAGCCCGAACAGGTAGGTGGCGATCAGGTATTGCGCCTGCCCCTGGTCGACGTGGTAGTAGCTGGCGACCGCCGCCAGCGTCGGCACCACCACGACCATGCCGAAGGGCGACAGCAGGCTCGCCAGCCCGAGCAGGGCCAGCGAGGGTCGCGCCGTCGCGACCATGGGCGGGCTCAGCCGAGTGCCCGCTCGAGGGCCGGGATGATCTCGAACAGGTCTCCCACCAGGCCGATGTCCGCCGCCTGGAAGATGGAGGCCTCCGGATCCTTGTTGATGGCGACGATCAGGCCGGCATCCTTGATGCCGGTCAGGTGCTGGATCGCGCCGGAGATGCCGAAGGCCAGGTAGAGCTCGGGGGCGATGATCTTGCCGGTCTGGCCGACCTGCATGTCATTGGGCACGTAGCCCGCATCCACCGCGGCACGCGAGGCACCGACGGCGGCGCCAATCTTGTCGGCAAGCTGGTACAGCAGCGTGAAGTTGGCCTCGCTGCCGACCCCGCGCCCGCCGGAGACGACTACCCTGGCGGTCTGCAGGTCGGGGCGCGCACCGCCGCCACCCCTGCGCAGCTCGACGAAGCGGCTGTGGCCGGGCAGGGCGGCTGCGCTGCCCACCGACTCGATGCTGGCGGCACCACCGGCGGTGGAGGGCTTGAAGGAGGCGGTGCGCACGGTGGCCACCACCGGCCGGCCTTCCGCCACCTCGACCGTCACGATGGCATTGCCGGCATAGACCGGGCGCCTGAAGCGCCGTGGCCCCTCGACCGCCATCAGGTCGCTGACCTGGGCGACGCCGAGCAGCGCCGCCACGCGGGGCATGAGGTCCTTGCCGAAGGTCGTCGAGGGCCCGAGCACGTGGCTGTAGCCGGCGGCGAGGGCAGCCACCTGGGGGGCCAGCACCGCGGCCAGCGGCGCGGCATTTTCCGGGCGCTGCACGCTCAGCACGCGGGCCACGCCCTGCAGGCTGGCAGCCTCCGCCGCCACCGTGGCGCAGTCATCGCCAAGGACGAGCACATCGGCCCCCGCGCCATCGATCTGCAGGGCGCAGCTGACACAGCGCGCCGTGCTCTGGTTGAGCCGGCCATCGCCATGTTCCGCAATGATGAGTATCTTCGACATCTGGTCCAGTCCTGTCAGCGCGGTGCGCGCCCGCTCAATTGAAAAAGCCCTTGTCGTGCAGGGCCGCGACGAGCGCCGGGACATCGCTCACCATCACGCCCTTCTGCCGCTCCTGCGGCTCGTTCCAGGCCAGCGTGCGCAGGCTGGTATCGGCTTCCACGCCGAGGCCGCCCAGCGTCAGCGTCTCCAGCGGCTTCTTCTTCGCCTTCATGATCTCGGGCAGCTTGACGTAGCGCGGCTCGTTGAGGCGCAGGTCGGCGGTCACCACGGCGGGCAGCTCGACCTCGATGACCTCGAGCCCGGCATCCACCTCGCGGGTGACGGTGGCGCTCCCGCCGTTCACCTCCAGCTTCGAGGCGAAGGTCGCCTGCGGGCGGTCCCAGAGCGCGGCCAGCATCTGGCCGGTCTGGTTGCAGTCGTCGTCGATCGCCTGCTTGCCAAGCAGCACGAGATCGGGCTGCTCGCGCTCGACCAGCTTGAGGAAGGCGCGGGCGGCGGTCAGCGGCGCGACCTCGCCATCCTCCTCGACCAGCACGGCACGATCGGCGCCCATGGCCAGCCCGGTGCGCAGCTGCTGCTGGCAGTCGGAAGGGCCGATGCTGACGACGAAGACCTCGCTTGCCAGGCCGCGCTCGCGCAACCGCAGGGCCTCCTCGAGCGCGATCTCGTCAAAGGGGTTGATGCTCATCTTGACCCCATCGCTGACCACGCCGGAGTGGTCGGGCCTGAGGCGGATGCGCACGTTGTAGTCAACGACGCGCTTGAGGCATACCATGATCTTCTGCACGTTGCGGGCTCCGTATGACGCTGCAGCCCCTCGGGAGGCAGCGCGCATGCCACCGCGTGAGGTGGCTGGCAAAACGCATATTTTCCTCTGCCAGGCAGCGCGGTTACAAGCACCTGGCGCTGGAGCGGGCGATGGACGGGATTTCCACGATCGGGCCACTGATCCAGGCAGCCGAGCTGGCCAGCCTGCAGGGCGAGCACCTCATCGTCGATTGCCGCTTCAGGCTGGGCGAGCCTGCGGCCGGCGAAAAGGCCTGGCGGGAAGGGCATATCCCCGGGGCGCGCTACGCCCATCTCGAGCGCGATCTCAGCTGCCCTCCCGCGGCGGGCGCCGGGCGCCACCCGCTGCCGGATCCGGCCAGCCTGGTGGCGCTGTTCTCGCGCTGGGGCATCCGGGAGGGTTGCCTGGTGGTGGCGTACGACGACAGCGGCGGGGCGATGGCCGCACGGCTGTGGTGGCTGCTGCGCTGGATGGGCCACCGGCAAGTGGCCCTCCTCGATGGCGGGCTCCAGGCGTGGCTGGCCCATGGGCTGCCACTGTCGACGGCAGCGCCAGCCGACCGCCCGACCTGCTTCCATGGCGAGGCCGGGCAGATGCCCGTCGTCGACGCCGCGCAGCTCGCCGACGGGCTGCGGGAGGGCTCGCTGGTCCTGCTCGATGCACGCGCCCGCAGCCGCTTCCGCGGCGATGAGGAGCCGATCGATGCGGTGGCCGGCCACGTGCCCGGGGCCATCAACCTGCCCTGGCAGGAACAGCTGGCGGCCGATGGGCGTTTTCGCACGGGCGGGGAGATCGCCGCCGCGCTGGAGGGCATCCGCAGGCCCGGGGCACGGCTGGCTGCCATGTGCGGCTCGGGGGTCACCGCCTGCCATCTCATCTTTGCGATGGAGCTCGCGGGCCTGGGCGGCACCAGCCTGTATCCTGCCTCGTGGAGCGGCTGGATCGCCGCGCCCGGCCATGCCGTGGCCCGGGGGGAGTGACCGCGCAGCCTGATTGTGTTCGCACCAGGCCATGCAGACCCGTACCATGTGCAGTCCGGTCCGCCGGGCCGTGCCACGCGACACTTCCCGGCGCCGGATGCACGGACCCGCGGGTGCATGGCGTGGCCATGCGTGATCGTCGGCAACAAGCGAGGAAAGAAGATTTATGAGCAGCAGCATCCTGCAGCGTGACCACCGTTCCATCCGCGGACTGATCAGCTACACGAGCGACAAGCCCGAGCGGCGCGGCCAGGAGCGCGGGCGCGAGTACTTCATGATCAACACCCACGGCGACGGGCGGCGCACCTGCATCGCCCACTGCGAGATCGACGACCGCCCCAGCGTGATGCGCGACATCACCTACAGCCTGGACGAGGACTGGTACCCGACCGACTGCTTCGTGCGGATCGCCGTCAACGATCGCTTCATGGGCAGCGGCTGGTTCCGCTTTGCCGCGGATTTCGCCGAGTGCGAGACCTACACCGCCATCGAGGGGCGCGTCACCCAGCGCATGGAAACCGGCGGGCGCCTGAAAAGCTTCCAGAACCACTCCATCCAGTGCGATGCCTGGCACCTGCGCCTCTACGACCGCAACCGCGGCGGCGTGCAGGTGATCGAGGAGCTGCTGCTTTCCTCCCCCGACCACCGCGGGGCCACGGGGCCGCTGCTGTTCCGTGCCGGCCTGTGCATCGACTTCGTCGGCGAGGAAAGCCTGCGGGTCGCTGCCGGCGAGTTCCGCGCGCTCCACTTCAAGTACGTGTCCGCGCCGGGCCTGCCGGTCGAACATCCGCCCTATGACATCTGGTGCACCGCCGATGGCGAGTTCATCTTCCTCAAGGGCGTCATCGGCGGCTACATGCAGACCTGCTACGAGCTGACGGAACTGGTGCACGAGAAGGCGTAAGGACCACGGCCATGACCAACAAGGCGCGCATCAAGCCCAGCGACTCGCTGCAGGGCGTCCGCTACGAGATCAGGGGTCGGCTGGCACGGCGTGCGCACGAGATGCAGCGCCGCGGCCACGAGATCATCAGCCTGAACATCGGCAACCCCGGCCTGTTCGGCTTCCGTACCCCCGAGACCATGCGCCTGGCGATGATCGAGAACCTGCATGCCAGCGAGGGCTATTGCCACCAGAAGGGCATCTTCCCGGCGCGCGAGGCGGTGGTGATGCAGCAGCAGGCACGCGGCGTGGCCGGCGTGACAGCCGAGCACGTCTTCATGGGCAACGGTGTCAGCGAGCTGATCGACCTCACGCTGCGCGCATTGCTCGACCCGGGCGACGAGGTGCTGGTGCCGAGCCCCGATTACCCGCTGTGGACCGCCAGCGTCACGCTCAACGGCGGCAGGGCGGTGCATTATCCCTGCCCCCCGGAAAACGGCTTCCTGCCCGACCTCGAGGCCATGGCGGCGCTGCTGACGCCGCGCAGCCGCGCGCTGGTGCTGATCAATCCCAACAATCCCACCGGCATCGTCTATCCGCGCGAGACACTGCAGGCCATCGTGCGGCTGGCGGAAAAGCATGGCCTCATCATCTTCAGCGACGAGATCTACGACCAGATGACCTATGACGGGGTCGAGTCCATCCCGGTGGCGCCCCTGGTCAGGGACACGCTCTGCGCCACCTTCAGCGGCCTGTCGAAGATCTACCGGGCCTGCGGTTACCGGGTGGGCTGGGTTTCCTTCAGCGGGCAGGTCGAGCCGGCACAGGCCTACCTGGAGGCGCTGGACCTGCTGGCTTCGCTGCGCCTGTGCAGCAACGTCCCGGCGCAATGGGCGGTGCAGACCGCACTGGGCGGCTTCCAGAGCATCCGCGAGATCGTGGCCCCCGGAGGGCGGCTCCACGAATCCCGCCAGGCTCTGATCGACAGCGTGGCGGCCAGCCGCTACCTGCGCATGGTGAAGCCGCAGGGTGCGATGTATGCCTTCATCGGCGTCGACCGCAATGCCATCCCGCACTTCGACGACCAGGATTTCGCGCTCGAACTGCTCGAGCAGAAGCAGGTGCTGGTGGCACCCGGCACCAGCTTCAACACCAGCTACAACGACCATTTCCGGGTGACGACCCTGCCCGACGCCGCCACCCTGCGCGCGGTCTTCCAGCGCATCGAGGAGGCGCTGGAAAGCTACGCGGGCAAGCCGGGCAGGGCGGAACGGATTGCCAGCTGATGCCTGCGGGCCGGCCGTGAGCGATGCTTTCACGGTGCTGGCGGCCGGCGGCACCGTGGTCACCGCCAACAAGCGCCTGGCGCGCAGCATCACGCTGGACTGGAACCACCACCAGCGCGCAGCGGGACTGCAGGCCTGGCCTGCGGGCCGGGTACTGAGCTGGCCTTCCTTCATCGCCTCGCTGCATGCGCTTTCGCAGCGGCGGGGCGGCGAGGCCGGCAAGCGCCTGCTGCTGGGCGAGGTGCATGCCCGCCTGCTGTGGCAGGACATCATCGAGGCCGCTTCTGCAGACTTGCTGCCGGGCGCAGCCACGCCGCTGGCGGAAGAGGCCGCACGGGCCTGGCGGCTGCTCTGCGAATGGCGCATCCCGCTGGCCGGGCTTGCCGTCGCCGCCGACAGCCGGGACAGCCTGGCCTTCGCGGGCTGGGCCGAGGCCTACCACTCGCGGTGCGAGTCGGGAGGCTGGGCAGACGTCGCCATGCTGGCTCCAATGCTGCTCGCGGACCTCGGGCGGGGGGGCATCGAGGCCCCGGCGCGACTGCACCTGACCGGCTTCACCGATCGCACGCCGCTGCAGGAGGGCTTGCTGGAAGGGCTTGCCGCGCGGGGCTGCCGCCTGAGCACGGACGGCCCGCCGGCACCGGCCGCGGACACCAGCCACCGGCGCTGCAGCGATCCGGGCGAGGAACTCGAGGAGGCCGCCCGCTGGGCCCGCCGGTGGCGCGACGACGAGCCGCATGCCCGCATCGGGATCGTGGTGACGGACCTGGCCTCGCGACCCGCCGAGGTGCGCCGGCGCATCCTCGACGTCATCAGCCCGCGCTGGCGCCTGGAGCCGGCACGGCAGCTGCCCGTGAACTTCTCGCTCGGGCAGCCGCTCGCCGGCTTCGGGCTGGTGCGGGTGGCCTTGCGCATCCTGGGCTGCCTGGCCGGGCAGCTCGATCACCGGCATGCGGTCGAGATGCTGACCAGCCGCTACCTGCCGGATGGCGCCGTCGAGGCCAGCGCCCGTGCACGGCTGGTGTGGAAGGCCGGGCGGCGCACCGGCACCACCATCCCGCTGGGGAAGCTGCTGGCCGAAGCTGCTGGCGATGCGCCGCTGCTCCATGCACGGCTGGCCGCGCTGCTGGAGGCCATCGGGCGGGTGCCGCGCCGCCAGCGGCCGGGGCAATGGGCCGATGCCTTTCGCCTGCTGCTGGAAGCGGTGGGCTGGCCCGGTGATGCACCGCTCGCCAGCGACGAGCACCAAGTGGCCGATGCCTGGCAGGAACTGCTCGACGAGCTGCGCAGCTGCGATGCCGTAGCCGGCGCGCTCGAACAGCCCGCGGCCCTGCAGCTGCTTGGCCAGATGGCCAGCGAGCGGCTGTTCCAGCCCGAGGGCGACCCGGGTGCCATCCAGGTGCTGGGCACCATGGAGGCGATCGGTCAGCGCTTCGATGCGCTCTGGGTCTGCGGCATGACGGCACAGTCCTGGCCGCCACCAGCTCACAGTACGGCGCTGCTCCCGTTGCGGCTGCAGCGTGCCCATGGCCTGCCGGGCGCGACGCCGGCGCTGGTGCGCGAGCAGGCCGAACGACTGGTGCACTGGCTCGGGGCCGGCGCCAGGCAGCTGGTGTTCAGCTCGCCATCCTTCGAAGGCGACGAACCGCTGGCGCCGAGCCCGCTGCTTGCTTCCCTGCCGGCGGCCGCCGGCCTGCCACGCTGGCCCGACAAGCTCTGGGTCGGGCGGATGCTCGACAGCACACGGCTCGAGCGCCTCGATGACGATCCACCGCCCCCCGTGTCCGATGGCGAGCATCCACGTGGCGGCAGCAGCCTGCTGGAGCACGAAGCGGCCTGCCCGGCGCGTGCCTTCGTCCAGCACCGGCTGGGCGCCACCGAGATGCCGGTGCCAGCCCACGGGATCGATGCACTGGCGCGTGGCAGCATCACGCACCAAGCCCTGGAATTCTTCTACACCGCTGTCGGCGGCCACGAGCAGCTGCTTGCACTTGGTGAGGAGGGCCGGCGGCAATGCCTCGACACCGCCATCGGCCGGGCCATCGCCGGGTGGCTGCCAGACGAGGCCGATGCGGTGCTGCGCAAGCTTGCTCGCAACGAGCACGAGCGACAGCGCGGGCTGCTGGCCGGGTTCATTGCCAGCGAATGCGAGCGGCCGGGCTTCCGCATCCTCGACACCGAGAAACGAGAGGCCTCGGCGGCCGGGTTGCCCGCGCTCGACAGGCTGCAGTTGCGGCTGCGCATAGACCGCATCGACGAGCTGGAGGACGGCAGCGTGCTGGTCATCGACTACAAGACCAGCCGCCAGCTGCCCGGCAAGAACAAGTGGGTGGGCCGCCTGTACTCGCCCCAGCTGCCGCTGTACGCCACGCTCTGCGCGGCCGGCGGCATCGCCTTCGTGCAGATCACGGCCGGCAAGCTGGCCTGGCAGGGCGTGGCGGCAGGTGCATGCGGCATCAAGGGCATCATGCCGGCCGACAAGCTCGGGGATCCCGCCATCGGCAGCTGGCCGGAGCTGCAGGCCTCGTGGCGGCATGGGCTGGAAAAGCTGGCCCGGGAGTTCCTCGGCGGATGCTTCAATGTCAATCGCAAGCAGCCGCAGGATGCGCGTGGCGAATGGGCCATGGCTATCCGGCCGCAGGAGCTGGGCGAGATGCCGGAGGACGAGCCATGAGCCAGCCGGCCGTTCCCGACCAGCAGGCGCGCGACGCTGCACTGGATCCACGGCGCTCCTTCGTCATCCAGGCACCGGCCGGCTCGGGCAAGACCGAGTTGCTGATCCAGCGCTACCTGCAGTTGCTCTCGCTGGTCGACGAGCCCGAGGAGGTGCTGGCGGTCACCTTCACGCTCAAGGCAGCGGGCGAAATGCGCAGCCGGGTCATCAAGGCGCTGGGCCAGGCCGAGGCGGGGGAGGAACCGCAGGAGCCGCACCTGCGGCGCGCCTACGAACTCGCGTGCGAGGTGCTCGGCGACGAAAGGCGGCGGCAGTGGCAGTTGCATCGCCACCCGGCGCGCCTGGCCATCAGGACCCTCGATGCCGTCAATGCCTGGATCGCCGGTCGCACGCCGATGGCCGGCGGCGGCAGCGCGCTGCAGCAGATCGCCGCCAGCCCCGAGCAACTCTACCGGGAAGCTGCACGCGCCACGATCGGGCTGATCGCCGAGGACAGCGCGGAGGGCAGGGCAGTGACCGCCCTGCTGCGGCACCTCGACAACGATGCCGGCCGGGTCGAGGGGCTGCTGGTGGGCATGCTGCCCAGGCGCGACCAGTGGCTGCGCCTTGCGGTCGATGCCGATGCCGGGCGCGAATTGCTCGAGGGAGCACTGCGCCGGGTCACCGAAGCTGGCCTGCAGGAAGCGGCGGGGCTGCTGCCCGTCGGGTTCGCCGGCGAGCTGCTCTCGCTCCTGCCCTATGCGGCAGCCATGCAGCGTGACCATGACCGACCTGTCCGCTTGGCAGCCTGGCTCGGGCGTGGCGAGTTCCCGGGCACGGCGGGCGAGGACCTGGCCGCATGGCAGGAACTCGCCAATGCACTGCTCACGGACAAGGACGAGTGGCGCAAGGGCAAGGGCCTGAATGTCGCCAACGGCTTCCCGCCGGAGGGACAGGCCGAGAAGTCATCCATGCTGGAGCTGCTGGGCAGGCTCAAGGAGCACGAGGCGCTGCGGCTGGCGTTGGCCGAGCTGCGCAAGCTGCCCGGCATGCGTTACCCGGACGCACAATGGGAAGTCCTGGAAGAGCTGCGCACGGTGCTGACCCTGGCAGCGGCCCAGCTGCGCCTGGCCTGCGCTGCACGTGGCGAGACCGACTTTGCCGAAGTGGCGGCGGCGGCACTCGATGCGCTGGGCAGCGCCGACGAGCCCAGCGAGCTGGGGCTCCTGCTCGACCACCGCGTGCAGCACCTGCTGGTCGACGAGTTCCAGGACACCTCGCTGGCGCAATACCGCCTGCTCGAGCGCCTGACTGCCGGCTGGATGCCGGGCGATGGCCGCAGCTTCTTCCTGGTCGGCGACCCGATGCAGTCCATCTACCGTTTCCGCGAAGCGGATGTGGGCATCTTCATGCAGGTGCGGGACCGGGGCATCGGCGACATCAGGCCGCAATTCCTGCAGCTGAGCGCCAATTTCCGCTCGGCGCCCGCGCTGGTCGGCTGGTGCAACGAGGCCTTCGCCCGCACGTTTCCCGCGGGCGACGACCTGCTGCTCGGTGCGGTGCGCTTCGCGCCGAGCGTTGCGGCGAGGCCGGAGCATCCAGCCGCCGGCGTCCACTGCCACTGGCTGCCGGCGGGCGATGAAACTGCCGAGGCAGAGCGGGTGCTGGAACTGGTGCACGAGGCTCGCCGCAGCGACCCGCTGCAGGAAACCTGCATCCTGGTGCGCAACCGCTCGCATGCGGCCCTCATCATCGCGGCCCTGCGCGAAGCCGGCGTGGCATTCGTCGCCCCCGACATGGATGTGCTCGAGCACTCGGGCGTCGCCCAGGACCTGCTCGCGCTCAGCCGTGCCCTGTGCCAGCCTGCCGACCGGCTGGCATGGATCGGCGTCCTGCGCGCCCCCTGGTGCGGGCTGTCGCTGGCCGACCTCGTGGTCCTGCTCGGCGACGACCACGACGCGACGGTGCCCGACCTCCTGCGCGACGAGCAGAGGGTGGCCCGCCTCGGCAGCGCCGGCGCCCGTGCGGTGCAGCGGCTTCTGGCAGTGCTCGACCTCGTGGAGCAGGCGCGCGAGCGCTGCGGACTGCGCGAGCTGGTGGAGGGCGCCTGGCTGATGCTGGGCGGCCCGGCCACCATCGCGGAGGAGTCGCAGCTCGAGTCGGTGCGAAGCTTCCTCGACCTGCTCGAGGCAGCGGAAACGGCGGCCGAAGGGCTCGACCTGGCCTGGCTGACCGCACAGATGCCGGCACACAAGGGTTCGCTTGGTGGCGGCGAACCGGGCAGCCTGCGCATCATGACCATCCACAAGGCCAAGGGACTCGAGTTCGATACCGTCATCGTACCCGGGCTGCACCGGCAGCCGCGCAACGAGGACAGGCGCCTGCTCATCTGGCAGGAAGTGCTGATGCCCGATGGCAGCAAGCTGCCGATGCTGGCACCGATTCCCGCGACCGCGGAGGAGGGCGAGCCGCTGTACGCCTACCTGAAGAAGCTGGAGCAGCGCCGGAACGAGCTGGAAAGCGACCGCCTGCTCTACGTGGCCTGCACGCGGGCGCGCCGCCAGTTGCACCTCGTCGCCGTGCTGGAGCCCGATGGCCAGGAGGGGGAGATCAGGACACCACGGAGCGGTTCCCTGCTGTCCCGGCTGTGGCCGGCCCTGGCCGATGGCGCAGCGAGCCATGCCCGCGAGGCAGGGTGGCAGGCGGACGCCCGGAAGGGTGGGGACCCGGTCTGGGTCCAACCGCTCATCCGGCGCCTGTCGCCGGGCTGGCAGCTCCCCTGCGCACCGGAAGAGCTGTCGTCGCCGGCAGCCGCCGCAAGGGTCGCAGCCCCGGCCGTGGTCTACGAGTGGGCGGGTCGCGTGGCCATGCATGTCGGCACGGTGGTCCATGCCTTCCTGCAGGCCATCGGCGAAGAGGGTGCCAGTGCCTGGGCCGACGAACGCCTGGAGGCCCGGCGACCGCTGGCGCGCCGGATGCTGCTTGCCCTCGGCGTCGGCCAGCACGAGCTCGATGCAGCAAGCAATCGCGTGATGAATGCGCTGCACAGGACCCTGGATGATGAACGGGGCCGCTGGATCCTCGACGATGCACATGCCGATGCGGCGAGCGAGCTGGCGCTGACGGTGTGCGATGGGGAACGCTTTCGCACGCTGATCATCGATCGCAGCTTCACCGATGCCGATGGCGTGCGCTGGGTGATCGACTTCAAGACCAGCCAGCACCAGGGCGCCGATCTCGAGCGCTTCATCCATGAGGAGGTCGAGCGCTACCGCGAACAGTTGCGCGGCTATCGCGCTGCCATGATGGCCATGAGCGGCGGGCCAGTGCGCACGGCGCTGTATTTCCCGCTGTTGGGCATCTTCCGCGAGGTGGAGGCGGAGCCCGTCGCTGCCGCGGATGCCTAGAAGCTGCCTGCCAGGCCCAGGCTGAAGCTGCCATCGGCTTCGCGCGGGCCCAGCGTCTGCAGCACGGCAGCCAGCCGGGGCGGTGCACCCGCCTGCGGCCTGAGCCGTGCATCGAGCTGATAGTCGCCCGGCGGCCGCAGGACCAGCACGCCATCGATCGCCAGCGGACCACCGGCATCGTGCACCCGCGCCTCGAGCACGCCATCCGCGGGAACCGGGTCGGCATCCAGGCTGAACACGAAGCTGCCCCTGGGCAAGCCGGGATCGGGCGGCAGGCCAGGCAGCCGCAGCGGGACGTCATCCACCTTCAGGGTGGCGACCAGCCGGCGGGGCCAGCTCTCGCGCAGCTCGAGCCTTGTGATATCGGCGTCGAGGCGGGCGTCCAGGCCCTGCAACATGGGCAGCAGGCCGGCGAGGGCGCCAGTCGGCCCCGCGTAGCGGCACTGCTCGCAGGCCAGGCCACCACCGATCCGCAGCTCGAGCGTGCCGCTGGCCGCCGCGGTTCCCATCTGCGTCTCGATGGCGGCGCGCAGCCGCCCGCCAAGCAGGCTGCGGGCGGACATCGACCAGGAAGTGGGGCCCAGCCGCAGCGGCCCGGCCATGGCAGCGGCGACCGAACCCCGCCAGAGGCTGCCCTGCGGGTCGATGACCGTCAGCCCTGCGGGAGCCAGCCAGCCGATGGCAAGCCTGGCCGGCAGGCCGGTCACCAGGAACAGGCAGAAGGCGAGGCCCGCGACAAGGGCCAGCAGGCGCGGGTGTGCGCGGCGCATCAGCGCGCTGTCCGGCCGAGCTGCAGGTTGACGGTCACCCGCCCCGGGACCTGCCCGGGATCGACCGTTGCGGCGACGACGCCCACCGCCTGCGCGGATTGCAGCCCGGCCAGCCAGTCGACCAGCCCGTCGAAGGGCACATCCTCGAAGCGCAGCCGGATGCCTGCGTCACCCTCGGGCTCATTGCGCTTGAGGTGGCCGCCGAGGCCCGCTGCACGGGTGGTACGGTCCACCAGCACCACCAGCGATTCCGCCGCCGGCCTGTCCGCCGCCTGCTGGCCAGCCATCGGCTGGCTGCCAAAGCGTGCGGCGACCCGCTCGATATCGGCCAGCACCTCGCGCTGTTCGGCCAGCTCGGTGCGTGCCTGCCGCTGTCCCGCCAGCAAGGGGGCGAGGGCCAGCATCCAGACCAGGGCGAAGACGCCCAGCGCAGCGGCGCAGATGACCAGCAGGCGCTCGCGTGCCGCCAGTTCGAGGAACCATGCCGGGAGCTTCATGATTCAGCTGCCACCACGGGTGATCTGCAGGCGCCCGATCACCTCGTCGCCAGTGGCATTGGCCGACTGGATGCGTGCCTGCAGGCCGCCGGTCTGGCCGAGCTGCTGCTGGACCCGGTCGAGGAATTCCACCGATGGCGCGCGCAGCCGCAGCTCCAGCACTCCCCCGCGGTAGCTCAGCGCCTCGATGCGCGCCGTGCCGGTGTCGCCCAGCGCCTGGGCAAGGACCCGCAGCATGTCGAGGAACTCCTGGCCGGCACCGCTGCCGCGCGTGCCGAGCTGCTGCAGCCGCACGGACAGTTCGCGACGGGCATCGGTGACCTGCCCGGCATCGGGGAAGACGTGGTGGAACGCCTGGTCGACCGCGGCGTTCACGGCGGCCAGTTCCTGCCCGGTGCGGTAGGCGGAGGCAAGCCCGCTGGCCGCCATGGCGGTGGCCAGCACCGCCAGCAGCATGGCCGCCACGCGCCATGCCGGCCACCAGGCCAGCCAGTCCGGCCGCCGCGCGAAGTCGCCCTGCAGGAGGTTGATGCCCGAGTTGCTGGTGGTGATATGCGCGGCAAGGCGCGGCAGCGGATCTTCCGCAAGCACCCGCAGCTCGAGCGAAGCCAGCCGCCCGCGCAGTGCCTCGAGCGCGGGGCCGGCGCTGGCCAGTGCCGCCTCGGCGCCATACACCACCAGGTGCAAGGGCTCCGCGGCGCTGCGCTCCGCGTCCCCTTCGCCATCCCCGATGTACAGCCCGAGGAAGGTGGCAAGGTTTGCCGCATCGATGCTCGCAGCCTCGGCGCCGGCCGGAATCAGCACCGCGGCATCGGCCTCGAGCAGTACCGTCACGGTGTTCGGCATGCCGGCCACGGCATCGGCCAGCGAATGCAGCCGTGCGGGCTCGATGCCGGCCTCCGACAAGCGCGCCAGCCACTCCTCCATGAGCGAGCGGCGCACCACGGCAACCGCCACGGCCTCGTCTGCGCCGCGGCTGCCCGCCGCGAAGTGCAGCAGGTCGACATCCTCGGCCAGTTGTTCTTCGAGCGCGAAGGGCAGCGCCTGCAGCAGCCTGGGACCGTTGCGCAGCGGGACGAGGACGCGCGTGTGCAGCACGTCCGCGGCAGGCACCAGGACGATCACCTGCCGGCCAGTGGCTGCCGCGCCGGCCGCGGCAAGCTCGCCGCTCACCAGCTCGCCGAGCAGGGCACCGGTGGCATCGACCGCCACCCAGCTGGCGCTGCCGGCAGGCCCGCCATCCAGGCGGATGACGAGGCGCTCATTCATTGCCTGGCCTCACGGACATGCTGCCGCTTTCATCCGCATCGACGACCAGCGAGGGCTGCGCGGGCAGCGCGAATTCCGCCACGCCAAAGCGCCGCAACCGCACCCTTGCACTCTGGCCATCCCATTCCAGCAGACTGTACAGATCGAGCCGATGGGTGCCAATAGACACGAAGCCGGCCAGCTCGAAGTAGTTCGAGGCATAGCCCACGTAGGGCAGCATGGCCGGGTCGATCAGCCCTTCGGCGACCAACAGCACGTCCTCGACCGGCTTGTCGAGGCTTTCCTCGACCCAGCGCTCGGCGTTCTCGAAGCTGACATCCTCGCCCAGCGACATGAGCACCGGGATCGAGGCCGTGTTGAAGTTGACGAGGGTGTGCTGCCCGGCTACCGGCAGGGCCGCCAGATGGGGGCTGAGCGCGGCGAAGATCTCCGCCGTCACGCCACGCACGGCGCGAAATTCCGATACCGAGGTGAACCAGCCGTTGGCGGCGCGGTAGGGCTCGGGTTCCGAGGTATAGAAATCGTCCTCGGCACCGTTGAAGTCGGCGCTGCTGTCGGGATCGATCCAGTCCACGGTCGAGGCAACGATGACCTCGACCTCCGCCGGCCCCATGCCCAGCGCGGGATCGATGCTCGCCACCGCACGCAGCAGGCGGCGGAACTGCCCGACCACCAGTTCGTCGGGGCGGCCCTCGCGGGTCACCAGGTTGTTGAGGTTGAAGCGCCCCTGCAGGTCGGCATAGCCACCGGCCAGCATGCGCTCGTCCTGGACGATGCTGAGCCCGGCACGCGCCGCCTGGTCGGTGCTGCGGTCATAGACCGCCTCGCCCTGCAGCTGGTCCTCCAGCGACTGGATGGCGAGGATCTCGGCAAAGTAGCCGTATTCGCGCGCCTGGTCCCAGGCCATCAGGCCGGCCGTGCGGCGCATGTCGAGGTTGGTGTTCCAGGCCATGGCCACGGCCAGCACGGTGGCAACCGCCACCACCAGCATGGCGGTGAGGACGGCGATGCCGCGCTGGCGGGCCGGGCCTGGCATGCCGTGCCGCACCGGCCTCACTGCACCACCTCCACCAGCCGGTCGATGTCGCCCCAGTCACCGAGCCTGAGATGGATGTGCACGGCCTGCGGCAACTCGACGGACTCGCAGCTGTTGCTGCCCTGCTGCTGCAGTGGCGGCCATTGCGACACCCAGGGCTGGTTCGCCTGCGGCACCCGCGGCGCGAAGCCGAGTTCGAAGGCCTCGACCTGGTCGAGCAGTACCTCGCTGCGTGGCTCGTTGACCAGCGTGCGGTCCATGACCCGCCAGTACTCGCGCAGCAGGCGGCCATCCTCGAGGCGGTACTGGGTGCGCTGGAGCGTGCCGCGGGGGAAGCGTGCAAAGGGATTGGCCCAGCCATCATGGCTGAGGCAGACCGGGTAGCTGGCATCGCAGGGTGCGAGCAGCGGCACCTCGCAGCTGCCGAGCGCATCGCGCACCCGGCGCGGGTTGAGCTGCGCGAAGTCGCTGGCCATGATCCGCACGGCGCGCTGCACCTGGTGCAGCCTCTGCAACTGTCCCGTGGCGATGGCCTCCTGGCGCACGACGGCGTTGAGCCCGCCGAGTGCCAGCGCGCTGACGATGCCGAAGATGGCAAGCGCCACCAGCAACTCCAGCAGCGTGAAGCCGGCCGCGGGCGATGCCCGTCGCGGCGTCCCGCGGCTCATCGCCTGCCCGCCCTGTTGCCGGCCGGGGTGGCGGGGGGGGGCGAGGTATCCGCCGACCCACCTGCCTGCGGCAATGGCCAGCCCGCAAGCGGCAAGCCGGAAGCCGCCGCGGGTGGCGGCTCGGCAAGGAAGCCGACCGCGGTGGCCAGTACCTGCTGCTCGCGGCCGGCGAGCGAGACGCTGACGTCGGCACGCCGCAGGCCGTCGTCCTCGGTGGCGGAAACGCTGATCTGGTAGTGCCAGCGCTGGTTGCCCATCTCCACCTCGTCGGAGCGGGTGCCCGCTGCCGGGAAGGCATTGGCAAGCCGCAGGGCGGTCAGCTGGTTCATGGCGACCCAGTGCGCAAAGCTCCGGTCGCGCAAGCGGGACGCCGCGCTGGCGGACTGGTTGAGCTGGGTGAAGACCGCGGCCAGTCCGAAGGCGATGATGGCCAGCGCCACCATCACCTCGATGAGGGTGAATCCGCGCCGGGTCGATGGCGGGCTAGCCATTGTCGGGAATCCGCTCGCTGGCCCCGCTGTCGTCGACATGCAGCCTGATGCCGGGCTGGCCGGCCGCCGGCCGCAGGTGCAGCTCGAAGGGGGTGACATCGCCGCTGGAGAGGATGAGGATCTGTGGCGCGATCTGCCCGGCCCCGGTCCCGGCGGTGCCTGTCTTCGTCTTCGCCTTGTCGTCGGGCGGCTGCTCGGCAAGCACCACGCGCCGCCCCTCCAGGTAGAGATCGAGGACGGCGGCCGCAGGCAGGCTGCGCGAGGCCACGGGCAGCTCGTCCTCGACGGGTTCCCAGTTGCCGCTGGCGTAGTCATAGCGGCTGAAGGCGTACCCGTGGGCATGGAAGCTCAGGCCGTATTCGCGGCCTTCGAGCACGGCCTGCTCGCCGGCCAGCGCCAGCAGGTCGACGATGCGCTGGATTTCCTGGCCGATGCCCTGGTCGCGGCTGGACAGGCCCACCGAGAGCACCGCCATGGCGGCGACGATGCCGATGATGACCACCACCACCATGATCTCGATGAGGATCAAACCTCCGCAGCGCCGGGAATGGAACGACGGCACCATCCCTCCGCCCATGCCGTCAGGAAATGCGCTTGTCGGAGGGAGGCTGGCTACCTGCCGTCATCCCAGTTGCCGATGTCCGCGTCGGCACCCTCGCCACCGGGTGCGCCATCGCGGCCGAGGCTGAAGATGTCGTACTCGCCGTGCGTGCCCGGCTGGCGATAGACATAGGGCCGCCCCCACGGATCCTTGGGCAGGCGCTTGATGTAGCCTCCGGGCGGGAAGGGGACGGTGGGATCGCTGGGCGGGGTGATCAGCGCATCGAGGCCCTCGTCGCTGCTCGGATAGCGGAAACGCTCGAGCCTGAACATGTCGATCGCGCTTTCGATGACGCGGATGTCCTGCTTGACGGCGGTGACCTGCGCCTTGTCGATGTTGCCGATGATGTTGGGCGCGATGAGGGCGGCAAGGATGCCGAGGATCACCACCACCACCATGATCTCGATGAGCGTAAAGCCGGCCGCAGCCCGCGGCCCGCATCGACGTGCGCAATTGTTCATGCAACCCAATCCGTGTCTGTGCCAGCGGCCCGGCCCGCGAACCGGGACCCATGCGCTGATGATACTGGTAGTCTAGCGCGGCCTGCGGACCTGCCGCACGTTGCCGGAACCCGGCTGCAATGATAGCAAGATGCCATTAGCACCTGATCAGGAAAGATTTTCCCTGTTTCCGATCGGCCTGATCGTCGCCCTGTTCATGCTGCTCATGGTGGCGCTGCAGGCGCTGCCCGCGCCCTGGCAGCAACTCCTCCGCTACGACCGCGTGGCCATTGGCGAGGGCCAGTGGTGGCGCCTGTTCAGCGGGCACTTCATCCATCTCGACTGGAAGCACCTGGCGCTCAACCTGAGCGGGCTCGGCCTCGGCACATGGCTCTTCGGCGCCGATCGCAGCCCGCGCCGCTGGCTGCTGGCGGGCTTCGTGGCCGCCGCCGGCTGCGGGCTCGGCCTGTACTGCTTCGCCCCGACGGTGGGGTGGTGCGTGGGGCTCTCCGGCATGCTGCACGGCTTCATGATCATCGGTTTCGGCGGCTGGGCGCTGGCGGGGGAGCGCTGGGGCCTGCTGCTGCTTGCGGTGGTCGTAGCCAAGATGGGCTGGGAGCAGCTGGGCGGCGACATGCCCTGGGCGACCTCGCTGGCCGGTGGCCAGGTGGTCACGGCTG